>JARGNK010000276.1 GCA_029213145.1 Rubripirellula sp. | reverse complement strand
GCAACAACCGCCGCACCGCAACAACCGCCGCACCGCAACAACCGCCGCACCGCAATTAACGCCGCACCGCAATAACCGCCGCACTGTAACAACCTTCGGAGCTTCGCCTCGCCTGCTCGCGGTCCTCTCAACATCCCAAGAAACTAGCCGAAACCAGCCGCAAAAAATCCTTGATCTTTTATATTCCCCACGCGCTGTCCGGACACAACGACTCAAAACTGGCTTTTTACGAGGATTACGGCTAAATTATTGGCAAGGCAATTCAACGCTCGCCCCACCCCTCGACCCACCCACAGCGCCCCCCGCCATCTCGATTCGAATGAACGCTTGCTCGGTCAATTCGTTTCTGGGCTGATTGGTATCATCTCGGCTCGCGCAACCACACAGACGGCACAAAACACTCTTGACTTACTGCAGAAACAGATCAGACGCGAACTCACAAAAGTCGAAAAGCAGATTTGCCACGACAACCGAACATTCGTTCTATCGCATCTTGTTCGCAGTCATCGCATTTGCCACCTTTTCGTTACCGTTCGTTACCAACGCCACTGCTGAATCTGGAACGAACGCCTACCAGAATCAGATTCGCCCTTATCTTTCCAAGTATTGTTTTCAGTGCCACGGCCCCGAACAACAGAAAGCTGATCTGCGACTCGACCAACTCGATCCCGATTTGGTCAGCGGCAGCGATGCAGACATGTGGCAGGAAGTACTTGATCTGACCAATGTCGGGGAGATGCCTCCGGCAGAAGTAGAACAACCTTCCAATGAAGAGCGTCAAATCATGGTCGATGCCCTGACCGCGGAATTGCGTCAGGCGATGGAAGCGAAACGATCAACGGGAGGCAAAAATGTTCTTCGCCGCATGACGGCTTATGAATACAACAATACACTCCGCGACCTACTCGATCTTGACCTGCGATACTCCGCCGACCTGCCACCGGAAGGAGTCGCAAAGGAAGGCTTCAAAAACAATAGCGGTGTACTGGGCACCTCAGCATTGCACCTTGAGTACTTCGAACGTATTGCCAGATCAGCACTCGAGCGAATTATCCTTGTGCCTGAGACACAACCCGATCCCTACTTCGTCCGGGTGGAGCCTGAAAAAGCATTCGAGCCAGTCGCTGACAAAGCCCCCGCCGCCAAAAACAAAAAGCGGAACAGCAAGCCTGTTGGCTTTAACCTGAAGAACGGGCCCGATTTTTCTCCTGGCAACAAAGCGAAACCGGGATTATTTCGATTGGAGCATGGTTCACAATCAACCGACGGCATCCTACTTGCCGGTAACCGTCCCTCCGATCGCATCGGGGACATCTTTGCCGAAGAAAAAAAGATTGGAGGAGCCAAAGGAGCTGGGCGGTCTGGATGGCAACCTGAATTCCGCATCGAATTGTATGAAGTGCCTTACGATTCACCCGTTCAAGTCCGCATTCGATGCGCCGCGATACTAGGTGCCAACCACTCATTTCCACGCCTCTCCTTTGAACTGGGGTCCTTTCGTGGTGCGGGAGTCTCCGACCAGAAAGAAGCCGCAAACGAGGAAATCCGCTCGACGGAGATGCAAACGTACGAATTCGTTGTCCAAGGTGCGAACTTCCCATTTCAATCCAACAAGCCGGCTCGCCCTTCGTACTTTCGAATTTTCAACGACTACCGCCGCGGCACCAGCAAGCTCTCTTATGAGGAATTGCCCAAACTGGATATCGATTGGGTTGAAATCACCTGCAATTACTACGAGACATGGCCCCCCGCACAACGACAGGCAATCCTCTTCGATTCCAACAATCGATCTAAGGAAGGCGTTTACGTAAAAGAGGTCCTCGGCAAGTTCATGAAACGGGCCTACCGACGTCCCGTGACCGACGCCGAAATCAACCGCAAGGTCGCCTTGTTCGAACGTCTAAGAAAGGCTGAACCTTCGTTTGAACATGCGATCGTTTCGACTCTCACAGCCGTACTTTGCTCGCCCAACTTCCTACTGCTGAGCGAGCCGGAGGCAACTCAGGTCGCCGAGAATACGAAACTCGAAAGGCGTCGGATTGGCGACTATGAACTTGCTTCGCGCCTGTCTTACTTCCTTTGGAGTTCCATGCCTGATGAGACTCTTTTTGCATTGGCAAGCGAGGGAAAGCTCCATCAACCGGAAGTCTTGCTCAAGCAAACTCGCCGGATGCTGGCGGATCCCAAGTCCCAAGCATTTTCCCGAAATTTTGCCGACCAGTGGCTGGATCTAGCTGGCATTCGACGCCTCGCGGTGAATCCCGAGTTCTTTCAATTCGACGAACGAACCAAAGATCTGTTCGAAGAGGAAACGATTCGTTTTCTCAATCACGTCCTGACGGAAAACCTATCAATTCGAAATTTTATCGACTCCGACTTTGCCGTCTTAAATCCGACACTCGCACGGCACTACCGAATCCCCGATATCAGTGGTGGCTTTCAAGTCATTCCCGTCAGTCAAGATCATCATCGCGGTGGTTTGCTGACTCAGGCAAGCATGCTGTTCGGCAATTCCACGGGCGCAGAAACGCATCCCATCAAACGCGGGGTCTGGGTGTTGGAACGAATGCTCGACGACCCGCCTCCGCCACCCCCGCCTAACGTGCCCGAGTTGCCCGAAAAAGCAGCGAAAGACGAAAGCCTGCTTTCGCTTAAGGAACGGTTGATCGCTCACGCTGACAACGCAAGCTGCCGTGATTGCCATCAAAAAATTGATCCCTGGGGCGTGGCATTCGAGAACTACAATGCGTTGGGACAATGGCGAGAAGGATCGACCGATCCGCTCGCACTTGCCCCCCACCAAAAAGTCAACATTGATCCCTCGACGCGACTTCGCAATGGTACAAGCATCGAAAACCTGAACGATCTTCAAAACTATCTGCTGAACCAAAAACGATCGCAATTTCGCCAGGCTGTGGTTCGCAAAGTCATGTCATATAGTCTTGGTCGCTACCTTGAGTTTGCCGACCGACCGGCCATCGATTCTGTCTGCGAAACGCTGGAGGAAAGCGGAGACAATTTTCAGGTATTGATTGAGCAGATTGTTTTGTCTGAGCCGTTTTCCACGAAGTGACGTCAATTCACTCGCTTCGCTCCAGCCCTAATTCAAACAAAAAACGTCCAACCCAAGTGAGTCAATCGTGAAAAGCAAATCCTGGCATCTCAACCGACGAATGGTGTTGAAGTCTACCGGCGTCTGCTTGGCCCTACCTTGGCTGGAAGGGATGGCAAACGATCAACCGAAGCGTCGGCGGCAACGTTTCTTTGCAGGTTATTTTGCCTATGGCGTGCCGATGCCGTCGGACGATGCTGCCGACCGCATGGAAAATGGCTGGTTTCCCATGGGAGAAGGCAGAGACTATCTCGCTCCCAACATGCATGAAAGCATCATGCCCCTAAGAGATAAAATCACGTTTCTGTCGGGGCTATCGCATCCAGCCATGCGACGCACCTCTGCGCACAAAGGTGCAGATTATTTTTTGACCGGCGCAGACATTCTTAAAACCTATGACAAACAGTCGATTTCAATCGACCAGTACCTGGCTCAAGAACTTGGAAAAGAGACGCGATTCCAATCGCTCGTGATGTCTTCGATGGGAGGCGTCAATCGCCCCTACCGCTCGTCCACCCTATCATTTGATCGCAGCGGTAGACCAATCCCCGCCCAGAACAAGCCAGCTGAAATATTTCGTCGCATGTTCGGGGAAGTGAGCCAATCGGAACAAAATGCCTTGGCGAGTCGTGGCAGTATCATCGATGAAATCCTCAATGAAGCCAAAGACCTGAACCAACATCTCGGTGCCAACGACCGACGAAAAATGGATGAATACCTTAGTTCGGTTCGAGAGGTAGAACGCATGACGGAACGCTCAAAACGCTGGCAGAACACTCCCAAGCCAGACGTAGATCGTGACGGCTTGGAACTCGATGCGAACCCAACCAGCCCTCAAGAATACTTGACGGTCATGTACGACCTGCTTGCCCTCGCTTTTCAGACAGATTCGACTCGGGTCGCGACATTCCAAACCGCTTGCGAGGAAGCAGGTCAAACCGACCGATTCCCATCCGCAATTGGGTTGGCACACTCGTCACACAAGTTGTCGCATGAAAAGAAGAATTACGGGGACGTCGCCAAATACATCACTTTTCTAAACGAAATGCACGCTAATTTCATCAAGAAGTTAGATTCGATCCAAGAAGACGATGGAACCTTGCTGGACAATACGCTTTGCTTCTACGGCTGCGCGACCAGCAAGACCCACCAGGCGATCAACTATCCCATCATCCTCAGTGGAGGCAAGAACATGGGATTTCAGCACGGATCCCACCTCCACTACAGCGATAATGTGCCCCTCTCAAATCTGTTCGTGACAATCGCAAATCAAATGGCATCCCCAACGACGCAGTTCAGCGATAGCACCAGCGACATCACAGAAGTACTGGGTTAAGACCGAAACGTTATCAGCAGACAGCAGCGAAATCCTCGCCTATACACTTTTCGACTGAGCGATGAATCATGGCACGCACCAGTATTGTTACCCTTTTGATTCTGTACGCTTGCCAGCTCGTTTCAGCAGCGGAACGCCCCAACATCCTATTCATCTTTACCGATGACCAATCGTATCGAACGGTTAGTTGCTACCCGGAAGCATACCCCTGGGTTAAAACTCCCAACATTGATGCATTGGCAGCCCAAGGTGTCCGTTTCACCCACACCTATCTTGGTACATGGTGCATGCCATCGCGAGCCACCATGCTCACAGGCCATCATCAATACGGTGTTCAGTCGATGCGGATGCAGGGTGAATACCCAGGCAGCGTCTACGACCCGAATCAGTGCCCCTTTTGGCCACGGGTGTTTCGAGAAAACGGCTACTCAACCGCTCAAATTGGAAAATGGCACACCGGGATCGACAGTGGTTACGGCCGCGACTGGGATCACCAGATTGTTTGGAGTCGCCCCAAGTATCCGAAAAATGCCGGTCACTACTACGATGATCAAATTGTTGAAATCGATGGTGAAGTCAAACGAATTTCTGGATACACAACCGACTGGTACACCGACCGCGCCGAGGACTTTATCCGCGGGAAGCATCGCCAAGCAGGTCAGCCGTGGTACCTCTGGCTGTGCTATGGTGCCGTTCATGGCCCCTTCACACCTGCCGAACGTCATCAGGCTGCCTATCCGAATGCAACAGTCCCCGAACCGGTGAACATCTACCCTGGCGCATCACGCCAAGGCAAACCCGAATACGTTCGCAAACGCAACCGCTGGGTTCCCAATCAAAACGGCGAAGCCGAGCTGGACTCGGGTGTTCAGCAAAGAACCGTTGTGAACGCTCCGCTCCACGGCAACACCCTTCAGAATTGGGTTCGACAATACCACCAGGGTGTACTCGCAATCGATGATGCCGTGGGACAGCTCCGCAAGGCATTGGAGGAATCAGGCCAAACAAAAAACACGCTGATCGTGTTTGCTGCCGATCAAGGAATCGCATGGGGCCAAAATGGCTTTCAGCAAAAGATCGCTCCTTACGATGCCAACATTCGCGGGCCACTGATCATGAGTTTTCCAGGACGAATCCCACTAGGCCAAGTCTGCCCACGCCCCGTGGGCGGTACTGACCTGCCACCCACCTTCTTCTCATTTGCGAATCTACCGTTGCCTTGGAAGATGCATGGCCATGACTTAACGCCACTGCTGAAGAATCCAACCGCTGAATGGCCGCATCCCGTCCTGACTGCGCTGACGGGTGAGAAATACGGAAGTGATACAGATCGAATACCAACTGACCCCGCTGTGCTCTACAAGACAGCCAAAGTCCCATGGTGGATCTCGTTGCTCGATGGCCGTCACAAGTACATTCGAACACTTGTGGAGGGCGAGGTGGAGGAACTTTACAACCTGGAAACCGATCCAGAAGAACTTCACAACTTGGCACTCGACCCGGCACACCGCGAAAAACTGAGATCCATGCGAGCCGCAACCTTAACTGAATTACGTCGAACCGACGCCGGAATGGTGGATCA
>JARGNK010000275.1 GCA_029213145.1 Rubripirellula sp. | reverse complement strand
GCAGGTTGTGGAGCGAGTTCTTGGTGAACGGCTTCGCGCCGCGCTCAATGCCTTTGCGGGTCACCCAGCGCTTGGTGAGCCAGCCACGACGGTTCAGCTCCGTCACCACCGGTAGCATCGCCTGGTGCTCGAGGTAAAGCTGAAAGATCTGCCGTACCTGGTCAGCTTCGGTAGGGTTTCAGCAAAGGCCAAGTACACGCCGCTCAAGCCAAATTCCTGAGCAACGACCCGGCAAAAGCGAGGATGCCTGTCGGCGACGATCATGGCGCCACTATTCGACAGCCTTTAGCTCTACCTTTTGATAGACGCCCGCACCGCCGAAGAATAAGTAGGCATTTTTTTCGTGCAATGTGCTGAGCGTCGAGGGCAGGTCGTCGATCTTGGCTTCGATATCGTCGGCTGTGGGTCCGTCGTTGTTCTGGTCGACCGTGAAGGTCAGCGACGACCCCCGCTTGGTGATCCGGAGAAGATGGACACCGTTAGTCTTCAGGTTCCCGACTTGCCGTTTTGAACGACCGTCCATCATATCCGCCCGACCTTCGGTGTCGTCGGCTGCGCGAAATTGCAAGAAGGCAGAGTTGGGCATTCGTGGTCCGTCCTGCTCTGCCTCGCCGATGCCGAAGTAGTGGAGCTTCTGGCGCGAATCGCGAGTCGAGTCGACGCGTACCAGCACCTCGAGCACGAAGTCCCGTTTGTTGAAGTCGCTCTGTTTCGAGCGGATGAAACGCTCGGCCACCAGCCCGTCGGCAACGGCGACGAGTTGCGGATTCGGAGCGAATTCGGCAGGGAGCGACTGAGGCGCTTTCATTGGTCCTTTGGCAGGTACCGCGTCCGTCGTCGTCCGGCTGCCCGCCTTCAGTGGCTCGAGCCGCACTTCGCGAAACAGCCCTCCGCCTCCGAAGATCAGGTGCGAGTTCTTGCGGTGCAGGTAGGGAGCGAAGGCACCGATGTCGGGGATCGAGAGTTCGAGATCGTCAGGTCCCTCGCCGTCGTTGTCGACATCGATCGCAAAGGTGACCGCTGCGCCTTGCTTGACGATCCGAAGCTTGTGCGTTCCTTCGCGGGGCACGTTGCCCATCTTCTGCTTGTTCCCCTTGCCGTTGGATAGTTCGACTTCGCCCTTTCCCCGATCAGGCGGATGAAGTCGGATGTAGGCGGTGTTGGACGGCTCGTTGTAGGGCGAATCCCGACCTCCCTCGCCGAAGCCGAAGAAGACGATCCCGCCGTTGCCCTTGCTGTCCTCGACCACCGTCACCAGTAGTTCAAGGACGAAATCTTTGTCGATGTAGTCTCCGCTGCGCGTGCGCACATAGTGCCGATCGGTGACTTGAATTCCCTCGCGGCCCGCGCGAATCTGCGGGATCGACGTAAACATTGGCGGAAAGCGACGTCGGCCACCGAACGAATAGGCGCGCGGCTTGCCCGCCGCCGACCTTGTCTCCGGTGCCATGGCCTTAGGCGCCGCGAACTTCAAATCGATCTTTGAATAAGTTCCTCCGCCGCCAAAGAAGACATGTGTATTCTTTTCGTTCAAGGAAGGCACAAACGTTTTGATATCGGGGATCGTCGTCTCCAGGTCGTCGGGACTTTCGCCGTCGTTGTCCACGTCGATTGCGAACGTGACCGCCTGGTCGACCTTGATGATCCGCACCAAGTGCGTGCCCGGATTCTTGATGTGCCCCAACAGATGTTGGTTCGGGCCGTTGCTGACCTGCACTTCGCCCTCTCCCTGGTCCGGGCCGTGAATGCGGAAGAACGCTGAATCGGACGGTTCGCCGGACGGACCGCCGCGATCGGCGGAGCCGATCCCGATCAGCGCGATGCCCCCGTTCACCTTCCAATCGGCGGTGATCGTCACCAGCATCTCGAAGGTGAAATCCATCGACAGCAGCCCGGCGTCGAGTGACTTGACGTAATGGTTCCCATCGATCCGAATGCCCGCATCATTCGCTTTGGCCTGAGATAGCGGCGTGAAAACGGCGGCGAGATTCGGATCGGCTTGGATCGGGAACTGCTGTCGGAGGAACTCGCGGTCGGTCTTTGACAAGCGGTTCACTGGAACGATTGCGGTACTTTCGTCCAGCTTGAGCAACTTAACCTTGCCGTCCTCCAACGCGACCAGTTCCGCGACGACTTCGTAGGTGCCGGTTGGATCCTTCCAGGTGCGGAACGACTTGGGGGGCGGCAGCTTCAGCTTGAAGGAGGCCAGGAATTGATCAATGCGAGCCTCCTTGCGCCATTGGGCCTGAAACGCTGCGGTCACCTGGTAAAGATCCCGGCCGATCAGGAAGCACCGGACGACAGTCACGACCTGAATTCCGTCTTCCTCATATGCAACGGTAAACTCCTCGCCCATGTGCCCCGCATTGCGGATCGGCTTTCGACTTTTCAAATCGGCTCCGAAATCCTGGGCGATCGAATCCATCATCGATTTTGAACCGCCGGCGACGTCGGCCGCTTCGAGCCCGATTATTTGTGCGTTGTAGAAAACGCCCAAGTTTTCGTCGACGTACTGCATGCCGAACGAAATGCCATCTTCGGCCGGGACCGCTTCCGGCTCGGCGGGAAACGCGACCGACAACTTCGCCGTCGCGTAGTCGTACTGCTTCCATTGTGCTGTGGCAGGCTCGATCGGCGCCGTGACCAAGACTCCGACGGACAAGAGGCCCACGACCTGAAGTGCGGACTTGTTTGGGGTCATTTCGTCCACTGCTCCTGTTTTTACCATGTGGATGCGGCTTCCGATGAACATCCGATTCCGACAACTCGGAAAGCCGGGGTTCGGCAGCACGCGCCGACCGCTAAATTATAGTGTTTCATGACTTCCGTGATTTGCAAATCAAGCGGTCTCGGAGGCAATCGATCGTAGTGATAGGGGCTGTATCCCGAAGCGATTTCCCAGGCGAATCGGCCTGGTCGGCCACACGCAATGCATCGCCGCCAAAACTGTATGGCGGATGGAATGTTGCCATTTGTAGAAATTTAAGAGACCGATTCATTCTTACCAAACAGATAGCTAAAAATTAGATCCACCAAGTTACGTAACGATTAGGCCACTATCTGATTAGTCGATCCCGCAACAAACTCTTTACTTGTCGTGCCGCAAAACAGCACACACGACAACTACGTGTGCACACACGATCAGCTCTTTCCGTAGCTACCATGATTGGAAACGCCACCACTCCTTGGCAGAGCATTCGCGTGTTCTAACGCGTGGGTTAAAAAGTTCAGCCGAGCATTCGAAGCCGCAAAAACAGCGTCTTTCAAGCTTTTTGAGTGACCTTGCCCCCTTTGTCCGAATCCACACCTGGAGTTAGTATCGATGTACTGGGCTCTTTTCAGTAGTGAACAAATTATGCAACAACCCCCGCTGCACGCCCCAATCCATCACCCGAGCGATCCGCCGCACATCGACTCCTTGACCGTGTCCGGACCCGACTCGACGCGTGGCAGAAAGAGAATCGCTTCCTGAATATCCGGAGCAAGGTTGGTCAACCACATGATGTCCGTCATGCGGGCGGTGGTGACCTTGGCTTCAGATGTTGAAGCCGCATGTCTAAGTTCGAATCCTTTTCGGTCTCCGTGAGACCCAAAGCAACACCCTCGTCATAACTCTCAGTCAAACAAAGAGCTTGCGACAAACCTGCGAAATAGAGCTAGTTCGAGGAGGGTTGCTTTGGGCGTGCTTCCTCCGGTCACCGCTTGACTATGCACCACAAGTTGACTCTCAACTGTGGTCACAAAGCCTGTTGATAAGCCGCGTTATAACGTACTTTCTGGCAATGACTTACGTCGATGAATGATTGAGTGAGACTCTCTGAGTTGATCGCCACTCTTGATCACGGGCCGCTGACTACCGCCAAAGTTCGAACTCCGGCACTCCCGCTCTCAGACTCTCTCCTGTTTTAGGCCGCATAAGTTAGCGATGTCGCTTTCCGGTCGTGCGGGTGAGATTCGAACCCACGTCCGTGATGGAGTGACTCTGAACGAAATCCGAGCCTTAGTGTCGAACACTTAATCGCAAAAAATGGTGCAGCGGTGAAAGGACCGAAGCGACTTGGATGCAAGCCAAAATCTGGTAGGCCGATGCAGCCTACGTCACGAAAAACGATCAACTCACATTGCTTGAAGGGCCCGGTGTGCACCGTTAACTCTGCGGCCTGTTAATCTTCGATGGCCCTGATAGAGCGACGATTATCAGTATGGCCAAAAAACGAATGAGTAAACTGAGCCCTCGGATATTGGAAACTGGGTGGATGAGTCCATTCAACGCCACCACGTTTGGATTCGTCGCGGTGATGCGTATCTTGTAATCCCGCGCAAAGGTAATTGGGAATCAGATCATGTCAGTCAAGTCCGTTTTTGAACTGCTTTTGATTGGTGTGTTCTTCATTATCTACCTGAGCCATACCCCGATCATGGTAGCAATTGCAGGGAAGCGGGGCTTCCGCGACACGCGCTTGAACATCTACTCTGTTCTGTCTCTCCTTCCATTCATCGTATCTGGCGTACTCATGCTATTCGGCCCACAGGATCTGAGTGGAAGAGTTGCGATGTCGAAGTACCTCTTCGTGATATTCATCTTGTTCGCTGTCGACTGGCTGTTCTGCACAGTCTCCCTCTTTGTCGGTGTCAAGAATCTTGACCTGAAAAGCAAAGTAAAGTCCATGGTATCGGCATCCGTTTCATTCGTGCTATCGTGCGCAGCCGTTGTTGGCGCTGGCTATGTCACTGTGTAAGCACCAGGCAGCTTCCTCCCATTCCGGTCCGAGATTTCGCGAAGTGTGCGCAAAGCAATCTCGATTGCCATGTTCCTTGTTCCCCTGTTTTTCGCGGTTCTAATCCTCGATCCGACCGCGCCCACTTGGAAACAACGGTGTCACCTCTGAATGGTCTGTGTGTTACGATCGTTCATGAAGTTAGAATAGTGGTTTCACAGTGGTCGTCGTAACTTTAGCAACGCAATCTTGAATACTTCTGCCTCGCATCACGAGAGTACGAATCCAGGGTCAACCGACAACGGTTTGATCGAAGGAATTCGTGCGCACGATGAGCATGCGTGGACGCGGTTTGTTGATGAATATTCTCCGCTAATCTACGTGTGGTGCAGACACGGTGATTTGCAGCCGGCAGACGCCCTTGACGTGTCACAACAGGTTTTTCAAGCGGTTAGCCGATCCATATCGACCTTTACTCGACGAAGCGGTGACGGCAGTTTTCGAGGCTGGCTATTCGTCACCACGAGAAACCTGATCCGCAATTACCTGACCCGCACACTTCGTGGACCACGATCGCAAGGCGGCACTGCAATTCAGGTTCGGCTGCTGCAAGAGCCGGATCTGGTCGACGAGGAATCGTTGTCTGGAACCTCATCTGCTGTCCGCGATTCATCAATGCAGTCGGTTCTCGACGCCGCCCGCGCCAGCTTTGACGAACGCACCTGGAAGTGCTTCTGGTTGGTTGCGATGGAAGGGAATTCCGCCGTTGAAGTTGCGGAGCAGCTCGGCATGCGACCCGCTGCCGTTCGCCAAGCGAAATATCGCGTCTCTCAACGCTTGCGACGCGACCTGGAAGATTTTTCCTAGTCCCCTAAATAGCTGCTGGCTTGGCATTTACAGCGAATTCAGTCGTCCGCGGCCAGCCGATATTGTGATTAGGTGTTGCGCAGATGTGTTGTTCCCGTAGCTGAATTGAATACCAGAGCGTACTGGAGTGACGCCATGAAATTGACGTGCCCTACCAAAAACCGACTTCGCGAGTTTCTCGAGGGATCGGTAAGCGACGCGGACGCGGATCAAATCTCGGACCACGTCGAGGATTGCTCTAGTTGCGATCTCGTCCTATCGACGCTTGAGAGCGAGCAAAGCGACGTGTTGGAGGACCTGCGTGAAGGAATCCGCACTGAAAGCCTTCTTCAAGAGCCGGAGTTCGAGCAACTTCGGAATACTGCGCGGTTCAGTCAAGCTGATGCGCCCACTCTGCCCGATGTTGACGAGCATCCCGAAACGGGCAAGCGGCTGCGCGATTACCGCCTGGTGAAGAAGATCGGCGAAGGGG
>JARGNK010000274.1 GCA_029213145.1 Rubripirellula sp. | reverse complement strand
CTGAAAGTAAGGAGTTCACGTCGCCGGAGACCATTCTCCGGGCAACTCCCGTGAACTCTGCTTCGAATCAATCTCGGATTGCGCATCCGACACAATGCTGTCCAACAAACTGATGTACTCGGAAAACCGGCTCCGACCTTCGGCAGTCAGCCGATAGAGCGTTTGCGGCCGTGTTCCCGAGGATCCTTTCCAAATCTCGATGAAGCCAGCCTCCGTCAAAACACCGAGATGACGACTAAGATTTCCATCGGTCAATGAGCAGAGTTGTTTTAAGTCATTGAACAACAAGCCGTCTTTGTGCGCGGCCAATGAAGCCAAAATTCCAAGTCGCGCTTTTTCGTGCATCACCCGATCGAGTCCCTGATAGGCGAATCGTCCCGTGTTGGGCGGCTCGTTGGATGATCCTGAGTTTTGCTTTGCTTTACGAGGCATCGTTCCGCTCCAACGTCCAATAAAGAATCATCGCACTCATCCCTTGCCCACCGCCAAAAGTGACCCCCATCTGCCAAGGTGCAAACGCCTGTTGGCCTTGACCTAAAAGCAAACAGAGCACACCACAAAAAACATAATAAGATCCAATCCAATAAGCCTGCGGCGGTAACAAACGGAACGAAGCAAATACGCCGAGGGCAAAAATAAACGACCACAATCCGGGTAACATCCAAGCGACCTGCGGGGCCGCACGGTAAATCGACAATGTCAACAATCCGCCAACAACCAAGCAAGGCACGAATTGACTGATCGCCAGTCTTGTCAGTTCACGCGATAGCCCTGGCCCAGACCGAAACCAACCCCAGCACAATTCGACGCCCGTCATCATCACGCTGACCGCAGCCACCCCGACCCACAACAACAAATAACGCTCGAGGTCAGTCGTCGGCGATGGAACAATTTTCGATTGAAACAACGCTGCGAGAATCCCCAATAAAGCCGAAACCCCAACGGTCGCGGAGCGATAACCTCGAAAGATCTCCGTCCGCGCCATCTGGCGTCGGATGTCGGAGATCTGCCGCATCGCCTCACGAATTTCCATCAGAATTCCCGTCCCAGCAACTTACTTTGCAATGCAAAGTACTTCACGATTTGCCGAACGTCAAGTTTTCATCCGAAAATAAATGGCCCTTGCCTCACACCCTCAGGCCCGCGGACGACAGAGCCCCTCAAGAACGTACGAATCTCCACCCGCCCGAACCTGCTTTCGTGATTTCGTACGTGCAGGGTGTCCGATCACGTGATCTGCAAATCCAACACTGGGGAATTCATTGCGGCTGCGAAGTTCTTTTGCGTGGCAGAGTGGTTCAGACGTTGAGCCATGGCAATCGGCTCAGTGGTACAATCCCGGGACCGTGAGCAAACACACTTGGGATACACGATGAACATTGAACGATCAATTTTGACGGCCACCCGGAAAACACCAGTCGGGCACACAACACCCGGCCACCTAACACCGGGGATTTGGCTGCTTTTCTTGGCTTTTTTATCTGCAGCGAGCCCCGCGATGTCTGCAGCGGAGCACCCGCTGAAAGTTTTCATCCTTGCTGGTCAGTCGAATATGCAGGGCCACGCCCAAGTGCGGACATTCAATGCGATGCGATTAGACGAGGAAACTGCACCACTGCTAGCCGAAATGGTCAAAGCCGATGGTACACCTCACGTTTGCGAACAGGTTTGGATTTCATCCATCGGCAGCTCACCGGAGGAACGCACAGGGCAGTTAACAGCCGGCTATGGCGCGGACCCGAACGGATCAAAGATTGGTCCTGAATTCACCTTTGGTATCACGATGCAAAAAATGCTCGATGAGCCAATCTTGATCATCAAGACTGCTTGGGGAGGCAAGAGCCTGCACACTGATTTTCGCTCTCCCAGCGCCGGTCCGTATCGTTTCAATCCCTCGCAACTCGATGCCCTCAAAAAGCAAGGGAAAGACCTCGCAGAAGTCAAAGCAAAAAGGTCCGAAGCAACGGGACTTTACTATCGCCTGATGCAAGATCACGTCAACGCGGTCTTAGCAGACATCGGCCGCGTCTACCCGGATTACGATGCCAACCAAGGTTACGAATTAGCCGGTTTCGTTTGGTTCCAAGGTTGGAATGATATGGTGGACCGCGGCGTCTATCCCCAGCGTGACCAACCTGGTGGCTATGACCAATACACCGACACGTTGGCTCATTTCATCCGAGATGTCCGCAAAGATTTCAAAGCCCCCGACCTGCCATTCGTGATTGGAGTGATGGGCGCTGGCGGTCCAACGGACGAATACTCAGCTGGGCAAATGCGTTACAAACCGATTCATGACAACTTCCGAAATGCGATGGCCGCACCAGCGTTGCTTTCAGAATTCAAAGGATCCGTCGCTGCGGTTCGAACCGAGAAGTTTTGGGACATGCGATTGATGGAATTGCGTGCCCGAGATGCTGTCATCAAACAACAAGTCAATCAAGCGAAGCAAGAACAACAACTTAATCGCCAAGCAGAACAAACGCTGCGAGATAAATTGCGAGCGTCCGAATTCACCGACGAAGAGCTGGAATTGCTAACCGAAAGTGTCTCGAATGCTGAGTATCACTATCTTGGCTCAGCCAGGATTCTTGCTCCGATTGGCAAAGGCTTCGCCGAAGCACTGGCAGAGTTAATGACGACGAACAAGTCAGAAAGCAACTAAGCCGTTCGAGCGAACGCGAAATTTTGCAACAATCAAATTTAAGCGGCACCCGAAACTTCAGCTTTCCCCTCTAAAACCAAATCCAGTCACCGCATTTTTTTGCGGTGTACTGAGCGGAGGATCCTATGATGTCTTGGAGTCGAATAAATCGGCAGCATTTCGTTGCGGACCACTGCGTTGCTCGCCGTGTTACCGTTCCGCGTTTTCTTCTCTCGCTGATCATCGTTGCCTCCAGTTTTATCGCCATGCCGCGGGTCTGTTCCGCGCAAAGCCCTTCCTTTTCGGAGACCTTCCAACCAGCAGCGCGACAGCACCTGCTTCGCGTCATCAACTTCTATCGGTCGAAAGTCGGATACCAAGGCGCCTATCTCTGGCGATATTCAGCCGACCTAAAACACCAAGAAGGTGAAGAAGCGGCAACTGCCACAAGTGGCTGGACGCAGCCACCCGGAACCCCAGCGGTTGGCGAGGCATTCTTGAATGCTTATCGCGTGTGTGGTGAGGCGGAATTGCTCAACGCGGCAACCGAGGTAGCGCATGCATTAGTCCGTTCCCAGCTTCAATCCGGCGGGTGGGCATCACACTTCGACCTCCAATCACCTGGCCGTGATCGCTATGCCTATCGCATCGAGGGAAAGAACGCAGGCAAACAAAATTACACAACCTTTGATGATGACAAAACGCAGTCCGCGCTTCGCTGCCTGATGCACGTCGACGAAGTACTGAATTTCGAGGATCAATCCATTCATGAAGCAGTCGAATACGCGTTGAAATCTATCCTTGCTGTTCAATATCCCAACGGCGCTTGGCCGCAGCAGTACAAAGAACCAGCGGTGCATTCCCTGACCGGGTCGCGAAAAGCCTCCTACCCAGAAAACTGGTCACGTGAATATGTCAAACGCTCGTACCGTCACCTGTACACCCTAAACGACAACAACATGTCCAAGATCATTGATACGTTAATGGAGGCCTACCGTATCTATGAACGCCAGGATTGCTACGAAGCCGTTACAAAGACGGGCGAATTTTTTCTCCTCGCCCAGATGCCAAATCCACAACCGGGGTGGGCTCAGCAGTACGACTCGGACATGCATCCAGCCTGGGCAAGACGATTCGAACCACCCGCCATCACAGGAGGTGAATCGCAATCTGTCATGCGTTCGCTAATCGGCCTGACTCGATTCACAGGTGATTCAAAATTCGTCGAAACGCTGCCCGCAGCGATTCAATACTATCGACGTTCTGCCTTGCCCGATGGCAGACTCGCGAGATTTTACGAACTGCGATCCAACCGGCCCCTCTACTTTGACCGCAACTACAAACTCACCTATGACAACACTGACGTACCAACACATTACGCCTTTGTTGTTTCCTCACGACTCGATTCAATCGAAAAAGAATTACAAACAATTCGCGATCATCCAAACGATGCCCCAAAACAAGAACACCGATATCCGACACCACTTCCAATCACCCCCAAAGTGCAAACCGCGGCCCAAAAAGTCATCAACCAATTAGATGCTCGCGGTGCTTGGGTGGAGCGGTCCAGCATGCGTCACACAACGAATGAGCTCGATTTAATCGACATGCGAACATTCGCTCGCAACTTGGCTACCTTAGCTCGGTACGTCGGGGCAACCAACCCTAACAAGTGACCCTGCGAGTCTCTTGACCTGGAACGACCGGTCAACAAGTAAGACGCCATCCAGTTCCTACAGCAACAAACAAACAAACAAACAAACAAACAAACAAACAAAAATCCGGCCCAACTCGTCCGCTGGTTGTAAGTTTTCGCAGGCGTCCAACCCACGCAAAACGCAATGACGAAGACTGGAAATTACCCGATGGCTGAAGGATCACCAATCAGATTCCATTGTCGCCAGAGGCGAATTCTCGGATCACCCGCTAGTGCTCGTGATCCCCATGCTCGTGATCCCCATGCTCGTGATCCTGCTTAATTTCACCAGTGTAGGACTTCCCTCCAATCTGCAAGACAACCGCACCAGCAAATCGTTTCCGCCGCGTTCATCCAATTAGCCGCCGGTCGCATTTAAGTTGGAACGGGTTGCTGCTGCATGAACGTTGTCCATCGTAAGATCGAAGGACCTCACAGCATCGGGATCAACCAACACTTGGTATTGCATGCATCCGCCGCCCATTGTGAAGACCTGTGAGATGCCTGGAATGGCGTACGCGGTCCGCGGTCATCTCCCGCCAATGTGATGCAATTTTTCAGTCGCCCCAACCAAATTGGCCAACCCCCTTACCTTGCTAGCCCAGCCACCTAGCCCAGCCACCTAGCCCAGACAGCGAGACCACAAAAGAGCGAATACGAGCCCGCCCAAACCTCGTTCTGCCCGCGTGGCGGTCACCATGCTCACCCATGTTCACTTCGTTCTCGAAACCGATCGCTTGGTAGCTGGAGACGAATTAACGAACGCATCAGCGACTGAAGGGGGCCTAGAAAAATAACCATCGAGCCGCCGCCCACTGCCGATCTTGGCATTCTGACAAGGGTGCAAACAAACAATGCAGGCGCCGACCTTCTGTCCCCGCTAGCACAGGAATCCAGCGCAGGGCGGATTTGTGTAATCAGAAGTTCCACGTCGCTCGATGTTGAAGACGACCTTCACGCTCGATCGTTCGGCCGCCGACAAATCCGAGTCGAGCGCAGGCTACGCAATCCATGGACAAATACGTTTGGGGAATACGGTTAGAAGAAAGATGGGCAGCTCCCAATTGTCATCGGTAACCTCAGCGATGATAACGCAGTCGTGTTTCGATACTTGACTCGCAAACTTGCGCCCCGCTGGTCACAAAAAATCAGCATCCTTCAACGCCGACCGAGCCCCGTAACAATTCAAAAGGGCCGGCCGGCGACCGAAGACACGTGAGCGTAAAGACTCAAATTTGTTTAGGAGTCTTTCTGCTGTTTTTTCCCTTTGCCTTTTCCTTTTTTATCACCAGCCTGCATCAGTTTTTGCATTTTTTCGGGCAGGGCTGCTTTTTGCTCGTCCGACAGCATTCCATAGATTTTGCGTTGGAAAGCCAAGCGAGTTTCATTGACTTTCACCAACGCAGCGGCTTGTTTCTCGCTTAGGCCAGCTTCCTTGTTGATGGCTGCGGCACGTTCTTTTCCCTTCAGCTCCGAATCCTTCATGGTTTTCATGACTTCAGCACGTTTCTTTTGTAACTCAGGGCTCAGCTCGACTTCCTTTCGAAGGGCGGTCATCGCTGTCATCGCTTCTTTGCCCAATTCCTTGACCTTGGCGATCTGCTCGTCGGTCAATTTCGCAGGCTCCAGCTGCTTCATAAATTGTGCAACGACGCGATTGTTACCGCGGTTACCCTGACGTTTCTTCTTTTTCTCATATTCGGCAGCACTCGGTAGCACCA
>JARGNK010000273.1 GCA_029213145.1 Rubripirellula sp. | reverse complement strand
TCCCGGCGGGGATGACGAGTCTGCTGCAGACTGGATGCTATCAGCAAGGGATGCGACGTTGCCCGCAGGGGCAAATTCGCTCATCGCCGCACCGAGATTAACAGGTCTTCGTTTTTCTGGGACGAATTCTTTCAAGGCCTGCCACCGCGTTTTGGCACCTGATAGGTGACGCCGTTGGGTTCGTGGTGAGAGGGCAGTTCCTTGCGCATCGCTTTTTTTACTTCGGCAAACTTAGGGTTCTTTGCGAGGTTCTGCCACTCCCATCTGTCGTTCGTGTGGTCGTACAGTTCTTCGGAACCATCGGCGTAGACGATATATCGATACCGTTCTGAACGAACACCATAGTTCTTGTATCCAAACGTCGTAACTGTCGCGGCATTCCAGTCGGCTTCGGGATCTTTCATTAAGATCGAAAGGTCGTTTCCTTCGAGTTGATTTTTCGGTGGTGCGCAACCGGTTAAGGAAGCGAGTGTCGGATAGATGTCCAGCAAGTTCACGGGCCGGCCGCAGGTCAATCCAGGCTGAGTGACTCCCGGGACGACCCACAAGAGATTCACCCGCGTGGCTCGTTCCCAGAGTGAGTATTTTCCCCAGCGTCCCTTTTCGCCGTGGTGGAATCCGTGGTCGCTCCACAAAACAATAATCGTGTTCTCGGCATACTTCGAATTCTCGAGTGCCTCCACGATTTGCCCGACGAGATCATCGACCATTGCCGTGCATGCGAGATACGCCTGGATGGCTGGTTTCCATTGGCCGGTGCTCCGGATTCGAGTTAGCCAAGGATTGTGCGCCATCTTGGCGTGGGCGGCGGGAACATCGTCCAAATCGTTCTCAAGGTAACCCTCCGGAAGCTTGATGTCCTCCAGCGGAAAACGATCAAAATATTTCTGGGGCGCATAGTTGGGCAGATGCGGTTGAAAGATGCCGGCACCGAGAAAGAACGGTTCCTTCAGTTCTCCGCCAAGTAATTGACTTGTTGCCCAATTCGCGGTTTTGCCATCGGGATGGGCATCGACCGTCACGTCGGAGCGGAGTGGTCCCCAGTCAGCCGTTCTTGACCAGCCACCCAAGGGAAGCTTAGAGGAAAACTTAAGTCCCTCCCAGGAAGGCAGGTCCTGTGTTTTGCTCGGGTAGTATTCATCAAAGCCTCGCCCCTTGACCTCGTAATTGAAGTGGTAGCCGTGAAAGAGCTTGCCAGCACCACAGACGAAGTAATCATTTCCCTGGAAGAACTCAGGCAAAAGCACCGAGTCGTTCAGGATTGGGTTATGCGTCAGCGAGCTCTTGTTGATGTAATTGCCTGAAGTCGAAGGCCTGATGCCGCTCATAATCGCAGACCGAGAAGGACCACAGGCAGGCGCCGCGCAATGTGCATTGGTGAAGACAATTCCTTTGGATGCGAGCCTGTCCAAATGAGGTGTCTGGGCCTGAGGGTTACCCTTTAGGATACCATTCCAATCGTTCAAGTCATCGATTGCAATGAACAAGACATTCGGCTTCCTGTTCTTTTGCCCATCATCTTCTTGAGCGTAGATACTCGGTCCTGCGGCGAATACCGTCAGCGCAAGTAGGAGTGGAATCGAGATTCGCCTAGTTGCTTTCATCTTTGCGCTCATGATCCAACGATTTTCTGGAATAAGTTATGGGTGATTTGTTCGACGCGTTCATCGGGGCCTTGCTGCGTCACTCCATGACGGCTTGGATTCACATGGCCTGGCGGACTGGACAAACCGTTGGCCCACCAAATGGTGGCGGCATTGAAGACGATATTGTCGCGGGGGCCGTCATAAAGCGTTGCGGTGTAATGCCCCACTTTCTTTCCTTGTGCCAATGCGTCTCCTTCTGCGACGACGACCATTCCTGGGAGCTCCATTTTGGGAGCGCCGTGCCATTCCCAGCCCAGAAGTCCTTCGATGGAGTCTCCCTTCTTCATGCCGGTTCCCGTGAACAACCAATGATCCGGCTTTGCGCAGGTCCAGTCGCCCGCGCCGATTCCCCGGCCACTACCTTCCCGATCTAATCGTCCTCCCATCAGAAGAGCACCATCGGGTCCCATGTTCGGCTCGAAGCTCTTATCGTTAAGCGATTTTCTTATCAGCCTCTGTCGGGCAGCTTCGGGCAGATTCTCTGGCATTGGCAAAAACCAGCCTTCCCGGCGTATGTTTCGGTTTGGCTTTCCATCATTCGACGGCATGAGCGGCACGACGCACAGGACCGAATTGCCACCGAAGAACGCGAGACTGACTCCTGCGTCGCGTGCCTTGATGGCATTGTCATACATTTCAAGACTCCAATATTCGTCGTGCCCAACCGAGATAAAGCCTTTCGTGCGGAGTAGGCCTTCAGGATCGGTGTGTGTGTCAACGTTTGAGATGTAGGACACATCGTATCCGTGCTTCTCCATCCAATAGGCCAAAGGAAACTCCCAGGGTAGATATTCGCCGCTACCACCTGACTTTTTGAGTTTGTTGACTGGATGGGTAAAGAGACCATAGGGACGATCAAAACTCACTGTCCCGCTGGGTACACCAATGCTCGTCCAGTTCTCGTGTTCGGTGTAGATCGAATAATCCATTGGCCAGCGGTTGTAGGCTGACCACGTGAGATCACTGCATTGAAACAGAAAGTCGCAAGGTCGGTCGTCTCGAACAATGAAAACCACGTAGCTCTGAATACCACTTCGAGCGGCAGTCATCTTTCCAAGATAGACACCGCTGGGCCAGTTCTCGGGAATCTCCAGTTCGAGTGTCGGTTCCCATTTGCATTCGCGAACGTAATTTTCACCTATGGAAGGATCGGGTTGCGTCGCACTTTGAATTTCTGGATAGGTTTTGATGAGTCTCGCGCCCGTCCCCCCGTAGTAACCTGTGCGAAAGATTTCCAACTTAAATGTCGATTCCGGGTTGGTGCTGACCATGACCTTGAGGGTATCCCCGGCACGCACGCTGTTTGCACTGCAGTAGCCTTCAATTTCGCGGCAGCGGCCGTTATTTAGGATTTTGTTTATCTTTCCGGGTAATGTCCGCGTCTTGGTCAGCAGCCAATCGCGTGTCCCGGGCTTGATGTTCTCGCGTTGGATCATATCGCGACCAGCTGTATGCCTCTCTGCGGAGGAAGCAAAACGATGCGTTCCTGCCGCAGCAGCCAATCCTGTCGCTGCCGCTCCTTTGATGACGGTCCGGCGGCCGACCGTCCCTTTCTTCTCTTCTTTACTGCTCATTTGATTTTCTCAATTTGGTTATCACAGTGGTTGGGGCAGGGCCGTCGAACTCTGTTTGTAAAAATCTTCGACCGCAGTAGCCGTGAACTTGCCGAGCGTGACATAACCTGCTGAAGTGTAGTGAGCTCCATCCGCGCCAGTCGGTAACTTTCCGGGATGGATCGTGATCACGTTGGGAATCTCTCGTCCCGCGCGATTCTGGGCCGCGATGACCGCCGCAATGTAAGGCCGTTTGTTGGCTTTGTTTCTCACTTGGGACCAGCTTGATTCGCGCAGGTAGCTTAAGAATGATTGCAGCAACTCATCCTGATCTACCAACTCTTTGCCCGCCGGCTTTTGCACTTTCTGTAGGTCACCCTCGCTAAGTTTGGCCATTGCAAATTTGAGCAGGTCTTCGTCATTCATATAGTTGGGGATAAAAACAGGCAGGCTCGGAGCATTCAAGTCACTGCGAAGATCCGACACCAGTTGAGTAAGGGTGTCGTAGTATTCAAATGCCAGCGTTTTTTTGGTTCCGTCCGCCGCTGCCTGCTTCCAGAAAAACCCGCAGAACTCTGGGTTTGAAATGCGTTTCGCTTCCGCGACGGCGTTCATTAGATCTTTGTACAGCGATCCTTTTTTATGATCAAAAGTGAGTCGCGCGCGATCGGCGGACCAATTTTTCTCGAAGCCGCGAATGCCGGTTCCACCACTGCATACTTTGATGATGCCGATGGTGTCGTTCGGCCAGAATGTGGCAAGCTGATGCGCGAATGAAACTTCAGGCCCAAACCGTTGTGTTGGCACCAAATATTCCCATCTGCCATTTGCCCAGATTCGAATGCGTTCGTGCTTTTGGGTGTAGGGCGGTTGCAGTTCACGCGCCCGCCCCGATCCTTGCATGTTGGATTGACCCATCAATACAAACACGCGAAGTTTGCCAGACTTGGGAATGGATGCCTCGCCGCCACCCATTGTGTTCGCTTGCCGCAGACCAACCGTCTGCCACCGCAAACCTTCGCTTGCCGAAGAATCGCTTGCCGCAGAATCGCCTGCCCCGGTAGTCGCTGTTTGCTGAGCATTCGCCGGGACAAACGCGGTACCGCACGATATCCATCCCACGACTAGTAAGATTCCCATTCCAATTTTCACCGAAAGCCTCATCTCTTTTGTTGGCTGGGATCGAATTGTATTTTTCTGGATTGTCATTTCATTGCTTTGAAGCGTTTAAATACGCCACGATATCGGCGATTTCTTCCGGTGTCAGGATCTTGTCCAAGCCTTCAGGCATCAGTGACACATTTGAATACCTTGCTTGCTTGATTTCACGGTACGGCACCGATTGCACGACGCGTTCCGCTGAGGAAAGGAACATTTCATCGACGGTTTCTCTCACCAGCAGTCCCGATATCACGATGTCATCTTTTGTGAGAACGTTGACAACTTCGTGGTATCGGGCAATCGAGGAACTGGGGTAAACAATCGCTTCGAGCAAATCACGTTCGCTGCGTACCGCGCCGATCAAGGTCAAGTCTGGTCCCAGCGGAACCCCCTTCTTCCCTTTGATGTGACAGATTGTGCATTTTGAGCGGTCTTGATTGTTGAACAGTTTTTCGCCTCGCTCTGCGTCGCCATTTGGCAGAAACGCTGCAAGTTCAGTGAGTCGGCGTTCCTGTTCAGCAAGCTGCGTTTGATCAGGTTTTTGCCATCTCGCCGCCAGGATTTTTGGGTAGGCTTTGCTTTGCACGCTGCGTTGGTCCGCCTTCAACATAAATCGGACTTGCTTGGCAAGTGGATGGTACTCTGGCATGCTTTCCATGTCGCCGATTTCGTAGAGTGCGTACACGATGGCATGGATCAAAAAAGGATCCATTTCGGTGGTGTCGGCCTCTAGTAACGGCTTGATCGCTTCACGCTGCCCAAGTCGGCCAAGCGCCATTCCGGCCAAGCGGCGAAGGAATGGATCGCTTTCAGAAAAGACCGCAATGAGTGGCGTTAGTGCATCGCGATCTCGCCACAACGCAACACTTTGGATCGCTGCGGCGCGAACTGCGGGGGCTTCCTCAAATAGAAATTCACGAATGGCAGTTCGCGCGTCGTCGCCCGAGATTCTGTTGAGTGTCCACACCGCTTCGAGACGGTCGGGCGATGCGCGTAATGTATCGATATTGCCTGGGCGGGCGAGACTGTGGATAGCCCGTTGGACCACCGCCGGACGCGAATCGGAAAGCCAAGCGACCTGTGGTTGATTCCAATCGAGCTGCAAGCCGCGTGGATCGTCGTGTTGTTTTGAATCCTTCTTTCGAAGTCGATAGATCGCGCCCAGGATATCTGGCTTCGCAATTTTTGAAGTGGGGCAACAGATCATGTACCAGCTACCTGTGTCAGCGACCAACAGGCTTCCATCTGCATCTTCAATCACATCTGTCGGGTGAAAATCGGTTTGGTCGCTTTCTAGAAGTGCGCTAGTTTCGGCAGAGAAAGAAGATCCAAGCGGAGACAATTGATGCCTCGCCAATCGACGAGTATTGAACTCGGTACAAATCAGATTGTTATGCAGTCCGGCGACGCGATGCTTCGGCATCACAAGCCCTGACGGCGCCGCAGGCCCCAGCTGGGTCAAAATCGGTAGAAGACGTCCGGTGTTGGGGTGAGGATCGAGCACACGCTCGTTCTTTCGTCCGTACATTCCACCGTAAACAGCATGCAAAACACCGTCTCGGCTGCCCGGTTTTGAGAGATCAAAAAATGTACCACTAAGGAAACGTTCACCTGACTGATTGAACGTCAATCCGACCGGGTTGTTCATCCCACCGGTGATGACGCGTTCCAGTTGGCTTCCGTCAGGTCGCGCACGATAAAT
>JARGNK010000272.1 GCA_029213145.1 Rubripirellula sp. | reverse complement strand
CTCTGCGAGGTGGCAGTATGACCGGCAAACTCACCGTCAGCCGCAAGTTCCACATCGCTCGCGAGGGTCTGGGGCGCAAGCGGTTCCGTGAAGGCGAAGAGGCGGCCAAGCCCGCCGGTCGTGTCCAACGTGTGTCCCGGGTTATGGCACTCGCCATCCAGTGTGACCAGCTGATTCGCGACGGCGTGATTAAGAACCAGTCCGAACTTGCTCACTACGCTCAGGTTACCACTGCCCGCATGACGCACATCATGTGGCTGACCAACCTTGCACCTGAGATTCAAGAAGCGATTCTGTTCCTGCCGCGCGTGGAGTCAGGCCCGGACACGATCAAAGAGATCGAGGTGCGGCGGATCGCTCGGGTGTTGGACTGGGGCGTGCAGCGGGGGAGGTGGGAAAGAATTGGCGGATTGGTCTCTACACCTTAAATTCAAATTCACGCAAGTGTCGTCGGTGTCTGAGACCGAAGGCAATTGGCAACCGGTGTAAATCCAGTCGGTTGGTCCAACCTCAGCGACTTACGAGACAAGACTCGAGGCCGTTCAAAGGCGCTTCACCGCCATTGAGGTCGGGGTTGCATTTACCAACAGAGGTCGGCTGAAGAGAATGTCCGGTCTCGCGCGCGATCGCCTTCTCGGCCAATTAATGAAGTTGATCGTAAATCAATGTTCCAGTTTTCCGTCTCGCTTCCTTGCGTCTCCTTGACTCCTTCACGGGGTCATTCATTCAGAAAGACTCAGATTCGTTTCAATCATAAAACCAGTCGGGTCACGATACCCTTAGGCCGGAAATCTGCGGCCAGCGGGTGCGTCTCAATTCGATCATTCTACCGATTGGCTGGACGGACGATGGGTTTGCGGAACCGCTTGAGGAAACGATTCGGTAACGATTTGTCTGGATTTCCCGAGCTCCCACTGTGTGCTTAAGCTTACAAAGAATGCATCAAAAAATCTCAAGAACCGTTGCCCCTTTGAAACGGAAGCATCGCCAAGGACTACGATGGGACTCGTTCGGGAATCACTTGAATCAACTTGCCTGACGCGCAACTACAACAACATTCCACGGAGTCTCGTATGAGCCAACAGTGGTACGCAATTATCGACGAAAATGTACGCGGTCCAATGACGACCGCCGAATTTAAGCGGCTCGTAGAAGACGCCGAGATTGAGCCAGACACACCGCTGAGATTGGAGAAAGATGGTAAGTGGATGAGGGCATCCAGGGTGAAAGGGCTTGGGCTCACTCCGGAGGAACGACAGGCGAAGAAGCCGGCCGAGCAGCGTTGGTATATCCAGCACGGCGGCAAGATCGTCGGCCCAGTGACTTCGGCACAACTAAAGCAATTGGTAAGTACTGGCAAGATTCAACCCGCTACCAAGCTGCGTCTCGGTGACAATGGCCAATGGAAGGAGGCAAGCGGAATCAAAGGGCTTTCGTTTCCGTCCTCCGCGGAACAGCCGAAGCAAGTAAATGAGTCGCCACTTGATTCGGAGCAGTTCCGCACGGAATCGGTAGCGGCGGATCAGCCGACGGAAAATGTTCCGATCAATCCCTACGAATCTCCCGCGTTCTCCGAAGACGAGCGGCCGGTGACTCGGGTGATGGCGGACACGGCGGCACTAAAGCCAACCAGAATAGGTCTGTTTACTGTCTACTATGGAATCGTTGCCGTATTAGCAGGGATCGTGGGCGGCATGCTGTTCGGAATTCTGGGTGCCGTATCGGAAATTGATTTTACGATTGTTGTCGGCATCCTCGGGCTCTTCGCGGGCATCGGTGGTTACATCGCGATTTTGATTGGCCAAATCATGTGCATCATGGTTCCGCGCGAAACCGGTGGAAAACGGTACGCTCAGATTGCATTGGCGATGCAAGTCATTCCGATCCTGATCACCATTTTCAACAGCGTGATTCTGCCGCTGATTGTGGTATCCAGCGACGTGGACCCGACCGTGCTTGTGATCGGTTCCGGTTTCCTTGGCTTGACCAGCCCCATTATTACATTCGCAGGATACATCTGTTTTCTGCTCTTTCTGAAGCACTTGGCTATGTACCTTCATCGCCCGGATTTGCATGCGTCGAGCTCCAAGGTCATGGTGAGAGTCATTGGTACTGGCGTGATGACGTTTCTACTTTTGGTCGCGTTCATGGCTCTTCCTTTCTTTGGCATTGGGATGGCCGGGCCTATGATGATTGCGGCACTGATCTTGTCCGTCTTCTTGGCCGTCACGTTCATCTTTACTTTCGTAACGTACGCGAACCTGGTTGGCTACATGGCTCGTGCCATCGTCGTTGGCGACGAAGCAGTCCCTGCGCAGGTCAGGCGATAACCGCATAAGATCACGGGATCAATCCTCTCGCGACCATTTTGCCTTTACTCCCATGCTGTCTGGAAAGCCGTTGAACCATGAGCAGTTTGATAATTATGCCTGGTTCCCTTGAACTGATCATCATGCACGCCACAACGAGGATCAGAGCTAAGTTGCGGCTCACCAATCGATTGAATGACCGGGCAGTTCGGCTTGGACCCCAAGGGTGCGATCTTGGCCGTTGGCGCCTCGATCACCGATCACGCTTCGTGCTGGAGGTTGCATCGACGAATGTCGCTTGGTTTTTCGCTAAGTGCATTGGCTGAAACGACATATACAAAAAGGGCCTCACTTGCGTAGATGGATTTGCGAATCATTCATCAACGGCAAGGAGGCCCACAGATGCGGCATTGTAACGAGCAGGCGTTTCGAAGTCAGTTCGAGTTTCTTAAGCGTCAGTTTCTTCAAGATGGCGGCTTACCTTTCACTGACGTCTTGTCGCGTGAAACTGTCGAACAAGCGTTGGGTACGGTTGAATTCGCGTGGAACGAACGCATCTACACTCCGTTGGTGACGCTTTGGATCTTTCTCGGTCAGGTGCTTAGTGCCGACCATTCATGCCGCAACGCTGTCGCCCGATTGATTGTGCACCGTGTATCCCAGGGTTTCGCTGCATGCTCTTCGAAGACCGATGCCTATTGTCAGGCCCGGCAGCGGTTACCCGAACAATTCTTCTCCACCATCACGCGTATTGTCGGCAGAAAGCTCGAGGACCGAGCCGACAAGCAATGGCTTTGGAAAGGGCGGCATGTCCACATGTTCGATGGCACAACGACATTGATGCCTGATACAGCTGCCAATCAGGAAGCATATCCTCAAACGTGGAACCAGAAACCCGGAGCCGGGCTACCCCCTGCTCGCGTTGGAGCCATCTTCTCGCTTGCCTGTGGCACCATCCTGGATTTGAAAATCGCAAAGTACGCTGGCAAAGGTCAAGGGGAGGTCACGTTGCTGCATGAGATGTCCAACCTGTTTTCGATGGGAGACGTGCTACTGGCCGATGCCCTGATGTGCAACTGGAAGGTGCTGTACTCGTTTAAGCAGCGTGGAGTCGATGTTGTCACACGCATCAACAAAGCCAAACGCAAAGCGGATTTTTGCTGTGGAAAACGCTTTGGCAAAGAAGATCACTTGGTGAAATGGAAGAAGCCACACATCCGAGGCGCCGGTTGTGCTGCTCAACTTGCGATGCCACGTTTTATCACGGTCCGAGAAGCAAGGGTTCGCATCGATCAACCAGGCTTTCGAACCCTTTCGATGGTCATCGTGACAACGCTGCTTGATCCAGTCGAGTACAGCAAAGATGACTTGGCGAACTTGTATCGCGCTCGATGGAAAAACGAACTCGATCTTCGGACCATCAAATCGGTTATGCAAATGGACTGCCTGCGGTGCAAAACCCCGGAGCTGGTACGAAAAGAGGTCTGGACTCACGCGCTGGCGTACAACTTGATCCGGACGATCATGGCTCAGGCAGCGAACAGGCATACAATTGAACCGCGTTCGATCAGTTTTAAAGGGGCTCTACAAACGCTCGAAGCCTTTCAGCCAATGATCGCGATGCGCGGTCAATTCCGTTCAACAACTCGACAACAGTTCTACGAACAGCTTCTAACGGCTATCGCAGCACATCGAGTAGCGGATCGACCAGACCGATTCGAGCCAAGGCGACACAAGCGAAGGCATAAACACTACGTTCCACTGGCCGTGCCCAGGCAAGAAGCCAAACTCCAAATCCTAAAAGGACTTGCGAAAAACTAAGCAACATTCGTTGCATCGACCGCTAGCAGTTTCGGAGATTAATACGGCGCACACTTGGTGAAAAAGTGGATGTGATTCCGAGGAAGTTGCACTGAAGCGGCTCGACTGTCTGTCGACATCATAGGTATCCCATTCCATTTTGGTTATTGCCTTCGCGCTTTCTACCGGCGTTGCGACCTGCCACAATACGTGAACTTGTCGTCGATGGAGCGACAGGTAACTTCCGTTCTCTCCGCAAGAGACACAGCCATGTTGACATCTCGATTCTTCCTACCCGCGATCGTGTTGGCACTTTTTTGTTCGGTGGCCAACGCACAGCTCAGATTTCATCAAGTCGCGAGACTTGATGATCCGAACGATCCCGCCCGCAGATTCAGGGGTGGGCGTGAAGTGGATTTTACGGCAGACGGTGAAAGACTGATCACTGCCTTCTACGGTTGTACGCTCCAGCTTTTCGATCTCAAAAGAAATGCGTACATCGGAAAACCGATCAGAACATCCGGAGATGGCGAAGTCGGATTCGTTAATAACGAAGTCGCTTACACCGCCGACTGGGATTCGGTGCGGTTATGGGACGCGAAATCCGGCCAACAAATCGGTGAGCCAATCCCCCACGAACTTCGTGAAGACACCATCATCAACCCAGCCATTGACTCACAGGGCAAGTTGATCGCGACTCGGGCAACCATGAAATCCGTTCAACTGCGGAATGTAGCGACGCGCGAGCTGATCGGAGCCCAACTGAATTTTCCGGCCATCGTTCAATCGATTCGCTTTTCGGATGATGATCGACTTCTGTTCGTGAGAGCAGGCGGATTACTCTATGCGATTGATGTCGACACGGGAAAGGAAGTGTTGGAGCCGCTCAAGTCGGAATGGCAATTCAAACATTTCCCAGAACAACAGATTCTGGTGACGTCCGAACAGGTAGGAGACGGCTTGTACCAGTTAGTGATTCGCTCCACTGATCAAAGGGGTTGGCCAGAGACACATCACTCTGATCTACCGGGAAAACTCAAACGACTGGTCGTGCTCAGCGATAACCACGTCTTGGTGCAAGTCTCGAAGCAAGACTACACGCCTGGGCTGTTTACCTTTGACCTCGCTAAACCAGAGACTCGTGTGGAGGTCAAATCGAACGCCGACCGCGCGTTCACGGTAGTCGTCCCTCAGGACAAACGGCACTGGATCTGTAGCAATATCCGGAACATTAGCTGTTATCGATTCGGCGAATCGGAACCCGTTTGGCAAATGCTGATTCCGCCAAGCGGTTACGACCAGCAACTTTACCCGCTGGACGACCAGCACTTTATCATCCGCGACAAACAAGAAAATTTCGGTGTCTACAAAATTGCCGATGGGAGCGAAGTCTGGACTCACGCGGGCGTAAAACGCTTCAGCCGAGCCAAAGACAGGATCGCACTCTGCACCAGCGCTGGGGTCGAAGTTTGGACAATGGAATAAACCGTTGAATTTGCACGCGAATAGGTCTAGCCCGAAGATCGGTAGATTCACTGGACCCGTGCGGTCACGAATGGTCACCAAACTTCCCTAGAACTTTTTGGCGACCTGACGCGTTCTAGCGTCGGGTGCATCGACCGACCAGTTTTCGGCTGGGAGCCAAGTCGCTTCGATCTCTTCACCGTTGCACCATTTTGTGCGATTAAGTGTTCGACACTCATGCTCGGATTTCGTTCAGAGTCACTCCATCAAGCTCATGGGGTTGGAATCCCAATCGCACTACCGGAAAGCGACATCGCTAACTTATGCGGCCTAAAACGGGTGAGAGCCTGCGAGCGGAGTCGCCGAAGTTCGAAATTTGGCGGTAGTCAGCGGCTAGTGATCAAGAGTGGCGACCGACCCAGAGAGTCTCACTCAATCATTCATCGACATAAGTCGTTACCACAAAGCACGTTAAGACGCACCTTTTTGAACCGTGACAAAACCACCGTTGAGA
>JARGNK010000271.1 GCA_029213145.1 Rubripirellula sp. | reverse complement strand
GACTGCCCATGTTTTCCGACGCAAATGTGGTCAGCATCGACGGCATGCTGCAGCAGGGCGGGGTTGCAAAGCCCGTCATACAGGACCACATCGGCCTGACGCAGCAGTTCTGCACCCCGCAATGTCAACATTCCGGGGTCGCCGGGGCCAGCACCAATCAGAAAAACACGACCATTCATGCAGGCATTGTGACCGGAGAAGGGATAATAGGACACTCCTTGTAAATGAAACGCCTGGATCGTCGCAGAATCGACTCTGGACAGGTTGCGATTGAGTCGCCATACTCCGAGGCCCGGAAAAGACTTTTTTACCCGTTTGCCTGACTTTAACGCACTGCCGTGCGTTCCATTTACCCATGCCAAATACTGCCAGCGCCAAAAAGCGACTTCGTCAGAACGAAAAAAAACGACTGCACAATCGGTCTGAGAAAAGCACGATGCGAACGCAAATCCGAAAAGTTCGGGAAGCGGTCAAGGCTGGCGACAATGATCAGGCTCAAAGCGAGTACCGAGCGGCTCAAAAGAGCATCGACAAAGCTGCCAGCAAGAATCTGATCCACAGAAACGCAGCCGCTCGCACCAAGAGTCGACTGACCAAGCTGGTCAAGACTCTTTCCTAACCGGCCATCCGAGCTCGTCTCGAAACATTCTCTACGCTCGGCAAATCTGGCCAGCGTCGACCAAACAGGGCCGCGTTGAAGCAGCCCTGAAGGTACGTTGCACCCATTTAGGGGGTGTCAGGTTCTTGTTTGTAACGCGTTAGGCCCAGGTCAAGCCTGCATCGCCGAGGCGTTTCTTGGTCTCTGCCATCAGGGCTTCTTCTTCCGCTGGCGTTTCGGCGACATAGGTGACGCTGAATCGTAGGTAAGGGCCCGCGTCATCCCACGGCACGGTGACGATCCCAAACTGCTCGATCAGGTAGCGTGTCGCGTCTTCCGCTTTGGCGAAAGTCTCACCTGCTTGGTTCCCGGAGGGTGCTTTCGCGTACAGAAAATAGGTTCCACCCGGCATTTCGCATTCGAATCCGCATTCGCGAAGCGTGGCAACCAGCATTTCCATGCGGCGGCGATATTTCTGATTAACTTGCTGGGGAATCGCATCGTCATCTAACGCAGCAGCTGCCGCCTTTTGCGTGGCGATGAATTGGCCGCTATCGCTGTTGTCTTTGACATCAGCGAAGGCAGAGACGATTCGTTCATGTCCACAAACGAATCCCATTCGCCAGCCAATCATGTCATAGCCTTTGCTCAGCGAGTGGACTTCCACACCGACGTCCTTGGCTCCAGGGGTCTCCAGGAAACTCATTGGCTTCCCATCGAAAGTGAGCATGATGTGGGCGGCATCTTGTACCACAATGAACTGTTTTTCCTTGGCTAACGCGACGACTTTCTCAAAGAAGTCTGGTGTTGCCGTACGGCCGGTCGGTGAGTTCGGGTAATTCAGCACCAGCATCTTGGCTCGCCGGTAGATATCATCCGGAACTGAGTCGAGATCGGGTAAGAAGTTGTTTTCTTCTAGGAGCGGTAACCTGAACACTTCGCCGCCGTAATAGCGGGTGTGGGTGCCGGCAACCGGATATCCGGGAACGGTCATCAGCGTGACATCGCCCGGATTGATAAAGCAGGCTGGCAGCATGGCGTAAGCAGGCTTGCTGCCGATGCAATGGTTGATTTCTGTGGCGGGATCGAGCGTCACACCGAATTGCCTTTGCATGAAGCGGGCAGCTGCCTGCTTGAACTCGGCGACACCGTTGTCGGCGTAGCCTCGGTTTTCGGGGCAATTGATTTCCGATTCCATCACTTTTCGGACTGACTCGGCGGCCATTGAGTCATTTTCGCCGATGCCGAAATCAAGGAGTTTGCGGTCTGGGTGCTCGCTCAAAGCTTTTCGCTTAGCTCGCTTGATCTTCTCGAACTTGTAGATTTCGGTGTCTTTGCCGTAACCGACCCCACCAATGCGTTCTGCGAACAGAGACTGGAAATAGGGGTCAGCGGCCGTGGTGGGATCTTTGGTGGCGTTGGACATGGCATATCAGGCAGTGAAGGGGGGACAAATACGCCTGATTAGCCTACGCCGCGCAATGATCATTCGGCAAGGGTGCAGTTTGGAGGGCGGTCTTCGATCGAGTCAAGGCAGGCTACAATTAGCAATTATGAGCGAATCGAACCAAAGCGACGAAAAAGATCCGATGCGGCTGCGCTACGAAGAACTGGCCGAGCTGGCCGGTTCATTGGCGCACGAGATCAAAAACCCGCTTTCGGTGATCCACATGAACATTGATTTGTTGAGTGAGGACATCCAAGAAATCGACTCGCCTATCAGCCGGCGTTCTCTCGATCGCGTCGATATCGTTCGAGGACAGTGCGAGCGAATGGAGGCGCTGCTACGTGACTTTCTTCGCTACACGCGTTTGAGAGATATCGACCTTGTGCCGGGAAGCCTCAATGACCAAGTCGGAACGGTGCTGCGGGCTTATCAGGCGCAGGCGGATGCAGATGGAATCGATGTCGAGCAGTACCTCGATCCTGACCTTCCCGCCATCCTTTTGCACAGTGATTCACTGCAGGCTGCACTGATGAACCTCGTCAAGAATGCGTTGGAAGCAATGGAGCAAGGCGGTCAGCTGATGGTGCGAACCTATCCAACGCGAAAGTCAGTCGCATTGGATTTGATCGATACGGGTCGCGGTGTTGACGACAACACCGTGTTGCACATGTTCGAGCCGTTCTACAGCACAAAAGAAGGTGGATCGGGGCTAGGCTTACCGACCGCGAGAAAGATCATTGAAGCCCATGGTGGTCGGATCAGTGTGCAGAGTGAAGTTGGTCGTGGGACGAAGTTCATGCTCGAGTTCCCCGTCCCCAAGCGACTTACTTAGTTCCCAGCTGGCCCAATTCCTGCCAGCCGACGTGTTGCCGGCCAAGGTTTCTGTTGCGTCCTTCTGCTGTTGCATCTGTTTGCTGCGGAAGGAACTGCTTTGCCCTCACGCAGCGACCGGAGGTTCACAGTTGGATCGTTTCCTGTTGTCCTAGCGTTTCGGCTTTTTCTTCGCAGGCGGAAGTGAGGTCGATTTGGACTGCCCAGCGACCCTCTGCGTCAGCAGTGACGATCCAATGCGGCTGCACGCAAACGCTTTGGTGGACCAATTCGAATCCAGCTTCGCTCTGGCTCACTGTTTCGATGGGGAATGCCCAGATCCCACTCGGCCGATCAAATTGCAGCGAGACATCGATTCCGAGCCAACGATCGGCGAGGCTGAGGCCTTGTGCGTCGTGCAGGTCGAGTTGTTGACCAAGTTGGCCAAGCTGGTTTCCTTCAGCGTCACTAAAGTAGCGGTCATCGGCGCCGGAGGGTAAGCCGGCGAAGTTCCATTCGATTGCGAAATGTAAAGGTTTGCCAGGCGGTAGATTTTCTAGCAGATAGGCGACCGACAGTCGGTCACTGCCCGCGACCATCGTGACGGCCTTGGTAATGGTGATTGGAATTCCCCAAGCGTTTCCATCGCGGCGCATCTGAACCTGAACGCGATCGGAGCCCCGTCGCAATTTGGCTTCGAATGGTAACTCGACGAAATCTCCTCGCTCCATCGCTTCGGATTTTGCCACGGCTTCAAGGGTGGCATCGTTATCGTAGAAGTGATCCATCAGGCTCTTGCGAGCGAAGTGATCATAGTGAAGGCGTTTATCAAGGTCAGCTTGCTTGAACACCACACGGTCGTGAATGCTGGCCACATCTTCGCCACTTTGACTCGGTCCAGCCAGTACTTTGCGGTGATAGCTTTCGGGGCGTCGCATCAAGGTCGCCAGCAAATTGTGACCGATGCCCCGCACATCGAGTTCGTACATTCGCCCGCCCAAACCGGGGGCGAACCAAGCGCAGAGCTGTTCGTTGCTTAGTTTGACTTCTTGCAAACCGTCGAAGTTGTAATCGTCGGCAGTCGCTTGAACCGTTTGTGGGTTTCCGCTACTGATGCGATCGAGTTGTGTATCAGCCTCGATCAGATGGTTGTAGATGGCGTTGCGAAGGTGAGGCAGATAGATCCCTCCAAACGCACCGTGCCAGTAGGGGCAATTGCATTGGCCGCGATAGAGGTGATCTCGGATTTCTGCTAGTTGCCCCGCATTTGTCCCGGATGCCTCTAGTTCGGCCAATCGGCGACTGACGTGCATCATGCGGGCATACATTTCGTTTGTCTCGACATACTTCGTTTTGAAGTTACGCCAATAGCCACCGCGAACGAAGGACCGCAGGTCTTGCCACCGTGCGTGATCCTCCATGTCGTGCACGACGTCGTCGAACAATTCCTGAGCTTCAACAGGCAATGCCCATTCGGTCATCTCTCGGTAGCTGCAATCCGGAAGATAAACTTTTCCGGCCGGTTGTGTTTGTTCAGTCGCTTCCGATAGCGTCGCCGTATTCAGCCAGTCTTGATTTTCGCAGAGAGCATCGAAAAACGATCGCAACCAACCTTGTTCGTACACATGCGCCTTGGTGTCTGGCCAAGTCCCGAACTTTTCACCATCGTCCCCAAAGGTCAGCACGGCGCCCGGGCTGTTGGTGGCGACTTCTCGGCAGTATTCAATCGTATCTGACGCGGGACAAAACGGAATCATGTAACGCAAGCGTTCTGATCCGGGGAAAATTTTGAGTACACGCCCGTCGTCTTCGGTGATGAAGTAGTTGGTCAACTGTTCATCACGAAGGCCCGCGGCGCGAAAATGAAAATCGTCCAGAATCGTGTATCGAATTCCCGCGTCGACGACGTCGCTCGTCAGCGAGGATTCCCATACTCGTTCGGGTGTCCACATCCCGGCGGGCGTAGCGCCAAGGTTTTCTTCCAGCCAGGCACCATATGTTTGAATTTGCCCGATTCGATCGTTCTGGGGCAGCATCGTCAGGATGGGTTCGTACTGCGGACCGCCAATAATTTCGATTCGCCCCAACTCGACCAATCCTCGAATTCGATCCAAGTATTCGGGGTGTCGTTCGGCAAGCCACATCATCAGCGGTCCTGATGTGTGGAGCGAAATTTTGAGCGGGTCGTAGCCTTCAAAGACATCCAGGAAGGGCAGGTAACTGTCTTGGTAAGCCTGCTCAAACACCCCGTCAAAATTGCCGATCGGTTGGTGATTGTGGAGGACCAGGCAAAGATAAGCTTGCGGCTTCATAGTCATTAGCTTGAGAATGCAAATCGAGTCGAACAGTCGACGCCTACCGATTGTAGGCGTGTGGGGCCATGTACCGAATGGTCCTCCGCCTTGAATTGAGGCGTTCGTCCGAAAAATAGCGGTGGGTTAGATTCCGTACTCGTTATCGTCGCGGAGATCGCCCCAGCCGATAAGGACAACGCAGATATCTTTATCGGCGACCGAAAGCGTTCAAATCAACTGAAACTGAGAAGCCGGGCGGCGGTTGGAACCAGAATTTTCCCGCTTTCCAGATTTTCCAGGCGTTAGAGATAGCGGGGATCTTCCGCACGGGCGCAAGCACCCAGTTTCGACGCGGAGTCCTCTGGCAGGATCGGATTGATCATGCACTGACTGCTCCACTCAAAACCGGCCACTTGAGTCATTCTCGGGAAAATATCAATCCACCAATGGAATGACTCGTGGGTGTCGTCCATTGCGGGTGGACGGGTGTGAAGACAATAGTTGTATGCGGTGCCGGGGCGCAGTTTTTCCAGCCATGAAACCACCCTGCCGACCAAGCGTGAAATGGATTCAAGCTGGCAATTGTCGAGATTTTCGAAGCAGTCTTCGTGCTCTTGCGTCGTGACCCGAACCTGCATCGGAAGGTGGCTGGCAAATGGGCAGAATGCGACCAAGGCGTTATCTGCCCAAATGATCCGCTGTTTGGACTTCAACTCACCCCGCACTAAATCGCACATCAGGCAGCAACCGGTGGCTGCGCGATGGCGGCTCATTAAGTCGATTGAATCCTTGATCTGGGCTGGCAGGCGATTGGTCGCAATGAGTTGGCTATGGCTGTGGCTCAAGGAGGCACCAGCACGTCCACCGACGTTCTTAAAGACGCTTAGATAGGAAATCCCACTCATCGAACGCCAATACTGCAGTCGATCGCGATAGGCAAGAAAAACCAAGCTGAGCTCTGCTAGATCCAACTCGGTCA
>JARGNK010000270.1 GCA_029213145.1 Rubripirellula sp. | reverse complement strand
ATGCAAAACAACAACTGAAACCAACCACGAAATTACAGAAAAGATGTTGCTTCATTAAGCGAACCCGCTCTATTAAGTTAATTTGTCGCAAAAATGTTTCGTGCGGGAACGCTTGATTTGGGTAGACCTTGTCGTTCGAATTGGAACTAATGACGACAGCACGGACAGATCTCAGGAACGAAGATGGTCAACGTTGCCGAGTACTTCGTGCTTTCGTAGTTTTCCCCAGATTCATCCTCTGAGCGGTGATGAGCCACGATCAGATAAACATTGCCAGACTTTGGTGTAAAGCTTGCTTCGCCGTTCTCATCAGTAGTCCTTTCAAATTCAGAATCGAATCCTTCCTTAAGAGTTTGTCCGCCGGGAATGAAGGAAATCTTCGTGTTTTTCATGGGGCTGCCTTTGAAAAGCAACCGCACCATAATCGGTTGTCCCGGGCCCATCGGTGTGACTGGGTTACTGATCGGTACAAGCTCAAGTGAATGACCAAATACCTTGTCGAACCCTGGATTGTTTTCAGCGACACTGTCGAGGCTTTTGCTTACGACAAAGAAAGTCTTTGCGCTTTTGACAGATCGGACGGGAGCATAATGGACAACGGCGTCATATTGATGGACGAAGGTCCACATGCCAGCCTGAACAGCGGCGAATTTCGCTCTCCAGTAGCCCTCCGTTGGAGTGTACCCGGTGTCGACAAGCCGATGCTGCAGGTCATAAGACTTGCCCTGAGGATTGATGACGTGCAGTGAACAGGATTCCAGGGCAACTTTACTGGCCTGTTTGAAATCGCGATGGTCGTTGCCATGGTTGCCGAGCTTCAGACTGACATAGATAGCATCGCCAGTTCGGACCAAATTCGTATTTGTTTCCAGCCATGTGTCGTGAGCTAAAACACTGGATGGACATAGGGTGCTGCAAGCGAGTAGCAGGAGAATATAAATCTTCATGAGACAATCATTCGGAAGTGAAAGGAGTGTGCTTGGCCGGGTCTTTTTGATAACAAAACTGAACAGATCATGAATTGATGTCTGTGTGAATGAATGGCGGGACCTTTGTTTTGCGATCCATCGTCCTGCACTGTGGTGTTGATCAGGAGTAGTGATTGCGTCTCTGTCACATTATATTTGGTGTTCGTTCCATTACTGTCCGGCACACCTTCGAATAGGCACGCTAAGTCTTGCTGCCATTAAAACCCAGACAACCGAAAGGGCCTGTGATTTGCCAGCCAGTCTGTTGTTTGTGGCTTGTGCGGCCGCTTGATCCAGAAACCGAGGCAGTCCTTGCCCGACCAACCATTTTTGACGGCTTGGTGAAAGTAAGCACTTTCGTCTTCGGGCAAGTGATCGGTCCCCCTCAGGCAACATGCCAAGGCGGGCTCTCGAAGATCCCTCAGGCATCCATGGCTATGGTGACGCTATATCTATGGCCGATCACCTTTGCTCGGCTGTGCGTTAGCGCTGCAACGCGTGTAATTACATGCCTGCCGACATGCCAGGAACCTCGAGCATAATCGGAGCATCCGGCTCACAACGAACTCGTAAAATTGTTTTTTTCGGATCAGCATACCGCTCTGGAATAAGGATATCAGCACCCACAGATTCGATCGTGAAGCGATATTGCCCGGGATCAAGTTCTAGTCTTCCGGTCCGCGACACATTGATCAGTTCGAAAGAACCATCGTCACCGACGGAACCATACCCGATTGCGTCGCCCAAAAATCCTTCGTCGTTGTAAACGGTCAATTCGATCTGGCTCAACGGACTTCCGTCGGTCGTCACCATTCCGACGGTCCCTCCTGTGATGGGTTTGGGATGTTCCGAACAACCCGCAGTTATCAGCATGCTGAAGGCCGCGAATGCAGCAAAATTCCGGAAGGACCGTTCAAAGTAGACGTTAGTCAATTTGTCATATCTCCCACAGGGCAACTCTGAAAGTATCGCGGTGCTTATGAGCAAGTACGACATCACTAGTGTTAAGCAGAAAGAATAAATGCGAGACAAAGTTCATGCTGTTGCAGTTTGCTGTAAACGGCAAATGCTTTGACAACCGGAAAGGAACGATTCTCACCCAAATATCTAGCATCAAGTATCGTGCACTCGAATCAGAAATCGTTTGGAAAAAGCATTTTCTCCAATCACGCGAAATACCCTTCTCCTCACGGGATGCATCTGCCTGCATGATCTTCGATCTGGAATTCAGTATTGGCACGAGTAGCAAGACGTTGTCGATTTTTGTTTTAGCTTGCCGGGTGTGTGAAAAACACGCTCAATGATCATCATTGGATCTTGATGGCTTGCTCGGGAATTTTACGTTTGAGACTAGATCGGTTGTGTTCTTGCCTTGAAGCGTCTCCGCCTGCACGTTCAACCAATCACCAGTCTTCGGTGCAAATAGCTCAATCATTCCCGTTCGAGATCAATATTGCAAATTGGATCCAAACCCTTCCTTCGTAAGCTGCCACTTGCAAATGGAAATGCAAGCTAAACCTATATCAGCCGACCCGGTATTTCGTGGTCTCAGTGAATTCCCTCTCGCGATTAAAAACCTTCAATCGTTTCTCGACCGTTCGCACTGTGCAAGTCTCGGTGCAATTTGGTGTTCGTGCTGTCGGTCAAGAAATGCACCGAGCCGTCAGCGAACAACAAATGAGCGCCGCCGGTATGGTAGCTGCGAGGGGCGAAATAACCTGTCCAATGAGTCACGATATCGGGGGTCGGGTTATTGGGAGAAAGATAGCCATTGGTCATCGAGTTGATCGCGCCTGTAAACGCCCAGCTCATTCCTCGCCCCCGAATCGCAGGACTTGATCCGCCCCGCCATCTCGAAAACGAGCGCCGGCATCCACTGAGATCCGGGTTTTCAATCGTTCCCTTTGAATTGACATAGCTCGTCCATGGACTCCCCGTTGCTTTCAACCCTTGCTTGCTTCCCGGTCGAGGACTGACACCTGATGAGCCATTGAGCGTCAAGGTGTACGGCCGAATTGGAACGGTACCGGCAGGCAGTGATTGATCAGGGCCCACGCTGCGGACGGTCTCACTCATTATCACGGTGTTGGAGAGCCCATCGGTAACGTGGTTGAATCTGACTCCATAAGGCTCGAAAAATAGTCCGTCAGTCTTTTTGGTGAAATCATAATTCTGATCACGGGCGCTCCCAAAGCTCGCCATGTAATTCAACCGACCGAGGACGTAATCAGTCCCTTTTACCCTGATTCGACTGATGGCTTCGCCTGGATCGCTGGGGCAGAGGTATGTGGGTATTACAGTCGCAAAGGCCTCTACGTTTTTCGGGTGAGGTGCCTTGCCCGACCATCCGCCTGAGAATGCGGGTACATCAAAGTGCAGTTCGTCATGAAGTCCAGATTGCTCGATGAAGGGCAGGATGCGAGCTTGGACTGAAAAGTCTGCGTCGCGTCGACCAGCCCGCGGCAACACTTTGTAGGTCGATTCGTAATTATGGATTGCCAAACCGATTTGACGGAAATTGTTGCTGCAGCTCATGCGTCGCGCTGCTTCACGCGCTGCCTGAACTGCTGGAAGTAACAAGCCCACCAAAATCCCTATGATCGCAATCACAACAAGTAATTCAATAAGCGTAAAAGCTCTTCGGCGACAATTTTGATATTCAGAAATACTCATTTAACTTTCATTGGACGGCGCTAATCTCGCGTCGAACCAAGCTCCTCAAATTGCCTTGTTTGCGGGGAATTCAATTGCATTTTCCTGACGGTCGTACCGACGTCTTTCTTGGATTCTCATGAGCCACGCACTTTGTTGGACATCAAGCTGGATTTTCATCGCAGCTCGGATAAGCGAAAAATCTTCCACGCTGTAATTTTTCAAAGCTTAGGGAGCATGTGATCAAGAACTCGAATGCGATGTGACCTTTATCGAATCATGCACTAAAGACAGTATTTGGAATGCGGTGACGTCACAATTAAAAACCACCGGTGTAACTAGAATAATTTTGAAAAAATTTCGATGTTGATGGTCGAGTCGAACATAATGGTGGGTGAGATTGCGCAGTGCTTTGTTATCCAGGAAAATATGATCCGTCGCCTCGATCAATTGAGCTCCACGACTCGCAACTGATGCGGAAACACGGCGTGTTTTCCCCGATCGAAGTACTTGCATTCCATACAGTCATGGCAACTGCTCCTTCCAGATGCCATGGCGCCGGGTTCAGTTCTCAGGACTGATCGCGGTATCCGCTCATCGGATACTGCATCGCCGGCGGCAAGCCAGACCTTTGCCGGAATTAGAAACATCAGAAGGGCGGCGTACGCCAAGGTGAACACTACCGACGCCAATGCATTAGCAGCGTGAACCAGAGCGAGCAGACCAAACAGACCCAACGGCGTCGTCACCAGGTGCAACAGAATATTGATCGGTCGGCGATGACATCGCATAAACTCCTGGCAGAGCCGTGCCCAGCGAGATGTCTGGTTTCGCTCACGCTGGCCACTTGATGTTGTACTGTCCGCAGTGACAGGCGTTATCGAAGCAGACACGGGTCGCGTCGGAGCTAGTAAATCGGAAGTCATTCGCATTTCATGCTTGGGCGGGGCGGGCGGCCTTTGCGGCCAATCAGCACGTAGTAAGGCGCTCGTATCAACGGCAAGTAAGGAACTTTTCCGAGTCGCTCCTCAAAAACTTCAACGTCGAATCGGCGATGCAGCAGTGCAGCGTGATCACCGCTCAGAAAGACGTTGTCAGCAGCAAACCAGTGAGTCCAGAATGCCCGGCTGAGCCATCGATGCTGCCGATGTTCTTCGGCTGTGAACTTGCGCGAAACATAGAAGTCTGCGACCGCGATCCTGCCGCCTGGTTTCAGTATTCGCTCGGCAACGGAAATGGCTTCAAACCAATCGGGAATCATCGTTAACGAGTACGAAAAACTGACCAGATCCACACTTTCCGCGGCCGCATGAAATCGGGTCGCATCGGCCAGATGGATACGGGCGGTGCCTATCCCGGCTGCATTCAATCGCTTTGATGCGACTGCCAGCAAGGACGAAGAGAGATCGACCAGATGAATCTCACGGAGCGATTCCGCCCGCTTGCCCGCCAGCAAAACGTTCTCCCCCGTGCCCGCCCCCATATCGACCCAAATTCCATCTGGTGGAAGATCAACTTTGGCGATTAGTTCCCTGCGCCCATGAAGCATGCGTGCACGAAAAGAATCGTAATCACGGGCTTGGCCGCTGTAGAACGACTCCAAGCGTTCCTCATGGGTTTCGCCTCGAACCTGATGAAACAGCAGGTGCCGGAGCACGCGCATATCACCGAGGATCGAGTTCGTTCCAGTCGCGTCACTCATGCCGCCGTGCCCTTCACGTCCGCGATGCAGAAACTTCCGTACGTGTTGACGCGGTCACGTGAGTGAAGTTCGGACGCGAGCTTGGTGTCGTAGCACAACAGATCGCCAACGCTCGTTTGCTTCCCACCCGCTTGAATCTTCAACGCGTCAACGAAATTGACTTGCAGGGCAGCGCTCCGCCATAGAACTTTTGACCGAGGCGACGCTCGATTGATAATATTCTGCCACTCTGCCGCCAGCAGGTCGGGATGCAGATCGTACAACCAGTCCATATGGTCCAGCAGCACGAATCTCGAGATCCAACCATGATGCCGGGACAGGAATCCAGCAACGGTGTCCGTGTGTGAAGTGACCCGATCAACCAGCCCGGCTTTGAGCAGCAGGAAATTGTCTTCCTTCAGGTACTCCGGACAGCACTCAGGCGTGTACTCACCGGTCAGATAGACGCGCCAGAAGTAGTTGTCCTTGAGGGGAATCTCCTTAAAGACGCCTTCGATGCGCTCTTGAATGAATCGGCCAATCCCGCCGGGGTAACATTGATCGATCTGATTGCGTTGGCTTCGTGGCACACCCAGCATGGCCAGGGTCGTGTCTCGGCGCATTGCCCAACGAATTGGTTTACGCCACAACAAGGCACTGATGTTTCTGTCGTCGTACAACTCCCGTTGCTGTTCGACGGAGTCTGCTTGCAGGATTTCCTTGACAGCCTCACGTAACCCTGGCGGACGATTCAGGTAACCATTGATCATCCAAGCAAACCAACCCGAGGGCAAATTGGGGACAGGCACAGAGTGATTTGACTGCAACTCAGACGAAGGAGTTTA
>JARGNK010000035.1:31563-51011 GCA_029213145.1 Rubripirellula sp. | reverse complement strand
CCAACACAGGGCTCCAACACAGGGCTCCAACACAGGGCTCCAACACAGGGCTCCAACACAGGGCTCCAGCACGATTCTTTCTGTCGCAATAAGAATCCGCAGTGTTTCCTTATGATTCGCGGCCTGGAGCCCTGGTCACACTTTCGGGGTACAATGCGTAGCGAGTGCAGATTGTATTCTCCAAGAGGCCCGATTGATCGATGGCAATTGTTGAAACCGATGCCGTGGCCCAGTCAGTTCCAACGCCACACCGCTGGATTCCCCCCACCGTGTCGATGCTAGTGCACACGGTGCTGATTCTGCTGTTGGCGATGATCACGTTTGATGCATCGCGACCTGAAATTGCGAGGATCATGGTGATCCCTCCCCCTGAAAAGGAAGAGGACCCACCGGTGGAAGTGACTTTGCAGCCTGAGATCGACGTGGTGCTGGATAACGTTGCCCTCGTCAATTCGGCGCCGGCGCCAATGACGGCCGCCGCTTCGGCAAACACTTTGCAACTAGACCCCTCGCTGCTGGCAAAAGCTGACACTTCTGCGATCCAAATCTCGGCGCCGGCAATCGGAATTCCTGATGCTGTCGCCTTGATCGAAGCGGTCCCTGATGGCGAGGTGAAAGGCGAGGCTCGCGATATCGTCGGATCCTACCAACAGGCGCTCGATCGCCTCGCACAAGAACTCTTGTGGATGCTTGATCGTGGCCCAGTAATGGCAGTTTGGTGCTTTGACCAGTCCAACAGCATGAAGGACGATCAGCAAGAGATTCGCGATCGCTTCGAAACGGTCTACGATCAATTGGGGCTATCGGGCCGCGTCAAAAACGATGCGTTATTGACCGCTGTGACCAGTTACGGCGGCAGCTTTGCCGACCATACGGGACATAAGCCGACCAATGACTTGGAGCGTATCCGAGAAGCAATTGACTCGATTCCAGTCGACGCAACTGGCCAAGAGATGATGTGTTCGGCTGTGGGAACTACCATCACCACCTATCGCGACCTCGCGCGTCGCGGTCGGCAAATGGTGTTGATCCTAGTCACGGACGAAAGTGGCAATCGCCCCAACAATGATGCGTTTCTGGAGCAAGCAATCGCGGTCGCAAAAGCAGCGAATTGCCGAATCTACGTCATCGGACGCGAGTCGGTGTTTGGCTACCCCTTCGCTTACTTTCGTTGGCAACACCCGCAAACCAACCGTGTCCACTGGTTACCGATGGACCGCGGTCCCGAGACTGCTTTTCCTGAGCAATTGCAAACCAATGGGTTTCGCCGACGATTCGATGCCTTCAGCAGCGGCTTCGGTCCCTACGAACAGACTCGCATGGCACGGGAAACCAACGGCATCTTTTTTATGCTGCCCAGCATTGAAGAAGAAGTTGTCGGTCGACAAAAGGAAAGTTATGCGACCGAAGCATTACGACCTTATCGACCGGACCTGCGTGCCCGCGTCGAAGTCCTCGCTGACCGCGATGAGTTCCCGCTAAGATCGCTGATCTGGCAAGTGATTCAGGATCTGAATCCTTATCAATCGGGCAACCAAAAAGCGATCGAGATGAGAATGGATTTTTCAATCAACCCGCAAGAATTCATCACGCAAGCACGACGAGAACAAGAAAAAGCAAAATTACATCTACGGTACATGGCCGAAGCGGAACGCGCCTTGGTCAACGGGAGCTTGCTCCGCGAACAAGAAGCCGATCCGCGTTGGCAAGCGAATTACGACATCATCCTGGCTCAACTAATCGCCTACCAGGCGAGGATTTATGAGTACGGTGTCGCGTTGGATGCCTTTATCGCCAACCCAAAATCGGCCGAGCCGACCCGCGGTAACCGCCGGCTGGTGAACTGGGACATCGGTACGGTCAAACGGACGCTGACCGAAGATGCCAAACCCTACATCGAACGGGCAACTTCGATGTTCGAACAGATCCAAATCGATCACCCCGGATCGCCTTGGGCAGCCCGCGCACGGTGGGAATTGCGTCGCGGCTACGGGGTCGACCTGAATCCCGAGTACCGCTTGCCTTACCGAACGGTATCGAATCCGATGCCGGTACCAAAGCTGTAACGAGCCGGCTGCGGTAACGATCCACCATCGCAGCGGCCGCACCAAACACACCACCATGCTCCGGACCAGCTTCCTGGCATTGAGCTTGGCCCGACGCGGGTGCGGGCGAGCGAGAGCCAGATTTCGCCGTCGGATGAATCCGCAGTCGGTTCAGTCGGTTCATGCCGGAGTCTTTATAAAGCGAGCCCCGCGAAGGCCGGTGGGCCTCAGCGGGGCTCGCAATTGAAACACATTAAATGGCAGCCAGGCAGTTTACTTGGCGGCAACCAGTTGTTTACTTGGCGGCAACCAATTGCTGCTTCTTCTTCTCTTCAACAATCTCTTCTTGAATGTTGGTAGGCGTTTGCCGATAGACGGCCAATTCCATCGTGAAGGTTCCCTGTCCTTGGGTCAGCGACCGCAAGTCAGTGGCGTACCCGAACGTTTCGGCCAACGGCACTTCAGCCTTGATGACACTGACACCTTCGACGATGTCATTGCTGGTCATGATGCCTCGGCGACGAATCACGTCACCAACAACCGTCCCTTGGAAATCTTCCGGGCACTCGATTTCGACATTCATAATCGGTTCGAGCAACTTCGGTGCTGCTTTCTTGAAGTATTCGCGGAAACAGCCCTGAGCACAGGTGTAAAAGGCTTTTTCCGAGGAGTCAACTTCGTGGAAGCTACCATCTTTCAAATCGATTCGTGTTCCCACCACTGGGTACTCAGCAACCGGCCCCTTGCCGAGCGAATCGCGGAAACCTTTCTCGATCGCCGGAATGTATTGCTTCGGAATTCGACCACCGACGATTTGCTCTTCAAACTCGAAGCTGTCTTCGCTATCCGATTCGATTGGGCTAAGCGAGCCCTTGATGTGAGCAAACTGCCCCGAACCACCCGACTGCTTCTTGTGCTTGTAATCGAAATCGATTGCCTTGGTCGGGCTTTCTCGGTAGCTCACCTTTGGAGCACCGACTTCGATTTCGACGCCGTACTCACGGCGAATTCGCTCGATGTAAACCTCGAGGTGCAACTCGCCCATTCCGCTGATCAGAATTTCGTTCGTTTCATCATCGGTGAAGACGCGGAAGGTTGGATCCTCTTTACGGAATCGCTGCAACGCCTTGCCCATCTTGTCGCCATCACTGCGACTCTTTGGAGAAACAGCAATCTTGATAACAGGGTCGGGCACAAACATTGACTCAAGCGTGCAGAAGTCACGCGAACCGGCGTAAGTATCACCGCTGGCGGAGTCAATTCCCATGACAGCAACGATATCGCCGGCGGAAGCCGAATCGACTTCCTCCCGTTTGTCACTGTGCATGCGAACGATTCGACTGAAACGTTCCTTACGGCCCGTTCTTTGATTCACATAATTCTCGCCCTTGGTGATCGTTCCTTGATAGATCCGCATGAAGGTCAGTTGCCCGAACGGATCATCGACGATCTTGAATGCCATGCCAACGTAAGGAGCATCCGGATCAGGCTTCAAGTCGATTCGCTTTTCTTCATCCTTGGGGTCAATCCCACGAAGGTCACGATCGAGCGGGCTGGGCAGATAACGCAGGACGGCATCCAGCATTGGCTGAACGCCTTTGTTTTTGAAAGCAGTTCCCATGTAGACCGGGGTCGCCCCGCCGAGCACTGCATCCCGCGTGACTTTGTAGATCAGGTCTTTCGGAACTTCTTCTTCGCTGAGCAGCAATTCCATCATCTCGTCGCTGTACATCGACAGAGCTTCGAGCATCTCGCCGCGTTTTGCTTCGGCTTCGTCTTGCAAATCGGCTGGAATCGGGCCTTCGACGACTTCCTCACCTTCGGCGCCGGCATGGGTCAGCGAGACCATTTCGATCAGATCGACGACGCCTTGGAAATTATCTTCGGCACCGATCGGAATCTGCATCAGAAACGCTTCAGCATGCAGCTTATCTCGAAGTTGCTCGACGACTCGGTAAGGATTCGCTCCGGTCCGGTCCATCTTGTTGATGAATGCGATCCGCGGAACGTTATACCGCTTCATTTGACGGTCGACGGTGATCGATTGGCTTTGGACACCACCGACGCTGCAGAGCACCAACACCGCCCCATCGAGCACTCGAAGCGAGCGTTCGACCTCGACCGTAAAGTCAACGTGGCCGGGCGTATCAATGAGATTGATTTTGTGGTCGTTGTATTCAACCGTTGTTGCCGCACTGGTGATCGTGATCCCACGTTCACGCTCGAGCTCCATGTGATCCATGGTAGCCCCGTCACCATCTCCACGGACTTCTTCAATCTTGTGGATTCGGCCGGTGTAGAAGAGAACCCGTTCACTCAGGGTTGTTTTCCCCGAATCGATGTGGGCGCTGATTCCGATGTTTCGAACATTCTCCAGTTTCATAACTCTTACCTAACAAGGGCGATTCGGCCGGTTGAGTGGCGACGCTCAGTGTGGACGTGACCCCATAGCGGGGGCGCATGGATTCTAAAAGTGGCTGTGTTACGTACCGTAAATTAGCAACGAGTGCCAGCGTGATTAAACGCCATCGTCGCATCAATCTCGTTTGCGTGACCTTTTCCCACCGTAATCCGCAACACGGCAAGTTTGACAACCCAACCGATGAAACTTCAAGACCACGGGGAGGGCCGTACGCAAACGACACACTCCGGTCTGACACGATTCAGCCACCAATGTTCCGAGAGGTCTGGACATGGGTTAGGCTGAGAAGCTCTTAGGCAGTCGGTGTCAAACCCGTTTCTTCCTTCTCTAGTGCTTAGGGAATATGGCAAAGGTGCAACGGATTTGGAAGGGCAAAAGCCGGGCCAAACCTGGAAATCTGTTGGTTGCTGGATGCTTTGCCAGCTCGCTTTTGGTCGGCGGCGCGAGTCGTTGTCGCGAATCGTCCGTTGGGGACTAGAAAGTCAGCCCAAAGAATTTGTCGGTTTTCCACAAAGGCCTTGCGAATTCACGCCTCTGTCGGCATACTCCTGCGTTCCCGATTGGCGAGTCGATTCCGGTGAATCGACCGTAAGACCGTTCGCCTGTAAAGAGAATTTCATGCCTCCACGTCCGATGAGCACGCGTAGTCGTGCCCGCAAACGTTCCCGTGTCCGATCCCGGACCCGCAAAAAAGACCCGATCTTCGTCGATGGCCAACGGCCACGTCCGATGTACGTCGATTACAAGGACATCGAATTACTGAAGAAGATGATCAACCGCCAGGGCCGAATTGTCGGTCGCCGCAAGAGTGGTTGTACCGCGGCTAGCCAGCACGCCGTCAGCGCGGCTGTCAAGCGAGCCCGCTTCATGGCGTTGTTGCCGTACGTCGGCGAATAACCGATTTCCGCGATGGTGTTCCGAACCCAACGCCGCGTCGAGTTTCGAGACACCGACGCGGCTGGAATCACCCACTTCTCTGCCTTCTTCCCGATGATGGAGGTGGCAGAACATGAGATGCTGAGATCACTCGGCATCTCAGTCATGCCTCGCAATGGGGGATCGGAGGGGCCCGAGTCGGTCACATGGCCACGCGTCGCAGCAAGTTGCCAGTACAAGGCGGCGGCTCGATTCGAGGATGTGCTCGACATCCTGATCAGCATCAAAAAGCTTGGAAACAGCAGCGTCACCTACCAGTTTCGCTTCGAGCGGGAGGGCGACCTGATCGCCGAGGGTGAAATCACTACGGTCTGCTGCCGCCTCAATCGAGATCACGGCGACGGCGGTCTGCAAAAGACCCCTATCCCGGCCCAGATCCGCGCGAGCCTCGAAACGCTCTAGAGCTGAACCCCTCGGCTTGGCCGCCCGATGAAAACTGAAATCGATCGCCTGCAACGTGAAATGCACGATTTCCAAGCAATGAGACGCAAGCTAAGCAGAAAACCAGAGCATGGAGCATGGGGACAGGTGGAGCATGGGGACAGGCATTGAGTTCCACCCGGGATGGAGCATGGGGACAGGCATTGAGAGGACAAATGGGGACAGGCATAGAATCGCCACGGGAAATCGCTGAAATCGCTGGGGGTGGAGCATGGGGACAGGCATTGAGAGGACAAATGGGGACAGGCATAGAATCGCCACGGGAAATCGCTGAAATCGCTGGGGGCAACTTCGTCGGGAAGGCTTCGTCGGGAAGGCTTCGTCGGGAAGGCTTCGTCGGGAAGGCTTCGTCGGGGACAGGCTTCGTCTGGGACAGGCACAAACTTCGCAAACGTCGGCTGGCGGGAACCGAGGACCCGAATGCTAGTTGGACATCCAAGCTAGGCAATTTCCTCCGATAAAGGGTGATTTCGTGGGGACAGTGCTCAAATTTCGCTTGGGGACTCGCCTGGGTACAGCGACGAACGGTCGGGCTGCAACTCGGGACAAACCATCATGAATTTGTGAGATTTCGGGAATCGATATAGCCCAAAAATCGCGGAATTGATGGCATTACGATCGTCCGCTTGCTCTTCCTGAGCCTGAACGCCGTCAATTCGCAAACCTTTTGCCGACGATCTGCGTAACAGCCCTATCGCTCTGCCCGTACCTTCCCTTGGGATACCCTCGATGATTTCCTGGCCCTCCGCAATGTTGAACGGACCGACTGACGGCGCACTGGACCTCATCAATCCGGCTTGGATCCAGATGACTGAATCGAGTTTGTTCCTTGGGCAGATGATGCAGTGGTTGCCGGCATGGGTGACGCCGATTTGGCTGATCGCTGTCGGGTTAACCCTCGGTGCAGTCGCTTGCTTGGTCATCTTCGGTTCGTTATCCATCCTGTCGTACATCCCAGGTCTTGGAACACTGGCTGACTCACCGCGTCGTGGGACAATCGCTTCGCTGGTACTGGGCGGCGTCTTGGGCGTCGGACTTTGCGTCCTTTATGTGCCGCAAGCAGAGGAGTTTGCCAGTTCACTGTATCTGCCCATGCTTTGCATCGGCCTGCTTCTCGGGTTTGGGGCGGTCTATGGCGTTTGGCACCGGACACGAAGCGAATGGACTCAGATGGCCACCGAGGGAGTGATCCCCTATCTGCTCGGAGTGGCAGGTTTATTTGCGTTGATCGGCCTGGGTTGCACACCCCTCGTATCCGACACGAATGTCTTTCTGGAATCGATTTCGCAGGTCCAATTAATCGGTGATGGAACCGTTCAGGAAACCGTAGAAATCGACGCGATGCCGACCGATATCGACGCGGACGCGTCTCCATTCATTCCCGCCAATATCGTTTACAACCTGCGGAACGCGGCGTCGCTTACGATTGAAAGTGATCGGACGATTTTGCTGGCCGATTCAGCGGACACCTCAAAATTTTCGCGTTCACCTTTCCGCGTGAATGCAGGTGAGTCAGTGTCGTACCGATACGAGAATCGCGATACGCCACCGATCCCCGGCGATTCGACTCGACTTCACATTCAGAATCGCGAGATCGACCCAGCGAAGGTTGTCTTCACCTTCACGTACATCCCAAAGATTCCCGAGGCTTCCTCGATCGTCGCGATAGCGATCGTTTTCTTCCTGACGATTACTGGTTTGATAGCCTTTCGCCAGGCTGCTCCACGCGTCTGGGCGTTAGCGTTGTCGACGGCAAAGAACGAAATGGCGCAACCGCTCTACCTTCTGCTGTTGGCACTGGGGATGTTCGGCGTCCTACTATTCGGGATCTATCCTTTCAACACGCTTGGTGACGACATTCGCCTGCTGAAAGACAGCGGTGTCACGCTGATCATGGTGCTCGGGATGCTGCAAGCGGTCTGGAGTGCGGGGACCAGCGTGAGTGAAGAGATTGAAGGCCGAACCGCTTTGACCGTGCTGAGCAAGCCAGTCAGCCGCCGTTCCTTCATTCTTGGAAAGTATGCCGGCATCATGCTGTCTGTGCTGGTGCTGTTTGTCATCCTGGGTGCGATCTTAACGGTCGTCATCAGCTACAAGCCGATTTATGACGCTCGCGAGACAACCCGTGCCGTGACAACTTGGCAGATGGGTCATGAGGAGATCATGACGACGATCCCCGTCTTGGCGTTGTACTTCATGGAAACGATGGCGATTGGTGCGGTGGCGGTTGCTTTGGCAACTCGCCTGCCACTGCTTGCCAATTTTGTAACGTGCTTCGTGGTTTACGTGATCGGCAACCTCACCTCGCCTTTGGTCGCATCAACGCAAGGAAACAATGAACTTGTGGGTTTCGTCGGGAACCTTATCGCTGTGGTGGTTCCAAACTTGAATGTGTTCAACGTTCAGGCGGCGGTCGACGCTGGCAATCCAATTCCATTTATTTACTTGGCTGGCGCGTTTAACTACCTGCTGTGTTTCGCTATCGCGATTTGGATGCTCGCGATGCTGCTGTTCGAGGACAGAGACCTAGCCTGATTCGTAACGGCTGGCGGCGGAGTGCTGCAAGAATTAATGGATGGATTTGGCGTCGACAATCGATACCAAAGTTCTGTTCACCCACTCCTCCGCACGAGAGCCGACAACATTGATTCGCTACAGCACGCTATCGCAGCCGCGACAGGAAGCCGAATCGGCCGGAGGATTTTTTACATTTGCCTGGTCGCTCACCGCCGGCATCCTAGTCCCTGTGCTAGTGATCATGATCGGCCTGATGGCAGTGCTACTGAATGAGGGTGGACTGAGTGGCCCAAGCACGCAGTTGGGAACCTACCTGCCGGTGCCAACTCCGCCAGCGTTTGCGGCGCAAGCTGCGTTGGCTCAACTCACCGAACTGGTCGGTCTGTCAGTGGCGATTGCGGCTATATTCTCGTTGACGATCTGGCTACAACGGCGTTCCGCCGACACACGTGCCGCACGAATCGCAAAAACACTTCACACGCGAGTTCTCAGCCAAAGCTTGAGATCTGCGGAACTTGAAGGAGCAGCCACCCAGCACGTGCGGGCCCAACAATTGATCGGTGAGCAATTGCCTTCGATTCAAGCCGGACTCTCTCTCTGGTACCGCGTCATCCCCCGCAGTCTAATCACCTTGGCGGGATGCCTGATGGTGGCTCTGTTGGTGAATCCGTGGCTGGCATTGCTGGCGATCGTCAGTAGCATCTTGCTTTGGCAACTCTTGCGTCGATTCCGCAAAGACGACCAAACAGAATTGAACCAATGGGAAGTCCCCCGCATGCAAAATCGGATGGCGGAACTAGTTGGCCAGGCGCCACTGTTAGCCAGACTCCAATCGCCTGGTTTGGCAGACCGCACTTTTGGGAACGAATTAGAACTGCTTTATCGACGTATTGGAGAGCGTGACGCTCGTTTAGCAAAAATCTGGCCGATTCTCTTTTTGGCGATCTCGGCCTCTGTCGCGGTTTTAATCCTTGGGTTGGGTGTCAACCTGTTCGAAGCCAATCATTCGCTCAGTCTTCCATCCGCCCTGGTACTCGGCCTATCGCTTGGTGCCGCGGTTGTCGCGGCGGGTCGACTACTGGCATTGGCTTCTCACCTCCAAATCAGTGGCGAAGCATCTGATTCCCTCTATCACTACCTGAAACGAAGCAGCGAAATAGCGCCAAGCGAGCAACGCGTCGGACTGAGCGGACTCCACGAGAACGTGGAAATCGCGGGGGTCACGCTTACCGAATCGACAGGCCAACCCATTCTCAGTCACCTCAGTTTGAAATTCACCCCGGGAACACTTGTAGCTCTGCTCGGTACTGAAGCCGTTTCAACCAGGGCTTTGGCGGAACTGTTAATGGGCTTCGGCATGCCTGCAGAAGGGCGTGTTACCATCGACGGCGTTTCCCTCCGTGACATCCACCCTCAAGCCCTGGCTCGCAACGTGATGTGGATTGAACCAGATGGACCGATCTGGGACGGAACAATTTACGATAACCTCCGAGGCAACGACGACACCATTACAAACAGCGAAATCGTTGAGGCAGTGACTGCTGTTGGCGTCTACGATCGACTGCAGCGACTGCCTGAGGGAATGAACACGATGCTGACAGCCGGCGATTCCATCCTGGACGTGGAATCGACTTACGCGATTGCGACCGCCCGCGCGCTCTTGCACAGACCACCAATTTTGGTCGCGTTAGAACCGCCACCGCCGGCCGAACACCTATCCGAAGACCCTTGCTTGAAGGTGCTGCGAAAACTGGTCAGCGCGGGCACATTGGTCATCACCCTACCGCGGCGTCTGGAAACACTGCGGTACGCAAATCGCGTTGTCTTACTGAATGGCCCGAGACTCGCGGGTGAGGGCAAGCATGCCGAACTACTAGCCAACAGCGACCTGTATCGGCACTTGAATTACCTGCTTTTTAATCCCTATCGCCACCAAGGACGCACCCCTTGATCCTCCTGCCTAGAAAGCAGATGAAAACGCGAATAGAGGATCTCGCGTGGTGCATCAAATGCACTTGCCTTCACTAGGAGTGGCAACGAATCAACGCAACAGAGATTCAATCTCTTGCTTCGCGACGCGATTGATCACCAACGGCTGAGACCCATCGGCTCGAGCCTGTTGCCATGTGACCAGATACTGGTCTTCGGTAACGCAGACATCGACATAACGACTGCATCCCGTTCCATATGGGCTTACCAAAAGCGGCTTAACTTGAGAGATGCGTTTTAACTGGAACAGGTCGTCATCCTCGTAAAAAGCGACACCCCCGAGTTCTTCACAGGAATATCCACGCGGGCGTTTGACTGCTTCGGAATGTTCATCGAGGTTCCGGACACACTCTCCACCGTCATAGAACATCAACTTCACATCGCGGTTTTCCAAAACACCGATCGAGGGCACCGGCACGACCGCAGTTCCGCGTGTGATGGCAACATCCCATGTTGCTCCGCGCGGAAAGAAATCGTATTCGATCCGTGAGCCTTGAATCGAGTCGTCCTCCAATGAGACAAAGGCGGTGTTGGAACTCGTCCAACAATAAGGGTGGGTACAAAACATCAAGCACTCGGAACCCAAATAACTTCCGAGAAACGGATCTTTCATGTGGATGAATCGCGGATCCTGCGTTTGCAGTACCGTTTCAATCTTCCCACCCTTCAATCCATCAAATGAGGGCGCGGCAATCCGGTCAATCGTCCAAACCCCAGTACCGGGCTTTAGAAAACTGGTCAGCTCGAGAGGATAGTTAATTCCTGATTTCTCAGACGACACGTAGAGCTCAATCCCATTCGGTGCCAAGCGTATCGCGCTTCCCTCGATCGATAAAACGGCATGGTCGCCAATATCCAAATCAGCCTTGCTCCACGACGCGTACTTCTCGAAAGTGCGACCCTGATCATCAGAGCGAAACAATGCCAGTTCCAAACCTCGTTCGCCTGCCCCCAACCCCGTTCGCGAATCACCTTGATTCCGAAAGCGGCCAATCAGCCACAGCGTACCCTCCGCGTCGCAAACCATATTGCCGCCGCCGTACCAATGTCCGGACGCCGGTCGCTGCGGAGCAACCAAGACTTCAGCAGCCTGCTGATCGACTAGTTTTAACGTAATTCGCCGCAATCGATCAGCAAGTTCAGAGAGCTCAGAAAGTTCCAAGGTTGCTCGTACTCCAATTTTGAAAGGAACCGACGCCGACCGGAACATCATCAAAAACGGTGGCTAGGTGAAAGCGGTTTCTGAACAGGTTAACATTTGTGGGCCGGATCAAATAGCGACTGCCAGTTGGATCCGTGTGATTTCAATCTCTAGGACATTGACCCTTCCGGACAAGCCACGCCAACACCTCGCAGTCCGGCCCACGTGAAAATAAAACTCTGACATGCGTTCCTTTCCCAGCCTGCTGCTCATTATTGTGCTCACCTGTGTGTTGACCAGTCATGGATTGACGAGCCACAGTTCCGCTGAAGACCCGACCTTTGAAGCGACAGATTGGCCGTTCTGGCGTGGCCCACAACGCAACGGTCATGCCGATGCGTCAGCCCGTCCGCCACAACACTGGAGTGCGACTGATAACATCCGCTGGCGGACGCCGGTGCCTGGACTCGGGCATGGTTCCCCGACGGTTCTCGGAGACAGGGTTTATTTAGCGACGGCCAATGATCAAACGCAAACCCAGTTGATTCTCTGCTTTGACGGAAAATCGGGTGACCAGCTTTGGAGCACAGTGGTTCACGAGGGCGGTTTCGCGAACAACAGCAAAAAAGGCTTGAACGAAAAAGCCACGATGGCTTCCTCGACCGTGGCCACCGACGGCAAACGACTCTTCATCACCTTTGTCAACGACAACGCAGCTTGGGCAACCGCACTCGATTTATCGGGTGCGATTCTTTGGCAACAGCGTTTGTGTGACTATATCATCCATCAAGGCTATGGTTCTTCCCCAACGATTTACGGAGACCTTGTGATCGTATCGGCGGACAACAAACTGGGCGGTGTTGTCGCGGGACTGGACCGCCAGACCGGTAAGATTGTCTGGAGTCAGCAACGACCGCAGAAACCGAACTACCATTCTCCCGTGATCCTGCAAGTTGCCGGTCGTGACCAATTGATCGTTGGCGGGTGTGACTTGGTGACGAGCTTAAACCCAGGCAATGGCGAAACACTTTGGGAGGTCGAGGGCGCGACAACCGAATGCGTGGCAACGGCGGTTACCGACGGCGAGCGGATCTTCACTTGCGGCGGCTACCCGAAGAATCATATTGCGGCGGTCGCGGCCGATGGCAGCGGCAAACTGGAATGGGAAAACAACTCTCGCAACTACGTACCCTCCATGCTGGTTCGTGGGGCGTACCTGTACGCCACCCTTGATGCTGGAATTGCGATCTGTTACCGGACAAGCGACGGGAAAGAGATGTGGAAAGCGAGATTGGGCGGGACATTCAGCAGCTCCCCAGTCTTGGTTAATGATTTGATTTACGCGACCAACGAGGCTGGGAAAACATTCCTTTTCCGAGCGACCCCCAAGGGCTTTGAACAAGTTGGCGAGAACCAACTGAAGGGCAGTGTTTTCGCAACACCCGCTTTCGTCGGTGATCGGATCTACACCCGCGTCGCGGAGGGGCAGGGCGATCAACGGCAAGAATATTTATTCTGCATTGGCCAATAAGAAATAGGATTCCACACAACATGTCGATCCGACCGTTCCATCTCGCCTTTCCTGTCCACGACGTCACCGAGGCCAGGAACTTCTATGGCGGTGTGCTAGGACTGCGGGAAGGACGAAGCAGCGAGACTTGGGTCGACTTTGATTTGTTCGGACATCAAATCGTCGCTCATTACTCCCCCGACGCGACCGCACAAGCCTGCTCAAATCCCGTGGACGGACATGATGTACCGGTGCCTCATTTCGGAGTCGTCCTGGAAATTGGTGACTGGAAACAACTCCGAGACCGCTTGATCGAAGCGAATGTCGAATTTTTGATCGAGCCATACATACGCTTCGAAGGCCAACCAGGCGAACAAGCCACGATGTTCTTCCTCGATCCATCCGGTAACGCCTTGGAGTTCAAAGCGTTCGAAGATTTGTCGGAATTGTTCGCCAAATAGCCGGACCCATCATCGCGACACGGAGGCAAAAACCGGCATTCCATTGCAACAGTCAGCGGAACAACGCCAGCTGCAGATCCAACAGAACACCCCGCCCCAACAGAACACCCCGCGGCGGTTGCGGTCTGAGGTCAAAATCGAAACCCCGGCATTTAGGAAATTCACCTAGCCGAAAAAGAGACAGACAGAGCAACCGCGGGCAGAGCAACCCATTCCAAGAGAACTCACACAACGCGGCACACCGCCCCACAAGCATTTACTCGACCTGTGAATTGCTTACTTCCCCTCACCTGCGTCTGCTCAATTCGTTACCCTATCGGGCATTCCTTAGCCGTTTTTAAAGGTGCGGACAGATGAATGGATTTCAAATCGGTCTAGTGATCACCTTGATTGTGGTGTTCCTGTCGATCGTGGTCGGGTACCGTTGGCCTCGAATTTTTGTCCGTGGACCATTTCGCGTTTTGCTTGCGATCCTGTATCGACGCGAGGTCAAAGGTTTAGAAAACTTGCCCAAGACGGGCGGTTGCGTGGTCATTTGCAACCATATTTCATACATCGACGGCATTCTCATCCTTTGGATGCTACCGCGGAATGTCCGCTTCATTGTCGATGGCGGGAACTTTGGTAACGCGTTCACACGTTACCTCGCCCGGGCCTTCGACACGATCTTGATGTTCGCCAATCCGAAATCGATTGGCCGCGCCCTCAAAACGGCTCGGGAAGGCGTTCAGGCTGGAGAGGTCATCGGCTTGTTTCCTGAGGGTACGATCACTCGAACTGGTCAGCTGCAGGCCTTTAAACCGGGACTCCGCAACGTCCTCAAGGGAACTGACGGCCAGATCGTGCCGATGTGGTTGGACGGGATGTGGGGTAGCTTGTTCAGTTTTTCCGGTGGCAAATTCTTCTTTAAAATCCCGAGCTTGCCGCGTCGCAAATTGACGCTTTACATCGGCAAACCCCTTCCCACCACGACGCCGCTGGAAATAGCTCGTAGCGGCGTTCAAAAACTCGGGGCAGATGCGGCGGTCGACCAAAGTGCCCGCTATCCCGTCCTAGCAAAACAAGTCATCCGTACTTGGCGTCGCCGCGGTGGAAAAATACAGGCCGCAGACTCGCTGGGCCAGGAGGTCACCGGCCGCCAAATGCTAATGCGAGTCCTGGCACTACGCCGAGTGCTCAAACGCGAGGTGTTGGACCAAGACGAACAGTTCGTCGGAGTCTTGCTGCCGCCGAGTGCAGGGGGCGTGATCGTCAACATGGCGCTTGCATTCGATCGCCGAATCTCAGCCAACTTGAATTACACCGTCAGTAGTGAAGTGTTGAATCATTGCATCCAAGAAGTAGGGATCAAACATGTACTAACGAGCGAAAAATTTCTCAGCAAGATGGATTTTCAGCTCGATGCCGAAATCGTAGTGCTGGACGAATTGCGAGAGAAAGTCACCAAATGGGACAAGTTGGTAGCAGCGATCCAAGCCTTGCTCGTACCCGCGGCGATACTCGATCGGATCTTAGGGCTCAACCAAATCCGAGGCGATGATTTACTGACGGTGATCTTCACGAGTGGATCGACCGGAATGCCCAAAGGGGTTCTGCTGAGCAATGCCAATATCAGCCATAACGTAGAAGCCATTGATCTTGCCGTTCAACTGGATGATCACGACACGGTCTTGGGCATCTTGCCATTCTTTCACTCCTTTGGTTACTCCGTCACCATGTGGGCCGTGATGGCATTGGGACCGCGCGGGGTTTATCACTTCAATCCTCTGGACGCTCGACAAGTCGGTAAATTGGCCGAGAAGTACCAAGCGACGGTCTTGCTTGCGACGCCAACGTTTTTGCGTGGATACCTTCGACGAATCAAACCGGAACAATTCGCTAAATTGGATGTTGTCGTGGTGGGCGCCGAAAAGATGCCCGCCGATTTGTTCGAATCATTCGAAAAGAAGTTTGGCGTGCGTCCGGTGGAAGGGTACGGCACGACAGAACTCAGCCCGCTGGTGTCCGTCAACATCCCTCCCTCGCGTTCGCCAGCAGTCTTCCAAGCTGACCGCAACGAAGGATCCGTGGGGCGGCCTTTGCCCGGTGTCGCGGCCCGTGTGGTTTCAACCGAGGACGACCACGAATTGGCTGCCGGTGAAGACGGAATGCTGTTGATCACCGGACCGAATGTCATGTCTGGTTACGCTAACCAAGCGGAACTCACTTCCCAAGCAATCCAAGACGGTTGGTATGTCACCGGCGACATCGCACACGTTGACACGCAAGGTTTTATCCACATCACTGGTCGCCAAAGTCGATTCTCAAAGATCGGTGGGGAGATGGTCCCACACGTTCGCATCGAAGAAGAGCTGGCAAAACTTTTCGCGGAAGGGGATGAGGACGAATCGGTTCGCGTTTGCGTGACTGCAGTTCCTGACATCAAGAAAGGCGAGCGGTTGGTGGTGTTGCACTTGCCCACGGAAAAAGACATCCCTGAAATCTTGAAATCACTGCAAGAGGCAGGACTTCCGAATCTCTTCATACCATCACGTGACAGCTTCATCGAAGTTGCCGAAATCCCTTTATTGGGAACTGGCAAGTACGATCTCAAAGGGGCCAAGCAAGTGGCTTTGGACCAATTTGGTGAAGCAGGTTGATCAGAATCCAGGGCGAGCTCGATGAACAGTCAGATACGTCGAGTCCGACTGGCATCGCGACCTCCTTTGGAAACAGCATGATCACGCTGCTTGATGGCCCACTAGGCACAGAATTGAATCGTCGTGGTGTTGCGACACAATTGCCAAGCTGGAGTGCGGCCGCGGTTGAATCGGCCCCCGAAGTAATTGAGGCGATCCATGCCGATTACGCGGACGCCGGAGCGACCGTCCACACCGCCAACACCTTCCGTACTAAGCAACGGACCGTTGGTAATCGTTGGCAGATCATGACCCAGCGTGCAGTCGAATTGACGCGCCGAAGTGTGCCGCCAAATCACCAGGTTGCCGGCAGCATCGCGCCCCTGGAGGATTGCTACCGTCCTGATCAATCCCCCGGCGTTGAAGCGTTACCGGAGCACCTGGCATTGGCGGAACAACTTGCAGAAGCTGGTGTCGATGTACTGCTTTGCGAAACATTCCCCAATCCCGACGAAGCGCTTGCCGCCGTCACGGCGGCAAGGCTTACCAAGCTGGAAACATGGTTAGCCCTGACAGCTGGACCGGACGCGACATTGATGTCCCCCGAGCAGATGGCGATCACTGCAAAACAAGCTGTCGATCTGGGTGCCGCAGCAATCCTTGTCAACTGCACACCCGCAATTGACACACTGAGGTTCATCGTGGCGCTATCCGACGCTGCGCTCGGAGTACCGATTGGCGCATACGCCAATGCCGGCTGCGCTGACGATCACATCGGCTGGACCGCCTCTCCAGAACCCGGCGCAAAAACCTACGCCAAACTTGCTAACCAATGGATTGAAGCCGGCGCGACCATGGTGGGCAGCTGCTGTGGCACGACCCCAGAGCATACCAGGGCACTTCGAAACACCATCAGCTAATCCGGCGGGCGATCGCTGAGTTTCTAGACAGAACCGATTGCCCGGGCACGGCAGAGTTCCAGGAACCGCAGAGTGACCATGCGGCGCAGGACATGTACAACGCAGGACATGCTTGGGCGCCCATTTTTCAGAACAACCCGAGGGTCAGTCTGACCGAATAGAACCGGCCCGCTCAGAAAGAGCAATCTTGCGAACCAATTGCTCGAATTGGTTACGAGAGGCCTGCGAGACTTGCGGCATCCGTTTCGCAACGTCAATCATCGCAGCTGGGTTCTGTGCAGAAGCCTGAGAAACCTGCGAGATAAACCGAGCCGTTTCGGAAAAATTGTTATCGGCAGAGCGGCCGATCACCCCGCTGAGAGTTCGCGCTACCAAATCGATCCCCAAGCTTTCAATCTGCACGAAGCAATCGAGTACTCCAGTGACTGTAGTACCACCTTGAGACGGAGCGTAGTTACTCCGCATCACGAACACTCCCTTGCCATGAATCGGCCGCGGCGCCAACTTGCCCTCGTAATATCCCTCCGCGAGATAGATATGAAGGTTGGGATCGCCGTAGATCAATTCGACGTTGCAATGGGTCCCGGCGCCGTCGGTCGCTTTCAGGTTGTAGGGCCCGGTCCTACGCGTCTTCACACTGGTAATGCCCATCAGATCCCAAATCCCCACAAGGACTTCGGGATTGCGGGTTAAAAACAGGAACATATCTCGGTCGCAATCGATCGCCTGTGTGGGCAACCTTCGGTAGAGCGTCGGCGACTTGGCGACCCCCAAAATGCGCTGCTGGGCTTGCTGCGTCAGGCGATTCAACGGCAATGCATCGACTATTTCCTTGCGTTGCCGGGACGACGCCGAAAATTTGACGGGGCGGAACATTCCACCCGCCTCCTCAGCAGCAGCAGGTGCACCCCAGAACGGCGCGACCGTGGTCAGCGCGCACAGAGTGCACCATAAAATTCGGATTCGGATTGATCCCCCCGCCACCGATTTCCCCCAGTGTGTCGTGCCTAGCACTTCTCGGGCTGCACCCCGTGCGGATACAGAACCCGAATAGAGTACAGCTCATTGTGATTTTCTCGGCTCTTAAGGGCAGTAAAGTTGAGGAATTCAAGCCATCCGAGGACTGTTCCGCTGACGCGTACTCGACACCCTGGCGCGTTTGTCAAATAATCGCCGAGTAATCAGTGCGAGCAATTCCTCCCGCAGCGAAGGCTTTAGACGAAATGGCAAAGAAAACGATCGATCAAATTGATGTTGCTGGCAAAACAGTCCTAATGCGGGTCGACTTCAACGTCCCGCTGGACGAATCTCAAGGCATTACCGACGATCGCCGCATCCGAATGGCCTTAACGAGCATCAAAAGCGTGATCGATCGCGGAGGCCGGCTCATTTTGATGAGCCACCTGGGACGCCCCGGTGGAAATGGTTTCGAAGCAAAATTTAGCCTCGCCCCGGCTGCCGCTCGGCTTGGTGAATTATTGGGACAACCAGTACTAATGGCGTCCGACACCGTCGATGAGGATGCTCAAGGGAAAGCTGCCGGACTACAAGACGGCCAAGTATTGGTGCTGGAAAACCTCCGCTTCAATTCAGGAGAAAAGAAGGGTTGCGAAGAATTCGCTGGCAAATTAGCCGCGATGGCTGACGCCTACTGCAACAATGCCTTTGGAACTTGCCATCGCAACGATGCCTCCATGGTCGCGGTCCCCAAAGCGATGACCGGTAAGCCGCGTGTCGTCGGTCATCTAGTCGCCAAGGAGATTGAATACCTCAGTGACGCAATCAGCAGCCCACAGCGACCATTCGTGGCGATCCTTGGCGGAGCAAAAGTCAGCGACAAAATAAATGTAATCAACAACCTGCTCGACGTTTGCGACGCCGTGCTGATCGGCGGCGCCATGGCCTACACCTTCTCGCTCGCGGTGGGTGGCAAAGTCGGCGACAGTTTGGTCGAAGCAGACAAGGTCGACCTCGCCAAAGAATTGATGGCCAAGGGAGGTGAGAAACTGCACCTCCCCGTCGACACACATTGCGGTGACGATTTTGGGAACATTGCCGGATGCAACAAACAGGTCGTCGCGGCTGGGGAAATTGCAGACGGTTGGGAAGGAATGGACATCGGCCCTGCAACGGCAGAGAAATATGCGGCCATCGTCCGAGATGCCAAGACCATCGTCTGGAACGGTCCCATGGGCGTGTTCGAAAAACCACCGATGGATGAAGGCACCAAAGCCGTTGCCCAAGCGGTTGCCGACAGTGACGGGACCAGCATCATCGGTGGTGGTGATAGCGCTGCCGCGGTCGATCAACTCGGATTCAGTGATCAAGTCAGCCATGTCAGTACCGGTGGTGGTGCCAGCTTGGCAATGCTCGAAGGCAAATCGTTTGCAGCCGTCGAAGTCCTGGACGAAGCTTAGTAGAACCTTTCGGGGCTTAGTAGAACCTTTC
>JARGNK010000035.1:26896-31463 GCA_029213145.1 Rubripirellula sp. | reverse complement strand
GTCGAAGTCCTGGACGAAGCTTAGTAGAACCTTTCGGGGCTTAGTAGAACCTTTCAGGGCTTCGCTGCGGAGATGATCGAATGTCAATCGCCGGCAAACGTGCTGGCGGCCGGTCGGCATCGATCACGGTCGCCTTTACTGTAACCGACTCACTGTGATGCACTCGTTGCGATGCAATGATGCAATGCTGACTCAATGCTCCGGAATGCCCTTCAACCACTGGCAACGTCATCATGACCGTCGAAGATCAACGCTTGCTGCAGAGTGAAAAACGCGAGCAAAATTGGCAGCGTTGGGGACCGTACCTTTCAGAGCGACAGTGGGGAACGGTTCGCGAAGACTACAGTGAGGGTGGCGATGCCACTTGGGGATACTTCTCTCACGATCAAGCGCGGAGCCGCGCGTACCGTTGGGGCGAAGACGGTTTGCTTGGCGTCTGTGACCGAGAATGTCGACTCTGTTTCTCGGTAGGTTTGTGGAATGGCCGCGACCCGATCTTGAAAGAGAGGCTCTTCGGCGTCACCGGACCAGAAGGCAATCATGGCGAAGATGTGAAAGAGTGCTATTATTATGTCGATAGCACACCAACTCACAGCTATATGAAAGGGATCTACAAATACCCGCAGAGCCGCTACCCCTACGAGGAACTCGTCGATGTCAGTCGAGCCCGAGACCGTACCGAAGCCGAGTTCGAAATTACCGATACCCCGGCATTCGATGACAATCGTTACTTCGATGTCGTAGCCGAGTACGCTAAGTCGTCGCCTAACGACTTGTTGATGCGTTTGACCGTGACCAATCGTGGTCCGCAAACGGCGGTCTTACATCTGATTCCCCAACTGTATTTCCGAAACACCTGGACCTGGCAGTGCACTGATGAAGGGTGCACGACGCGGCCATCGATGCGATTGAAGGATGGCATCGTGCAAACGTTCCATGAAACCCTTGAGCAATTCTGGCTGGCCTGCGATGGCCCATCAACCGAAGACGGTTGGACTTGGCTGTTTACTGACAATGAAACCAACACCGATCGCCACCCAGGACTCCCCAGTGAGTCTGATTTTTTCAAGGATGGCATCAACAACTACGTCGTGTTGGGTGACAGCCATGCTGTAAATCCGGCGGAGCGAGGTACCAAATGTGCCTGCTATGGATTGATGATGATTCCGGCGGGGGAGACGCGGCAGATTCGCCTCCGCTTGTCGCATGTTGATGAACCGATCGTAACGGAAACGTCGGGCGGCGAAGCAGCAAAATTCGCCGAGGCTGCATTTGGCGATGAATTTGATCAGTGTTTTGCCGACCGGATTCGTGAAGCCGACGAGTTTTACGAGGAACGGATTCCCAACGCGCTCTCTCCGGATCGCCGCAATATCATGCGGCAAGCTTATGCCGGATTGCTGTGGACTAAGCAGTTTTATCATTACTCGGTCAACACCTGGCTTGATGGTGACCCTAACGGCACGCCAATCACTGAAACGAGAAAACAAGGACGCAACGCCGAGTGGCGACACTTGTTCAATCGCGATGTAATCTCGATGCCAGACAAATGGGAATACCCTTGGTACGCCGCTTGGGATTTGGCGTTTCACATGGTCCCGATGGCCAACCTAGATACTCATTTCGCGAAAGAACAGATGATCCTGTTCCTCCGTGAATGGTACATGCATCCCAATGGCCAAATCCCGGCGTACGAATGGCACCTCAGTGACGTTAATCCACCCGTGCATGCGTGGGGTGTTTGGCAGGTATACAAAGCAACAGGACCACCGCAGCAACGTGACAAAGTCTTCCTGGCGCGTGCCTTTCAAAAGCTATTGATTAACTTCACTTGGTGGGTCAATCGCAAAGACCCTCGCGGAAACAACATCTTCACCGGCGGTTTTTTGGGACTGGATAACATCGGGGTTTTTGACCGCAGTAAACCACTACCGGAAGGCCATTTGGAACAAGCCGATGGCACCTCCTGGATGGCTTTTTATTGCGGAACCATGCTACGGATGGCATTGGAATTGGCCGAAGACCATCCCGCCTATGGCGATATGGCTAGCAAATTCTTTGAACACTACGTTGCAATCGCCGAGGCGATGAACTCCCTGGATGGCAGCGGCTTATGGGATGAAACGGATGGCTTTTATTACGACCACTTGTACGTCAATGGCCACTCCCGGCCGATCCGCGTTCGCTCTTTGGTGGGATTGCTACCGCTGACCACTGGCGTAATGTTGGAAGATCGCATCATCGAAAAACTGCCCGGCTTCAAACGGCGGATGCAATGGTTCCTCGATAATCGCGACGACTTGAGTCAGCACATGACCTATATGGAATACGAGGACCCTGACTCGGATTCCCACAACATGCGACTGCTAGCGATCCCATCTGAATCACGCTTTCGCAAGCTGTTGGCGGTCATGCTGGACGAAGCGGAATTCCTGTCACCGTTCGGTATCCGCAGTATGTCGGCTGCGCACCGAGATCATCCACTGAAATTCGAATTTGGTGGTCAACACCACGAAGTTCAATACGTTCCCGGGGAAAGCGATAGTGGAATGTTCGGTGGGAACAGCAACTGGCGCGGCCCAATCTGGTTCCCGATGAATTATCTGCTCATTCAAGCGCTCAAACGCTATCACAGTTACTACGGCAAGCACTTCCAAGTTGAATGTCCGACCGGAAGCGGCAATCAAATGACACTCATGGAAGTAGCGCTCGAATTGGAGCGACGCCTGATTTCAATCTTCGAAGTCGACAACGATGGCGCACGCCCCGCCCACGGCAGCGTCGATGCCTATCGGGATGATCCGGCATGGCAGGATTTAGTTCTCTTCTACGAGTACTTTCACGCCGACACAGGTCGCGGATTGGGCGCCAGCCATCAAACCGGATGGACCGCACTCGTCGCATCGATGCTGCGATCCCAGGCCATCGCCGAACAACAGGCGACTGCAAAATAAAGCACGACTGCAAAATAAAGCACGACTGCAAAATAAAGCATGACTGGAAAGAATGCGACCGGAAACTTGCGACCGGGCTGAGTGCCTTGGGCGAGCCGAACAATGGTAACTGGCGAATCGGACGCTCCCCTCTCCTCAGACACCTTGGCCATCGAGGGTGTCCGAGCAGGATGTGCTTGCACCCTACCGCCAGCTAAAAAACGCGCCGACTGCGCAACCAAACTCACTAGTTTTGATTTTCAGACCCTAATTCTTAGGGAGAGCTGATTCCTTGGAAAATCTGGTTCTTGGGGAAACCAGAGAACTTTGCTTGGGCTACTTTGCACGGGGCATGCCAGAACTAATTACAATTTTGTCTCTCGAGTTCTGTCCGCCTTCCACGCTCACGAACAAGCTTGCCATGCGTTTTCTGCTCTACCTGCCAATCCTGCTTTGTCTGAACCTTGTCTCTCTGCTACCGAACTCCCTTTTGGCGCAGACGCCCTCCACCTTGGGACGGATCGAACGATTGGACCCGGCGTTGGATAAGTTCGTTACCGAAGAGACGAAAATCGAAGTCCTGGCCGGTGGATTCACATGGACCGAAGGCCCGCTCTGGGTCGCGGATGATGCTGGTGGCCATGTGCTGTTCTCCGACATCCCCCGCAACAGTATCTACCGCTGGTCCGAAACGCGTGGGATCGAATTGTTCATGCGACCGAGCGGTTACACCGGGGTCAGCTATTACGGCCTAGAGCCTGGTACCAATGGGCTGGCACTCGATTCACAAGGTCGACTAACCGCCTGCGAACATGGTGATCGACGAGTCAGCGTTTTGACACGGGGCGGCGGCAAGCGGACCTTGGTTGACAATTACCAAGGACGACGCCTGAACAGCCCCAATGATCTGGTCTTCCATTCCGATGGCAGCATTTTCTTTACTGACCCACCTTACGGATTGCCCGAACGGGCTGCCGACCCGCGTCGAGAACTCGATTTCTGTGGCGTCTACCGACTTGACCCCAGTGGCAAGCTGACTCTCCTGACCAAGCAACTCGCCCGGCCAAATGGAATTGGCTTGCTGCCAGATGAAAAAACGCTTGTCGTCGCCCAAAGCGATCCCGACAACCCAATCTGGATGTCCTTTCCGGTCAAAGAAGACAAAACCCTCGGTAAAGGAACGGTCATTTTCAACGCCAAGAAATACATGAGTGAATTCCCCGGCCTGCCTGATGGACTGGCCGTCGCAAAGGATGGGACGATTTTTGGCAGCGGTCCTGGCGGCATCTACGTGATGTCTCCAGAAGGCAAACTTCTGGGCCGATTCGTTACCGGCGGGCGAACCAGCAACTGTGGTTTCGACTCAGAACAGAAGACGCTCTACATCACCGCCGACAGCTACCTGTGTCGCGTACGAATCAAATAGCGTCTGTGAGCGGCGTGAAGGAGCCGCGTTTACGAGCGGGGAGCTTGCGGCATTGCTTGGCAACAGTCGGCAAGTGAAATCCTCAACTGGCCACTTCCGAGTCTCGTCATCTGCACCCTGGGCCCCGGAAGCACTCTGGGCCCCGGAAGCACCCTGGGCCCCGGAAGCACCCTGGGCCCCGGAAGCACCCTGGGCCCCGGAAGCACCC
>JARGNK010000035.1:0-26796 GCA_029213145.1 Rubripirellula sp. | reverse complement strand
CACCCTGGGCCCCGGAAGCACCCTGGGCCCCGGAAGCACCCTGGGCCCCGGAAGCGTTTTGGGCCCCGGAAGCGTTTTGGGCCCCGGAAGCGTTTTGATCGCCGGTGGCACTCTAATCTAGCCGCCGGCCGCTCGAATCCGGGACCAATCTGCTTGGCTCGGGAACGCCGTAACTCGGCCATGGGAACAACATCGCGGCTTGTTCCCGCCAAGAGGTTGACCAGCGTTCGAATCTGAAGAGCATTCCGCTGAACTTTTACCGTCAAGCGATCTTGCCGACAAACAACTCGAAATGCTCTGGTCGCCCCAATCGGCTTTCGAGTACCCTCGGCACGCTCCAGGTCAAAGCTGGCTTGGTTTGTTTGATAGCAATTCCAACTGCGTCCCTCGTTTAACGGACGCGATCTGTTGTTATGGAGGACAGCCGTGCAAACGCTAAAAACCGCTGCCATCGTCGTGCTACTTATGACGGTGATGTACGGTGCTTACGTCTCACTCATCACCCCCAACGAACCGCTGCCCGCCGACGTCGAAGACATGCTGGCCGCGAGTGAAGAAGAATCCCTGGCAATCGATGTCGGCTTACCTGCTTCGCTCGGTGAGATGAGCCTTGGCAATCCCGCAGCCTCACCAGGAACCGTTTCCGGAGGCAATCTGAATACTGCCACTGGTCTGCCGGACGACGGTACCCTTTCCGCAAATGCGGCTACCGCAATTGATTCATTGGGATCTGAGCGTGGCGCAAGCGGACTAGCAGCCCCTCCTGTCACCGCCTCGTTTTCCGACATTACACCGAGCAGCTCAGCCACCCCAACCGCTGAATTCGGGCCCAATGTGGGAGTCGAATCGGGTAGTGTTGGTCTGGCAAACTCCCAGCCGATTTCCCAGCCCATCTCTCAACCAGTCTCTCAGCCAGTCTCTCAGCCAAGCGATTTTGCTGCTGCGCCCGGTGCAACCGAAATCCCCGCCCGAAGCGGGTCACCGGAACAACTGCCCCCCAATTATCCAATAACCGCAAATACATTCGACCTGCCCGATCCAAACCAAGCGAGCTTGGATTCAGGCTTTCCATCAGCCGCCGCTCCCCAATTCGCTCTAGCAAGTGGCACAACCAGCGTCGATCCTGACCTGACTGGATCTCAGCCACCTGCACAGGCGATTCCGTCAGCGGAGGGAATCCAAATGGGCTCCGGACTTTCTAACGCGATTATCACCGCGGACTCGCAGTTCCGAGAAGATCGCCTTGAACAAGCCTTGGCAACGCTCAGCCTGTTTTACAACTCGCCTACCATCAGCGGTGAAGAACGCAGTGCACTGCTGGCACGACTGGATCCCTTGGCGCGAGAAGTCATTTATTCCAAGCGTCACCTGCTGGAACAACCCTATCGAATCGGGCAAAGCGAGACGTTGGCATCGGTCGCCGCCAAGTACGAGGTCCCATGGCAATTACTTGCCAATATCAATCAAATTTCAGATCCGGTCACAATTTTGCCTGGCACTGAATTAAAGGTCGTACGGGGACCGTTTCGTGCCGAAGTTAATCTGACGCAAAAAGAACTCACGCTCTTCCTGGGTGACTTATATGCCGGTCGCTTTCCAATCGGTGTTGGGAATGATCCTTTGCCAAGCCCGGGAACGTTTACGGTGCAAGACAAACAACTTGATCACACCTACTACAACGCTGCAGGGACACCGATTCCGGCCGGCAGTCGCGATAACCCTTACGGAAAAGTGTGGCTCGACCTGGGCGGCCAAATCTGCATCCACGGCAGTCCCAGCACAACTAGCCCAACCGATAAGGGTTGCATCAGCTTGGCAGGTGATTTCGCAGAAGACCTCTACGGGATTTTAACCCAGGGTTCATCTGTCACGATTCGTCGGTAAAACTGTTGGTCATCGAGAGAGACAACGTTTTCAGGCGAAGTTGGCAATCAGCTCGCCAATGGTCACAAACGGGGCTGTTGGTGACCTGTGATTCAACGGTCTGTCAGCCACTTCAGTCGTCAGCGACGTGCAAAACTCCAAGCAGTTCGCACTGCGAACGGGGAGTTTTCCTGACAGTAAGTTTTCCTGACTGCGCCTCGAATCCTCTCCTCGAATCCCCACGACCTTCATTCGACGAGATCCCATCATGTCCTACGACCGCGATGCCCTGATTGAATTGCTGCGAACCGAATCGTTGCAAGTCGGTGAGTTCACTCTAGCGAGTGGAAAAAAAGCTTCTTACTACCTCGATTGCCGCAACCTGACCCTGCATCCGCAAGGGGCCAACCTGATCGCCGCGGGAATGCTCGAGGTCATGCAGTCATCGGGTACCTTGCCCGACGCGGTGGGAGGCATGGCGATTGGCGCTGATCCGATCACCGCATCGATTGTCACCATCGCGGGCCAACACAATTTACCGCTCAAGGGGTTCATGGTCCGCAAAGAACCGAAAGACCATGGGACCGGCAAGCAAGTAGAGGGCCCAGTCCAACCGGGACAGCATGTCGTGATTGTGGAAGATGTAATCACCAGCGGTGGCAGCGCGATCAAAGCGGTCGAAGCGGCCAGGAAATTCGGTTTAGTCGTCGATCGCGTCATCGCCATCATTGACCGCCTTGCAGGTGGTGAAGAAGCCTTTCGCGAACAGGGGCTCGAACTGACCACGCTCACGACCATTCGCGACTTTGGTATCGAGCCCGAGTAGAACCACCCAGATCATACCTCGCATCGAGCTAGTGGGATGGAAACCACGCTGCACCAGCAACTCAAGCATTCCTACGCCCCGGACGACTCTCAAACGGAAGTCACCTTGGGAGCGTATCGAATTGATGCGGTGCGTGATGACGAGCTGATCGAAATTCAGTGCGCGTCGCTTTCCGCAATCCGAGACAAGTGCCAAACACTACTCAAGCGACATCGTTTGCGAGTGGTAAAACCCGTCGTGATGCGAACGCGGATTGCGAAGATCAAACGTGCTGGCGGTAAAGTCACCTCACGACGCATGAGCCCGAAACGTGGCAACGTGCTGGACGTTTTCGAAGAACTGATCTACTTCACTCGCGTGTTTCCACACGGCAATCTCACCATCGAGATCCCCCTGGTGCATGTCGAGCAAGTTCGCAGCCCCAAACGCGGCCGTCGCCGCCGTTCCTGGCACAAAGACTACCGAGTCGAGGATACGCGATTGGAATCGATCGAATCCACGATTGAGATCCGAGTCCCCGAAGACCTCTTAGACCTGATCGGCCTGCCCGAAGAGAGTGCCCCCTTCAACACTGCGGACCTGGCCGCGTGGACGGATCTTCCGCGTTGGAAAACACAGCAAATCGCCTATGTGCTGCGCAAAACGGGCGCCGTCGAAGTGGCCACTCGAAACCGAAATGGAATTGTCTATCGTCGCGTGGCATGAACGACTTGAACAGCGCGGATTCGTCTGGAACAAAGCAATCCCAACATGAACCAGTGCGACACAATCTCCTGCTCCATCCACAACGCCACTAGCGACATTTGACCATCGGGCGTCGCCAAACGATCGCAAGCAAGAACAATCGTGGTTGATTACCGCATTCGTCGACATCTCTTTCGGTCGATCAACAACCGCCCGCTCATTCGCTCGCTGATTCGATCGACTTCATCGTTCGATCCACCATTTCTTTGAACCGGTCACTGTCAGATGCATCACGAAGCTGCGTAAGCGTCGGCAAGGCATCGCGAGCATCAGCACCGACTTTTCCCAATAGGTAGGCCGAGTAAAACCGTCGCCCGCGATCCTCACTTTTCAATGCCTCCAACAACAGTGGCACCGCTTCCGGCCCCGCATCATCGATACTCCGCAGTGCTCCCCGGGCGGCATCCCGATCCTCGTCGTTCTGGGACATTCGCAACAACACAGGTACAGCGGGCGTCGCTGCTGGACTGCCAATTTCTCCCAAGCCAGCAGCGGCATCACGACGCACTGTCCAATCCTTATCCTCCAGTGACTGAATCAACAATGGAACCGACTTTGTCGTATCGGATTCGATGGTTGCCAAACAAGTCACTGCGGCACAACGGATCGTAACGTCGGCATGATTCAATAACGATCCCACTTTCGCCGCGCCATCGCTCGAGTCAGCACCAATTTTGTGCAAAGAGGTCAGCGAAGCCAACACAATTTCTGCATTCGGATCAGCGAGCAGTTCCAACAATTGGTCCGCCACAGCGGTGGACGCTGAACCGATTTCACCAATGGCCCAAGCTGACATCGCCCGCGTTTGGTCATCGCGATCATTCAACAACGCGGCCACGTCATTCACGCGATCCGCCGCATCCCTGCCGAATCCAGCAAGAACCTGAGCCGCAGCTCGGCGAACGTCCGAAACCTCATCTTGCAAGGCAGCAGCGACCGGCTGAATCACCTTCGCCTTGTCTACCTTCAGTTCTCCCAGCAAGGTAATTGACGCACTACGAACCACAGAACTTGGATCATCAAGCGAAGCAACCAACATTCCCAAAACAACCGATCGATCGGCATCGTGCCGTGCTACCGCGCGGAGCCCCGCAGAGCGAACATCCGCACTTTCGTCATCACACAAGTCACGTAATTGGACGAGGACTTGCTCGGGAAGCTGCCGACATCCCGCCAAGGCGACTCCCACCGCCGCACGCAATTCGGACGGACCACTTTCTAGCCTCAACGCCAACGCATCAATCGCGGTTTCTGGTGTCGGATCCATCCCCGCCAATGCGGATGCAGCGCTCAACTGGACCTGCAACGACTCATCTTGCAATGCCCCAATCAAACCGGTTGTGGCAGCTGGACCAATCACTGCCAGGGTGCGTGCTAAACGATCGCGCGATTGCTCAGGATCACTGAATGCTTGCAGCACTGGGGTAACGGCGATCGAACCAATTCGACTGATCGCCCTGATCACTTCATCGACGCCCTCTTCGTTCGATTTCAGTGCATCCACCAACGCCGGTACGCAAGCTGCGGACTTCGATCCCAACAAACCGATCGCGAACGCCGCGGCAGATCGCTCCTCAGCTCGTTCACTACGGACCGCGGCAGTCAGCTGCTCTAACGCGGTCGTAGGATCATCAAGCTTTCGAAGCGCAATCATCGCACCGGCCCGAGCTTCGACATCATCACTCAAGGACATTTCCACAATCGCTTCACTCAAATCGGGTTGTGTCCGATCCGATGCCACGAGCGCAATAATCGCGGCCGCTCGCACGACCGGCGTCCCTCGCTGGCTCAGTTCGATCAGTCGATCCTGTACCGATGCGGGAATGGCTTCCGTCTCGGCCAGCGATTTCGCAACGACCGCCTGAATTCGCGGATCCCCCGAACTCAATGCAGCTCCCAACGCATCGACCGAACGTGACCTCGCGAGTGAGTTGGCTGCAGCAAGTCGCACCGGCTCACTTTCTGAATCGATTGATTCCAGCAGCAACGGAACCACTTGCCGATGTTCTGCAGCCATCCAACCCATGGCATCAATCGCACCGATCTTAATACGAGTCGAGGAATCTCGCATTGCTTTGGCCAGCGAATCGATACTCGCAGCACCAATGCGTGACAGCGCCCATGCAGCGCGGTAGCGACGCTGGTCGTTCGATTGTTCCAAATTTTCAATCAGCGTTTCGATCGCAGGCTCAGCGGGAGGACCAATTCGGGCGACAGCCATCGCCGACTGCATCCAAACTTGTTCATCTCGATCTTCGAGGGCTTTGACCAAAGCGTCGATCGCGGAAATCGCGGCAGGCCCAAGTTTTGCCAGAGCATAAGCGGCATCCCGCCGTTCCTTCAGTTCAGCACTACCTAGTTGCTCACCATACTTGACGGCCGCCAGTCGATCGGCCTCGAGATCACTGGAAAGCTTTTCCAGATCGGACAGGCGATCATTCGCTGGTGCTTGCGCTGCGACCCGCCCAAGAATTCGCAATTCAGAATGCAGCAAACCCGCAAACAACACGCCGATTAACAGCATACTGAATCGATTTCGAATCCAGCCGTTCACGTGATTTCCCCTTGTTAGATCTGCAAGCCACTGAGACGACCGGTGCTATCACCGACAAAATCGACAGGTGTTCCAAAACGATCGAGCATCGACATGAAGAGATTGCAGGCGGGTGTTTCCGGCGCGACGCGAATGTGACGTCCCGAATCAATCGTTCCACCACCGCCACCGGCCAGCAACAGCGGCAGATTTTCATTGTTGTGACGATTCCCATCACTGATCGCACTGCCATAGCAAACCATCGATTGGTCTAGCAACGATCCGCCCATGACATCGGGCGTCGCCTTCAATCGCTCCAGCAAGTACGCCAACTGCGTCACATGGAACTGATTGATTTTTTGTAGCTTTGCGTGCTTGTCAGCATCCCCACGATGATGGGACAAATCATGGTGTCCCTCCGAAACCTCGATCTGCCGATAACTGCGATTGCTGCCCGCATCAGCAAACATAAAGCTTGCAATCCGCGTGCGGTCGGTCTGAAAAGCCAGCACCATCATGTCGCACATCAATCGAATGTGCTCGCCGTAATCACTTGGCGTACCACTGGGAATTGGATAGTCGACATCGTCAGGCAATTTTGGATCGTCATCGGTGCGTTCGATTCGACGCTCGACTTCACGAACTCCGTTCAAGTACTCATCGAGTTTTGCCCGGTCGGCCTCCGCTAATTTTAGCTGCAACCTTTTCGCATCCTCCGAAATATAATCGAGCATACTTTTGCGAAGCGCCTCCCGACGTTCGGCATTTTTATCTTGCTCACGCGGGGTGCCGTCACCAAACAAGCGTGAAAAAACAAACCGCGGGTTTGTTTCCTTGCCGACTGGCGTCGCCTCCGAGGACCAGGCAATGTTGGATGAATACGCGCAGCTGTATCCACTGTCACAATTTCCGGCGCTGCGTCCTGGTTCGCAACCTAATTCCAATGAGGGAAAACGGGTCAGATGGCCGGCAGCCTGAGCAGCCACTTGATCAACGGAAATCCCCGAGCGAATGTCCGCCCCGTTTGTCTTTCGAGGTTGCGAACCAGTCAGAAAAACCGAGGCACTGCGAGCATGATCACCAGCCCCATCACCATTGGCGCGCCCCTTGTCGTGCGTCAAACCGCTGATCACGGTCACATCATCTTGAACCCGTCGCAGCGGGGCAAGTGTCCGAGGCAGATCGAATCCATAGCCAAGTCGCTGCGGCGTCCAATCGGGAAGATGCACCCCGTTGGGCACAAAGATAAACGCCATCCGACGTGGAGCCTGGGTTGCCTCCGCGGCTTGAACCGAGGGTGCCAAAGACTCCATCCATGGCAATGCCAGCGAAACGCCCAAACCACGCAAGACGGTCCGACGGCTGATGGGACTAGTGCGGATACTCATTTTTTCTCTTTCGCTTCTCGCATTCGAAATGGATCGCTGGTCACGATGGCCGTGATCAGGGCACTCAAACGATAGTCATTCTTTTCCAGCGACTTTACCGCAGCCTTGATCGTACACCGATCATAAGAACTAAGCCCGCGACCGAGCGCGTAGATGGTCATTTTTTCGGCCAAACAGCGACAAAACTGTTGGCGTTTTTGTTGCGACAAAATTTCCATCAGCTCCGCCGCACCGTTGAATTGCTTGCCACCGGGAAGCTCCCCCGACGAATCCACGGGATAACGGCCATCTTTTTCGCGGTAAGCACCGATCGCGTCAAAGCTCTCCAAGCCAAACCCCAAGGCGTCCATGGTGCGATGGCAGACAGCACATGCTTCATTCGAGCGATGCTGTTCCATCTGCTCACGGAGCGACCCGAGTGTTTCCCCGTCCTCCTCTAACTCCGGAACATTTGCCGGCGGAGGTGGTGGAGGTTCCGCAAGCATGTTTTCCAGAATCCACTTCCCACGCTTGACCGGAGAGGTTCGCGTCGGATTCGATGTCAGCATCAGGATACTAGCGTGGGTTAACACACCACGTCGTCCCGACGCCAAAGCAACGCGTTGGAATTCAGCACCCTCGATTCCCTTGATCCCGTAATGTCGCGCCAACCGCTCATTGACGTACGAAAAGTCTGCGGACAAAAAGTCAAGCACACTGCGATCTTCGCGAATCATGGATTCAAAGAACAATTCGGTCTCACGTCGCATCGCATCGCGCAACTCACCATCAAAATCAGGAAACAAATCGGGATCCGGCATCAGGCTCGCCACATCCCGCAACTGCAACCATTGCCCAGCAAAATTATCGACCAGCGCTCGAGATTTGGGATCGGCCAACATCCGCTTCACCTCTGCCGCTAAAACTTCATCCTTTAGCAGTTCCCTCGACTCAGCCAAGTCAAACAACCGCTGGTCAGGCATACTGCTCCATAAAAAGTAAGACATTCGGGTTGCCAGTTCGTAGCCGCTAAGTGCTCGAACCCCGTCGACGTCATCGGGTCCCGGATCCCGTTCAACCCGATACAGAAAGTTCGGATTCGACAGGATCGCGGATGTGACGAACGCCGAGATCTCCTCTTGGGAACTGCCCCGCATAAAAGCCAGTCGCATCAATTCAAACAAGCGATCTTCTTCTGCGTCAGTGATTGGGCGTCTGAAAGCACGCGTCGCCAACTGCCGAACATTCGCCCGTGCCACTTCGATGATCTGTGCAGGGGACTCTGGCTCGAGTGGCATCAACCGCTTGGCAGCCTGCTCGTCAGAAAAAACTTTCGCCGCTACCGATTCCGCTGCGGCCAAGTACTTTTCAAGCAAAATCGGCGGCACGGTCAACACATCGGCCATGTTGTCAAATCCGTTCCCAACATCGTCGGAGGGAAAGTCATCAGCCAACTTCAAGTCAAGGCCGGTCAAATCACGGATCGTGTTGTTGTACTCCGCTTTGTTCAACCGTCGAATTGTCACCCGTCCAGGATGTCGCTCGGCGGTGCAATCAAAACTCGCCAACTCACGCTCAACGGCCGCAGCGACAGCAATCACCTCATCAGCAGTCGGCTGCGGTTGATCTGCCGGCGGCATCTGATGATCTTTCACCAGGCGAATGATTTTCTCCCACAGCTCATAATCTTCTTGAACATTCGCGGAAGTTTCATAACGGTCCAGCCTGACTCCGCCTTCGGCCTCGTCACCGGAGTGGCATTCGATGCAATGCGTTTCAAGAAACGGTGCCACATCAACTGCGAATGGAGTGGACTGAGCCCAGGCGGAGCAGAAAGAACCAAGGACCATTGAAGCGATCACCAGCAAACCGACAAAGGTACGGAAGATCATCAAACGAACCAGCGGGAAAAAGGGACGCAATTCAAAGACCCCAGTTGGGCCACACGACCGGCAGGGGTGGGCTGCAAAGCCGGTTAGGTGGGACACGCGAGAGTGACCACTTCTATTATCTCCCAACGACAAGGAAGGTTCAAACCCCAACCAAAACTGGCAGCGATGTTTTAGGCCACGTTTCGATACCTTCGAGCTTTCTTGCACCGTAAAAACAGGCGAAAACATTCGTTGAAATCGCGATTTCGACCCTTCAGACGATGGTCCGCAGGGAGGTCAAATCGCCACGAAGCGTACAGCGCACAGCGTACAGCAGACAGCGCACAGCTCAGAGCTCAAAGCCTTGCCATACCAAACGACTTTCCCAACGGTACACGCGAACGCCATTCCCCACGATCGAGACACTAAAGAAGAGGACACAAACATTCACGCAGGGGATGGGGGGAGACATACCCAAAACGCGAGAAACGGCACAGAGCAGGCTGGCGAATCTCCCATGCTGCCGCAAGTACAGCACTCCACAACCAGCGCACAGCACAACCAACCGCGTTCACTTCCCCTTTAAACGCTCCTGCAAAGCCTTGCTATCCAAATGCTTCAACACATCCAATGGCTCACAGGAATTGTCATCACCGTAATCAATCTCAACCGGACCAATGACCTTCGCCGCCCGAATCGCTGCCCGGTTCAGTTTCAAGTTGCGTTTACCAATTGCAAACAGCGCTGAGTTCATCGATTCTCGCACCCACATCTCCTCTTCTCGGATGTGATCCTGAATGAACTGGATTCGTTCGAGGAGATATTCATCATCCATACCGGCCAGTTTCTTTTTCTTCGACAACTCGTACAACAAAGAGAATCCGCATTGACGGCGAACCGGATCCTGATGATCCATCCACTCGTTTGCCAATTCGAATGCAAACGGCGTCTTGGCAAGCGTAGCATCACAGGAAGCGAAAACGTGAACCAGCATCCCCTCGCCAAGTTGTTCGACCTGCAGCTCCGCCTGTTCATAGGTAACTCGCTTTGGTTCATCGACTAGCAAGCCCAGAATTTTGGCATCATAGACATCGGACTTCCACAATTGCAGAGCCAACTTATGGTCCCGCCCAATCTGCTTGGCAAACTTGCGCAATTGCGTCAGCCCAATCCCAAAACTCTTAAGTTTGCGTGGCCGCTTTTTCCAGTGAGCAATCCCACGTTCGTTTTTGTTTTCTTTCAACAACGCCATTACAGCAGTTTTGGTCATCGTCATGGCTCTGCAATTTTCCTCAAGGCTGAAGGTTGAGTCGACATTTTAACGTCTGGAAACGATCCTTTCGAACGAACGATCGGAAAAGGCCGCCCGCCCGCACCACGTCAAGGTCCGTTGACCAACAAAGCGACCAAACAGCCTGCAGCATTCCGCCTACATTGGTGCGACACACATTGTGTGCCGCCGGAATTGAATGAACTTTTATTTCAGTGGCGTCCCACTTGAGTGACGTCCGACGGGAGCAATATCCTTCGGGTTCACCTCTGAGCGGAGACTTACACGCAATCCCGCTACCGCTTACAAAGATTCTCACCAAATTGGTGAAATGGACACCAAGGTGATCGATCCCTTCCCGAATCAGTAAAGCCTGGGGACAATGAGTCTTCGAAAGCTGCCCCGAAAATCCCTAATGAATCGTTATTGAAACCGACATGAGCACTGACCAGAACGCCCTCAATCACAACGAACAGGCGTCTGCATCGCCATCAACGAGTGCATCCAAACAACTTCGACCACTTCGCGTGTGGCCCGCGGTGATGCTTTTGTTGGGCATGGCCATCATGCCGTTCGTCCCACAAATGGTAGAAGATGGTCCCGCAATGATCTGGATGGTCGCTGCGTTTGGCCCCTTACTGTGTGGCCTAATCGTGATGCTTTGGTGGCTAATTGCCAGTCGCGCGAGTTGGCAGGAGCGATTGCTCGGGCTTGTCGGCGTCTCGTTAGCGTTAGGCGCTACGATCGCGGTTGCCGATGCATCAATGAATGGACCAGCAGTGATGATGTTCACCATCCCGATTGGAATCGCAGCGTTTGCGTTCACCGCAACGCTCTGTTCACGAATGCTGACGCGTCGACGGACCATCATTGCCGTGCTGATGTCGTTCATTGGATTTGGGTTTTCAACGTTGCTGCGCAGCGATGGTGTCTGGGGCGATTTTGCAATCGGACTGCACTGGCGATGGGTCCCCTCACCAGAGCAAGAAATGCTAGTTGCAAAACGGGACCAAATGCGTGTGATGCTGGATGACGTCGTGTCAGCTGACATCGACCAATCCTTAGCGAACCCTGATTGGCCTGCCTATCGCGGTGCCGATCGCGGGGGGCGACAGTCGGGCATTCAGTTCAATCTGGATTGGCAGCAAAACGAACCGGAAGAACTCTGGAGGATTCCGGTCGGCCCCGCTTGGTCATCCTTTGCGGTAGCCGGAAATCTCTTATTCACTCAAGAACAGCGAGGAGCAATGGAGGCCGTTGTCTGCTACGACGCCAATTCCGGACGAGAAGTTTGGGTGCACGAGGTCGAATCACGGTTTGATGACCCTTTGGGTGGACCCGGTCCGCGCGGCACTCCGACACTCGCCGACGGCGGACTTTATGCGAGTGGAGCGAATGGCTTGGTCATGCGACTTGACCCCAAAACGGGCGAGATGATCTGGCAGCAAGACCTGCGAGAAATCGCTGATCGCCAACCACCAATGTGGGGATTCAGCTCGTCTCCTCTGGTGACCGGTTCAATTGTCACCGTCTTCGCGGGAGGCAAAGGAGACAAAGGAACGATCGCGTTTGACACACAATCGGGTGAACTGGCATGGTCGGTCCCCGCGGGCGAACACTCCTATAGCTCTCCCCAAATGGGAATGGTTGCCGGTACTGATCATGTCATGATGCTCACCAATCAGGAACTCAGCCTACTCGATCCAGAAACCGGTTCGGAGCGACTTCGCTACGACTGGAAACACCAAGGCTATCGATCACTGCAACCGCATGTGGTGAGTGGTGATTCAGTGCTCATCCCGACAGGCCTCGGCTCGGGAACGAGACTGATTCGTGTCAAGAATGACGAAAACAGCTGGAGTGCTGAGGAAGTATGGACATCGCGTAATCTTAAACCTGACTTCAACGATCTTGTCATCTTTCAAGGTCACGCCTACGGGTTTGACAATTCGATCTTTACCTGCATTGACCTCGCGACCGGCGAACGCATGTGGAAGGGCGGACGCTATGGCAAAGGACAAGTCTTATTGCTGGAAGATTCTGCCGCGTTGCTAGTCATCAGCGAAAAAGGGGAGCTCGTACTGCTAAAAGCGGATCCCAGTGAGCACACCGAACTCGCCAAACGCAAAGTGTTAACGGGAAAAACATGGAACCACCCGGTCGTTGTCGGTGACCGATTGTACCTTCGCAATTCCCAAGAGGCTGCCTGCTATCGTTTGCCCCTGTCAGGCGACACGCCAACAGACGAACCGATCAATCATCCAGGCAATCAACAAGAGGCCTAGTTTGGCAGAGTTGGTCGGTCCGTAGACTCGCCAAACAAAAAGCTTTGATCACCACGCAGCTGATACGCGATGAAGGATGCGTAAGTGACACGTTTCGATATGGCAAGCAACTGCATGGAAAGAAGCCAGGAAGTTGATTCAAAAATCGCCGTCAACATTACTCGCGGTGTATCACCCGGCTGTTTCTGGCCGATTACTGGCGTCGTCTCATTCCGTTATTGCGGGCCAGTTCCCAGCAGGCCTCAAGGCAAGAGTATCCTCTGGCAACAGCGAGATTTTGGCATCGGTCGATGCCTCACTGCTCATGCTTTATCGCCTCAGACGCCTCAGGGTATACACTGAGCAAACGGCAACCGGGCAAGCGATTACGAACCTCGGTACCCACACCACTCGCCGTGTCGACGAGACATTGCCGGATCTCCCAAGAATTTAAATCGCAATTTAAATCGCAACTCAAATCGGGCTTCCGATCGGCGTTGGCCGATAGCACCAGCGCAGTCGATCCGCAAACCATCGGCCCTGCGACAGAGAGTTCACTCGTGACCCAATCGACGAATTTACCGTTTGGCAGCAGGAGCAGAAGCTGCAATTTGAAGAGGCGACTTCTGGCTTGCCCACACGATCATCGTGGAAATGGGCAATTCCCCACTCTACAGGTCGCCGACTGGATAATGGTGGCGACAACAGCTTCGACGGCGTGGTGGCGATTGATGTTCCACGGCGAATCGATCACCAAAATTCAGAAGCAGGCCTCACCGCAGTGGACAACTTGGCGAGGTCACTTGCGATCAGCACCGACGCGGCGCAGGATGACTGGCTTGGCTTTAAACATCTTGTCACCATGCTCAATCACGATCTTCTGCAGCTCCTCCGTTGGCATTGTAAAAACTGTCAACTCAACCATATCGGAAGGCTCGTAGGTCATGTGTTGTAACTTTGCTTGATCAGCGAGGGCCGCGCATCGGGTGTCCAGCAATCCATAAAACTTGATTTCATTTGTGCCAAATTCAACACGTCCAAAAACATAGACTGGAATCCCTTTTGCCAATGGTGGACCAACTGGCAAATCCCTCGGAATGACTTGCGCGAACCGCTGCCCTTTGATGACGCCGACCTGAAGGGTCCATGCCTCTGGTAACTGCGAGTTCTCTTTGTTCGCCGCAGATCGCAAAAAAACGTCGTAAGTCGACGTGTCATATTTTTCAAATTCCAGCAAGAGATGCTCTTTCTCGTTACCTTGATTTGAACCAACGATTTCAAGCTCCCATCGACCGCTTAAGTCCTCTTGTTCAACAAGGTCTGCTTCGGTCAACAGCGGATGAATGGATGCGGTACAACCCGTCAACAGACCGAGCAGAACAAAGGGCAGCCACTTATCGGGCGTCGGTAAAGAATGCCTACTCGGATTCAGGCAAGCCAAACGCTTTACCAATTGATCAACCACTGGATTCTCCATCACTTTCTCCATTCAAACATTAGATTCACCCACGTTCGAGCGAACCAATTCGTTGACGCGACATCTCGCTGAGATTTTTTCTACCGCAAGAGAACTCGGATTCACACACCAGACCGTTCTGGCATTAAGGTTAACACGTCAGCCCTCGCCATTGCCAACGCACGCTATTGCCAACGCACGCCACTGTCACCATGTCGACACCCAACTTCGGCCGAAACATTACGCTTAACCCGGCCTCACACTTCACTCCAAAAGATGAAGAGGAAGTGCTCGCGATCCTCAGGCAGCACCGAGGAAAACGCATCCGCTGCATCGGTCGACTGCACTCCTGGAGCCAGATCCTTGAATGCGAGGACATCCTGCTAGATCTGCGGCATCTCAAGCAGGTACAAATTGATGCTTCCCAAGAACGGAGGGTTGCAACCGTCGGTTCCGGATGTCAAATCAAACACTTACTGGCCCAATTGAAACAGAGTGACTTGACACTTCCTTCGGTCGGTTTCATCACCGAACAAACGATCGCGGGTGCGATTTCAACGGGCACCCACGGATCGGGTCGTCACTCGCTTTCGCACTATGTCACAGGAATCCGCATTGCCAAATATGACACCGTAACTGGTGACGCTGTCATAGAGGAAGTCACTGATGGCGATGAACTACTTGCTGCCCGATGCTCACTTGGCTGCCTCGGCATTATCCTCGCGGTCACCATTGAGTGTCGTCCGACCTACCGAGTCGAGGAACACTTTCAAAGGCATGACAACCTAACGTCAGTGCTCGCGGCGGAGACCGATTTTCCGTTACAGCAATTTTATCTTGTCCCTTGGCTTTGGACCTATGTTGCCCAGCATCGCAAAGAAACAGCAGCACCACGATCATCTTTGCTTCTGGTCTACCAATGGTATCGCTTTATTGTCTTCGATCTTTCCATGCACGTATTGGTCCTATTGGCCAGCAGACTGATTCGCTTTCACCGATGCATTCGCTTCCTATTCCGGCGGATCATTCCTCGATTTGTGATCTGCAATTGGCGGGTCACCGGTGACTCCTCTCAGCAGTTGGTGATGGAGCACGAGCGATTTCGCCATGTCGAAATTGAACTGTTCGTGCAGCGCAATCACTTGCCTGCGGCACTCGAATTCCTGCGATCCACGCTCGATGCTGCGGAACAGTCCAGTGAACCGCTAAAGTCAAATTACCGCATGCAGCTTGTCGAGATCGGCGGCGAGGGCAGCCTGTCAGAACTGAGGGGCACCTACTGCCACCACTATCCAATTTGTGTCCGGCGAATCTTGCCGGATGAGACACTGATCTCGATGGCGTGTGGGCTGACGCCGATCTCTTCTGATTCCAACTGGGCAAACAAGGATGGACTTGTCGACGAAGATTGGTATTCGATCACACTCACAAATTATCACAGCAAAACAGACTTAGCCGCCTTCGAAAGATTGTCCAACTTTCTTGCGAACAGCATGTCAAAGCTATTTGCAGCTCGGCCACACTGGGGCAAGCTATGCCCTCTACCCGTCGATCAACTGCGGACGCTCTACCCAAATTTCGAACGATTTGCGGCGATCTGTACTGCGTCTGATCCAAACGGTTTTTTTGCCAACAGTTGGACCGAATCACTGTTCCCACGACCATTGAGCCGACGGGCCCGAGGTGAATAATCTGGCTGAGATCAAAATGGGGCATCCGGGAAATTCGCGACAACCCGTTTCCCGATAATTTGTTCCGAATCACTGCAGTGTTTTTCCATCTGCACCAACGCAAGCAGTTATGATCTGGCGATGTATTCCGCAGGCACGTGGGCTTATAGACCACAGACCCCGCAAGCAATCCAAGAATTCGAAGCGACATCGATTCGAGTTTGGATTCGGCTGGCAATGTTCCCCCTAACATTGGAATCCCAGTTTAAATCTCAACAGTTTAAATCTCAACAGATTTAAATCACAACAGACGAGAGTGCAGGACTGAACCATGGCCAATGTCGCAGAAAATCCGCTGGAGCCAGCCGACGAGAATCCTTACGTACCAGCCGCGGAGAACATGACTACCCCGGCAAAGGAATCTTGGTTCCGACAACTCCTTGGCATCCTCACGATTTCAGCCGCCGCACTATTTTTCTTTGTGATTGTCTTCGTTGGCCCGTTTGCCTGGATTCTCCGCGACGGATTGGGCCCAAGCGCGACAGAGAGCACCGCTTCGAATGCCATCGCCCAAACGTTCTGGACCTTCTACTTTGGCCCCGCAGCCTTGACGACGGCACTCGTCGCTGCGGTCGCGGCACTGATGCGATATTTTCTGGCCAAGCCTCCCCAATGATTGCCAGCAGCTGCACCCATTGCATCATCATTTTGCAGCACACCGCTCGAAGCTCCGCAAAGCTTGTTCATCAATTTGCACACCACCATTGCCCAACACACGGCAACAGCCTCCGGCATTTGACAGACAAACTCGGGTAAAACTCGGCGGCCCAAGCAAACGTCGTCCAACAAACATAAACTCGGAGCGGATTAACGAACCTCTCGAGTGCAGTGCGATGGCAACTCGCGATCTCGACGAGCTGCCCATGAGCTTACCAATCGCATTCAAGCTATTGAAAAACCGGCGCCACAAACTGGGCGGCATCACAATTCGTATGGCTGGTCTGACAAACGTTAAGGCTTACCGGATGCGACGTCCTGCTACCCGTTCCTGTCTCCCTCCAACATCGTGATGAGCTTTTCCAATCCAAACTGCAATTTGGCAAAAAAAGATTTCTCGTGAGGAATAAAAATGAAATTGTCGTGTCGAGACCAGATGCCTTGCAGCCGTCGGTCGATCGCGATTGCCTCTTCGATCGACTCGGTTCGCACCGGATTCCCCCCCTCAATCGACAAATTCCCAACGGCTGCGGTTTCGAAGAAAATCACCGCGTCGTATCGATCGATTTCCTCCTCGACAGTTGTCTTTAACGAAGAAAAAAAATCACGATCCCCCTCCTCAGGCCAGTAGACGGCACTATCCAAGGTACCACGATCACACAGCAGCAAGCGTTCAGGATAGAGGGCAGAGTGGATGTCCTCGAGGTTTCGCTGAACATGATAGATCGCCTTCTGGGCGGAACGTTTTGCATGAACTTCTTGATGCCGCGGAAATCCCCCCGAAAACAGCATCGTCGCCGCCTCCGGAACGATCACAATGCGATCGCCGACTTCCCGTCGCATCAAATCGGCTGCTGTCGTTTTTCCACCGCCTGGCCCACCGGTCAGAACAATTCGATGCGGTGGTCGATCCGTTGCATCACCCATTCAATGGTCCTTCTCATCTTGGAATTTTCGAAGCACAAGCCTAACGAATTTTCATTATCTCGAGGTCGGCTCACCATTGAAACAGAAATCTGCCAGTTGGACTCGAACGGAGGATTTCCGTATCTTTAAAGCGGGCGGTAAGCAAACTGGACACGAGGCGTCCCGCTTTCGCAATTTCCGCACCACAATGAATCTGAGAATGATTGGCCAAGAAACGCAATACACAGGCGAATGAGAATGAGAATGAACGCAGACAACCCCAAACAAGCCCGCACAAGGTTAAAGCTTGCGTGCAAGTACCTGATCGCTTTGACGCTCCCACTTGGCCTGTCCGGTTGCACCGCTGAAACAGAACAAGCATCTGGACCACAACCCAACGAATCCCGAGGGATCGCTGATTCATCATCGTCGGCAGAACCAATGCTGGATATCATCCCAGCAGTCGTTCCATCCACCAACTCACTCAACATTGGCGATGCTGCCCCGACGATTCACCTGACCAAATTCGTCAAAGGTGAACCGGTTGACTTGGAACAAAGCGATCGCGTCCATGTCATCGAGTTTTGGGCGACATGGTGTGGTCCATGCCGCGCAGGCATGCCCCACATTAGTGAATTGCAACAACAACACGGCGACGATGTCGCATTCGTAGGAGTGACCCAAGAAGACGAGTCGACGGTGACCTCCTTTTTAACGCAAGCTGCGATGGGTGGGAAAACTTGGAATGACGTGATCCAGTATCGACTCGCACTCGATGACGCCTCGCAAACATCGACGAACTACATGGACGCCGCTGGTCAAAACGGCATTCCGTGCGCATTCATTGTCGGCCGTGATGGCTTCGTTGAATGGATTGGCCACCCCGCAGGGATTGACGAACCACTGCAACAAGTGGTCGATGGCACATGGAATCGCGAAACAGCAATCAAGGAAATCGAGGCCGAAAACAGGATGCGAGCGATCGCCGGCAAACTTGGCAGATGGATCAATGGCCAAGAGTGGGACAAAGCTTTACAAGCATTGCAAGAACTTGAGGCAGAAATCGGCCCCAATCTCAGTCTCTCCATGACCACACTTTCCATCCTGGAACAGGCGGGAAAAACAGAGGAAGCTGCAGAGCTACGATCTGAAGTTGTCGAATTAGCATGGAAAAACTCCCAGGCTCTCAATGAGATCGCCTGGAATGTTGCAACCACCGACGGCGATATGGATCTCGCCCTTCGTGCCGCCACACGAGCAAACGAACTCACCGAGTCCGGCAATGGATCGATCATTGACACACTTGCGCGAGTCTATTACGAGATGAGCGACTTGGATCAAGCCATCGAGTGGCAACAAAAGGCAGTTGATATAGATGGCGGTGCAAATCCACAAATCACCGCCGCTCTTCAGAAATACAAGGCCGAAAAAGAAAGCCAAAGCTCAGACGAATAAAATCGCTCGCTAACGAGTAACAAGATTGACGAATCCACGCCGCCGTCTACAAAGACGGCGGCGTTTTTCGTGCAGGAGGGTTCGTTCAGCTTTACGCACTCAAACCGAACGGATCTCTCAAGCCTTCAGCTGAAACTCAACCACCCACCGCAAACACGAAGCTCAAATACCATGACGCTCCGAGCGTTTGCGAGTCGCTCGCAACACCCGCGTTCATTCCGCTGCGATGCAAAACAGGTGCTTTTCCCCGCGGACCAGCAACTCGTTCTCAATGGGTGCAGGCGTGGCATCCACCCCCTCACCCAAAGAGTTCGTCGCAACGATCTGTAATTCGTCGCTATCTTTGATAACGACAATCGTGCCACTTCGACCGGTTAGATAGACATGGCCGCCGGCAGCGACCGGCGAGGCGTAGGTGCTATTGATCCCAGGAATCCGACTCGCCGTGAACTTCGGCTCACCCGTCTTTGCATCGAGGCAACTGAGTACACCCAGCTTTGCTTTGTGAAAGTAGACCCGTCCGTTTGACAACAGTGGCGATGCGATGTCAGGCGTGTCTCGACTGATCGACCATGCGACCGCATCGGTTCCTTCCAAATCACCCCGTCCGCTTAGCTTGAAGGCCCCCATGTAGGACCCACGAAATCCACTGCCGACAATGACCAAATCGCCGAGCGACACTGCGGAAGCAACCGGTCGCTGAGTCTGTCCCCCGCAGCGCCAAAGTTCTTTACCGGTTTCCAAGTCGTAGCCGCGCGCACAATTCTGCCCATTGACAACAACTTGCTTTCCACCTTCAAAATCAACAACGAGAGGTGTCGACCAATTTGTCGGTTCATCGCGTTCAGTTTGCCAAACAGTTTTTCCGGTCAATTTGTCCAAAGCATACAAATACGAGTCTCCCTCGTGATCGTATGGCACCAGAATCTTGTCATCTGCGATCGTCGGTGAACTTCCCTCACCAAAGGTGGCTCGCGTCGTCATCGGTTCAAAATCTGTACGACTCCATTTCAGTTCACCGTCCATCGAATAGCAGAACAGACCCCGTGATCCGAAGTGGGCATAAACGTGCTGGCCATCTGTACAAGGCGAGGCAGACGCAAACCCATTCGTCGAATGTGTCCCTTCGTGCGGCGTCGCCCGCGTTGCGGTTCGCTTCCATAACAACTCGCCGCTATCACGATGAACACAAAGCAAGACAAACTCCAACTTTGGCAGCGCACCTCCGCGACCACGGCCCCCAAATCTGGAACGCCTCGCTTCCGGTTCAACAGCGTTCCCATCAGCTTGCTCAGGAATTGCCGTGACGACAAAAACTTTGTCCCCCCAGACAACCGGCGAACCGGAACCCCGGCCCGGAATCGCAAGTTTCCACTTGATGTTCTTCGTCGCACTCCACTCCGTTGGTGGCTGAGCTTCGGCAGCCGCACCATTCCCACCCGGCCCGCGCCAGTGCCCCCAGTTTTCAGCCAAGACTTGATTGGAAAGTAAGACCAATAAGCCCACGATCGCAAAACAGCTTTTCATGAGATTCTCGAATAATGGAATGAGTTTTTAGGTTGCGAAAGCAAGTACACTATCACGAAAATTGTTTCCGGTCGCACCGCCGCACGCCAAAGATCGCAACGATTTCCTGAGCAGTCGTCAGTGCACCCCGATTTGAACGTCCAATAATTTCCCGTTAATTCCACCGTTCGGCAAGTCACATCATCGCCATGATCACGAAATCGTTAACTTTCGCAGCAAGTATCGCATGCCTCCTGCTGATCTTCGGATCCCCCTCATTTGCTGCCGAAAATCAATCACCTCAAAAACCGAATGTCGTCGTTATCTTGGTGGATGACTTAGGCTACATGGACATTGGGGCGAACAATCCAAACTGTTTTTACGAGACCCCCAATGTTGACCGTTTGGCGGCGACCGGGATGCGGTTTACCGATGGATACGCTGCCAATCCTGTTTGCAGTCCGACTCGATACAGCCTGATGACGGGCAAGTATCCTTCGCGAATCGATGCCACCAATTTTTTCTCCGGGAAGCGGGGTGGAACGTTTAGATCAGCTCCCTTGTTCGACCGCATGCCACTCGAAGAAATCACCATAGCTGACGCCTTGTCGCAAGCTGGCTACGCGACTTTCTTTGCCGGCAAGTGGCACTTAGGTCCGAACGAAGAATTCTGGCCAACGAAACAAGGTTTTGACATCAACCGTGGTGGCCACCGAGGTGGCGGTCCCTACGGCGGCGACAAATACTTTTCTCCCTATGGAAATCCTCGCCTGACCGATGGCCCCAAAGGTGAGCATCTACCCGATCGCCTGGCAACCGAAACCGCAGACTTTATCGAACAAAACAAGAACAAACCGTTTCTCGCCTATCTGTCATTCTATTCCGTTCACACACCTCTGATCGGACGCCCCGACCTAGTCAAGAAATACCAACAGCGAGCAAAGCAGATTACTGGTAAAGAGTTTGCCGACGAAGAAACTGTCTACGGGGACAAGCAACGAAAAGTACGTATCCTGCAAAAACATGCCGTCTATGCCGCGATGGTCGAAGCGATGGACCAAGCAGTCGGTAAAGTCATTGACCAATTGGATCGATCAGGCGTTGCAGAAAACACAATCGTCATTTTCACGGGTGATAACGGCGGCTTGTCCACATCAGAAGGGTCACCCACTAGCAACCTGCCGCTGCGTGGTGGCAAAGGATGGGTTTACGAAGGTGGAATACGTGAACCATGGATTGTCCGCTACCCAGGTATCACAAAACCAGGATCAGTGAATTCACAACCGATTTGCTCCATCGATGTCCTACCAACCGTGGCGGCCGCTGCCGGCATTCAATTCACGCACCAAGTCGATGGCGTGAATCTACTACCCGCTCTCCAGGGAGAGTCGCTGGAACGCCGGGCACTTTTCTGGCACTACCCACATTACAGTAATCAAGGTGGCTTTCCCGGTGGTGCCATTCGAGTCGGCTCATTCAAGCTAGTAGAGCGATACGAAGATGGTCGTATCCATCTCTACAATTTGCGCGATGACATCGGCGAGCAATCCGACTTAGCAGACAAGCACCCCGAGATGGTCAGCGAAATGCGAAGCCAAATACACGCCTGGTACAAAGATGTCGACGCCAAGTTTCTGCAAGAAAAAGAAGGTCGTAAGCCTTGGTCACCATGGGCAGCCGCAACAAATTAGCAAGTCCTTCGTTCCACCGGCGCCCGCGTCGTCGGGTACGACTCACTTCTTATTTCTGCGCGTTGCGAAACAGCCTGAGAACATAAGGCCAAACATCAGCTGTTGATCGATCGCATTCACACGCTCCATGGCTCGTAGCGACCATCGAAGATAGCGAAATACGTGACACCGGAAACAATCGAAGACCATGGCGATATCCGGTCGACACCGCTGTGCCGCTGATCATTTCAAGCAATCATTGCTTGAATTCGGCCGATCACATCATCAGTCGAATCGATTTCCGATTGTGCCAAAAGACATCGCCACTAGGTGTTGATTGGACGCAAAGGTTGCAGTCCGCTGCCCGGCAAAGCCCCGATTTAAAGTTCTGACTAAACCGTTTCACCCAACAAGTGAATCGCCCGCAGACGCTTGCGTTTTGGCAGAGCTGGATTTTTACATTCGATTGCTTGCCGTAGCATTTGATTCGCTTCTTCCTTGTCACCTTGCTTCAGCAACACAATGCCGCGGTTGTAATGCACCCAGGCATTAGCAGGACAAAGACTGACCGATTCTTCGTAGTCTCGAACAGAATCTTCCGACTGTCCAACCCCTGCGAGCGCCAGTGCACGTCCATTCAGCGCGTAGGCAAGCAGTCGAGCATTGCCCTTTATTCGCCCAATTTCGATCGCGCGATCGAGATCATCCAGCGCTAATCGCCAATCACCCATTTCTGCCTGAATGTGGCCCCGCCCGTTCAGTGCGTTGGGGTGATCCTCTGTCAACTCCAACAGCCGCGTGTAATCATCCACCGCTTCCACAAATTGTTCGTCACACCACTGCAGCCACCCTCGAACCTCATACCCAAGTATTTCGTCAGGCGCGAGATCGATAATCTCAGCGGCAACTTCGATCGCCTCGGCATATCGCTCCTCCTGCTCAAGTAAGCGAGCTCTTCCCAACATGGACCGGACCGTTGTGCCAATTTCATCCTCCGGTGCGAGGCGGCGCATCTTATCAAAATCTTCTTCTGCAGCCTGATCATTACCAATCAATTGACTTGCAAACGCGTGACCGGAATAGGCCTCAATGTCATCGGGATACTTGGCGATCAATTTCTCATATTCGACAACCGCCTCCTGAGGTCGTTTGAGCTGCAACAGGATGCCTGCTCGCCTGGCCCGTGATTCATCGTGCTCGCCTGCGATCGACAGAACTTTGTCAAAATCGATCAACGCGGCTTCCAACATTCCTCGATCAAGAAAGTAACACCCTCGCAGATAAATGATCTGCTCATTCTCAGGTTCTAAATTGACCGCATGATCATAATCCCGATGGGCACGATCAAAATCGGCCAATTGCGCGTAGGCAAAGGCACGATTGACGTAATGCGAAGCACATTTTGGTTGCTGCCTGACCAGTGCCGTTTGTTCATCAACCGCAGCCTTCGGGTTTTGATTGATGCGGTGCAGCATTGCCAATTGCTCCCGTGGCTCGATCCAATCAGGAACCAAATCCCGGGCTTTTGCAAAAGCCTGCATTGCAGTGTCCAATTCACCGCGGTGAAAACTCAACATTCCGCGGAGTTGGCAGCAAAGCGGAGTATCTGGGTCCAATTCGTCGACTTCATCACAATCTTCCAAGGCGAGATCCAACTCCCCCATCGCAGCATACGCAAAGCCACGGGCCAGCCGAGCAATGGATGCTTTCCAACCAAGATCAATCGCCTTGCTGCACGATTCGATCGCCGCCTCAAATTCGCCTTGAACTTGAAGCATGCGGCCACGAATTCCATAAGCCGCACCGTGCTCCGGATGCTGCTCGATGACCGTATCACAATCCTGCAAAGCCAGTTCCAGCTTATTTTGTGAGGCGTACGCCAAAGCTCGCTGAAAGAGAGGTTCAGCATGACCGGGCATCAACTCAATGCTTCTGGTTAAGCACTCAGTCGCAAGGTCAAGATCCCGTTCTTCTTCCGTCTGCAATAACCAACCAAGCCGCGCGAGGGCGTGGCCGCTGTTCGGATCAAGTTCGATCGTTCGATCGAGATCGCCTCTCACACCCGACAATTTCTCTTGGTTGAATCGAATCTGCGATCTTGCAAACAGGAATGTCGGTTCGATTGATGCCAATTGGATGGCCTCGTTCAAATCTTCCTCCGCTTTCGACCAAGCTTCCAAGTCAGCAAAGATCTCTGAGCGGTGATAGAAGAGCCACGGATCATAGGGAGCAATCGAAATTGCTTGATTCCAATCGGCAAGCGAGGATTGCCGGTTACCAGCCATGCGGTACACCCTTGCCCGGCGCGCTAGCAGCGGAGCATTCCCTGGCAACATCTCTAGCGCGGATGTATACCTCGCGATGGCTCCTTTCCAATCCTGCTTTTCAATGCAACTGGCCGCCAGCCAAACCAAACGTCCCGCTGATTGCAACTTCTGCTGGTCTTTGGTTTCGAGTTGATGCCGAACCGTCATGTCGAAATTCTCTTCCAACGTTTCGATCCAGCGATTCCAATCTGCATATTTCGATTCCTGCTGATTGACAACAGGCGTGGGTGTTTCAGCAAACCAACGATCTAAAGATTCCCGAAGGGACTGCAACCACGATTTCTTGGGAACTGCCTCACCGTAATGCAGCGAGCCAGCAGCATCGGCCAATGCTCGGTCAGCACCGCGTTTTTCAATTTCGTCCAACAAAAACCCAAACGGCTGGAGCAAAGTCGACGTAGCAGTCGCACAATGAACTCGACGGTAAAGCGCAAAGGCGACCGGCCCCTCCTGGACGATGGGCGCGGGAATCGCTCGCAAATCGGACAATAAAGCATCGATCTCGGGGCATTCGGCAGCGTCCGGCATCGCTTCGATCCAAACCGAAGGACCATAACCTGGTGTCAGTGCGCAAGACACCATGATCTCCAGGCTCTCCGATTCAGAAGCTGACTCTGCGAATCTCTCAATGGTTCGTGTCAGAACTGCAGCGTAGTTTTCCATGGCCACCATCGAGACTCGCCCTTTGGAGTCAACGGTGCCATGGAAATGAACAAAGGCATTTTCCGGCAGCCCCAATGAATCGGACGATGGGTGCAGCAAATCGGAATCTAGATCTCGCGCAAGTGCCGGTTCCCCTCGGTCTGTAGCAGCCTTCATCGCTCGCAGCGATGGAATCCCCAACCGATCCCCACAGTGACCACACTGAATCGTTAAACCGGCAAGTGAAGGACGAACCTTTATGGACTTTCCACATTGGCATCGCACTTCCATCATTTCTACGCTCTCCCGGGCAAGCAGCCAAGCGACTCATATCTGTTCAACATAGTGTAACGCACTCCATCGCCTCGAGAGGCAATGACTTCATCGCTAGAAAACCTTGTATTCTGGAGGTTTCCGACCGAGAATGTGGGTCATTGGCCAAACTTCCCCAGCTATATCACGAGAGCGGCCCACCGCCTGGAACAATTGAATGCCCAAAACCGCTGTCACACAAACGCTCGTTTTTAGCTTGTTTCTGATCTTTGGAATGGTCGCCCCAGATAGCGCGTGTGCTGATGCCGCGAGTGCTGATCAACCAAACATTGTTTTCATCATGATTGATGATCTCGGATGGTCTGATCTTGGTTGCTACGGCAACGACTTTGTCGATACCCCCAACATCGACCAACTTGCCAAGCGAGGGTTACGGTTTACTGATTTTTATGCGGCCGGTGCGGTCTGTTCTCCCACACGTTGTGCTGTTCAGTCCGGGCAGAACCAAGCTCGGATCGGTATCACCGCCCACATCCCCGGTCACTGGCGCCCTTTTGAACGAGTCATCACGCCTCAAACAACAATGGCGTTACCGCTGGACACAGTGACGGTTGCCGAGACGCTGCAAACCGCAGGTTACCGAACTGGTTACGTTGGCAAGTGGCACTTGGGGGCTGGCGGTACGTTTGGACCAGCCCAACAAGGCTATGACTTTGCTGCCGAGATCAATGGACCGCATCTTCCCAACCGATATCGAGTGAATGGCCGCAATGACTTGAAACCAAAGCCTGGACAGTTCCGTACCGAATTCGAAACGGATCTGTGCCTTCAATTCATTCAAGACAGCGATGAACGCCCTTTCTTTTTGATGCTGTCACCCTTCGCAGTGCACATTCCTCTCGGTGGTAAATCAGAGTTAGTCGCAAAGTATCGAGCGCGAGCAAAGGAACGGAATCAAGCGCTCCCCCACCCCATCTACGCGGCCATGATTGAAGAAGTCGACCAGATGGTGGGACGCATCGTCAAGGAAATCGATGACCAAGGATTGAGTGACAATACGATGATTGTCTTCACATCCGACAATGGTGGTCTGTATCGACGTTATGATTACCGTGCACACGCCGATGACAATGTCTCGAGCTTATTGCCACTGAAGGGTGAAAAGGGTGCTCTGCACGAAGGTGGTATTCGCGTCCCATTGATTGTGAAGTACCCGGGCCACATTTCAGCTGATTCGGTCTGCGATGAACCAACGATCTCCTACGATTTTTACCCAACCTTTGTCGCGGCTGCAAAAGGGGAATTACCGTCCAACCAAACCATTGATGGCGTCAGCTTACTGCCCCTATTTTCAAATCCGAGCCAAACCTTGCAACGTGCTGCATTGCATTGGCACTACCCTCACTATCACCATGACCGACCCGCGAGCGCGATTC
>JARGNK010000269.1 GCA_029213145.1 Rubripirellula sp. | reverse complement strand
CAGTCTCGACCGAAATCTGGGCCGCAGTTGAAAATGAAACCTCGGAATCCGTCGGCCAAAGTACTCGTTTCAGTTTTTGATCCCACAGCATTGCCTCGGTCGCTATCAACTCGACTGGTGATTCCGTGAAGCGATTGCTCTCGCTTCAGAAGGGACTCTTTCGTATGAAAGCACGGAAGCGAGAGCCGAGTCTTCTTATTCGCTGGCAATGCTGGGCATCATAAGCGAGTCTGCACGGGAATCACCATTCCTGTGGAGTCAAAATATTCGGTCGAGCATTCAACACTGCCAAAAAGTCGATTTTCGACCAGCACCGAACCACACATCTTGGCCGAGGTTAGTGGGCAGCAGAGCATTTTCAATCCAAATGCCGCTTGTTTTGATGGGGACGAATTGGAATCATAGAACCAATCAGCGGATGACAAACTCATGATGCGAACAACAAAGATACGACTTCTTCCTTGCCATTGCTCCGCGGTATTTGGCTGCTTTTGCCTTGCAAGCTTCACTCTACAGTGTCCAAGCCAACGGTGGCGACATTAGATGCACCTCCGCAAGGAATGACGCCGCTTACAACAGGATGATTCATCTGTGCCCGAACTGTGGAATGGACAACGCACGCATGGGTTCTTGCTCCGAGTGATTCTCTGCGATCAAACCTGGTCGCAAAATTTGGGTTATGCCAAGCGTCGCTTGCGGCAATGGTTTCCAGCCATGCAGCCAACTCAGCGTCAATTAGAAAAGCGATACCCCTGGTCGTTCAAGCGACATCTTCCGGCACCGTCAACACTACCCTCCGCCCCGGTTCCAATTGCGACGCAAGCCAATCTTGAACGTGGCATATTCGTGTGCATGAACCAAGCCGTTTCTTTGGGAAGGCCGGTCGACTGGAGTGCCAAGAGCCAAACTATCTTGTGGCAATACGCGCTTCATGAGTTTGGCTGGATGTGGCAATTAGCCGAAAAATCCGACGGATGGGATGTTGCGAAGGGACTGATCCATGAATGGGTCGATGCCAACCCTTGTACCGCAGATGCACACAGCTGGGAACCTCGCACAATCGCATTACGTCTGCTCAATTGGCAGGTACTGATTTTCAATCACTGGCGTTCGGACGCTCAGGCTGATCCAATCTTCTGGCGGCGGATGACTGCCAGTTTTTTAGACCAATGGCGATGGCTTCGCGACAACATCGAGTGGCATCTGGGGGCAAACCATTTGCTAGAAAACCTTGCCGCGATCTACTATGCCATGGGCCTTTTTCGACCGACTCCGAAGACCAATCGGGAACGCCGCCGTATTGAACGTTGGCTTATCGCAGAGTTTCGCCGCCAATTCCTATCCGATGGCATGCACTACGAGCGCAGTGCGATGTATCACCTGAGAATGCATTGGGTCATGGAATTGATCAAGGAGCTTCCTTCGGAACCAGCAAAACAGGAGATACAAGAGCTAGTGACACAATCAAAGCAAGCGATTTGCTGCCTTCTTCATCCGAGTGGACAACCGTCACTATTAAATGATTCCGTGAGTGGAATATTTTCGATACCCCTCGACATCAATCCTCAACAACTACCCCAAGGTCCTTGGTCGTTACCAGACGCGGGTTACTATGGCATGAGGGGAGACGACGAATACCTGGCGATTGATGCTGCGCCCCTTGGCCCGAAATCTCAACCCGCACACGCTCACGCTGATTTCTTCACCTGCGAATGGACAGTCGGGGGTTTGGAAGCTCTGACCGATACGGGTGTTTTTTGTTATGAAGCTGGTGATTCGCGTTTGTGGGATCGGTCAACACCGGCGCACAACACGCTGGCGATCGACAATGGCAATTCAGCACCAGTGTTAGGTTCCTTTCAAGTCATGGGACGCAAGAAGAAACCACGCATCTTAAACTGGCATCATCAAGACAAGCATTTGGACTTGGAAGCAGAGCACTTCGGGTATGCCGGTGTATCCCATCGACGGCGATGGCGTCACTCGCCTGCCAAGTTGACGATTGACGATTGGGTGTTTGCACGACGTCCGGTTCAAGCGACGAGTCATTGGCATCTCGGCCCATCTTGGAAATTTTGCCATTTGGACGGTGACCGTGTGCGATTAGTATGTAAAGACCATCGATTGGAGGTGACGGCGACTGGGCCTGGCAGTTGGACGGTCGCTCGAAGCCGATACAGTCCGCAAATGGGATTATCCATCGAGCGAATCTGGCTGCAACGCGATTGGGGAACGGCGGAAAGGTTGCATGGTTCGACAACGTGGATGTTTCACTAAGAAATCGACATCCGTCCTGACCCGTATGCTAATCAACAGACAGGATCTCCGGATGCTGTCCACCAAGTCTCTTCTCGTCGTTCGTTAGAAATCTACTCGATGACGCCACCTTCCACCATTCGGCCGCTCCATCTATTCGAGTCCTGGCGACCAGTGGTTTCAGGCTACACGTCACGCAGCTGGGATTTGGTTAACGCGCAATTACAAAATCCGAATCTTGATCCTCGGGTAATCGTGACATCACGCCAATTTTCCAACGAAGGGAATCGGCTTGATTATCCACCACAGTCAGCTGAACGGTTCCGACTATGCTTTCCCACAAGACGCGAGCGTTGGCTGCGAAAGCTCCGTCCATTCAGTTTGGACAGACGATCACTCGAACGGAGCCTTGACCAGTTGGTCGACGAATGGCGAGTGGATTTGATTCATGTCCACTGGTCATCCCACATTGGACGAGCGGCAGCTCGCATCGCCAAGCAGCGTGATGTCCCGCTGGTGTCTGAGGTTCGATTTGATCTTGCCGCTGCGATGATTAGCCAGACGTTGCGACAACGCTTTACTTGGCTTGAACCCAGATTCCGGCGATTATTTGAGTGGCACTTGCAAGAATCCAATGCAATCATTGCCGCCGGCCCGTCACTGACAGAACATCTCAAGCAGGCTTTTCCAGCGTTACAACACCGGATCTGGACGGTCAGCAACCGGATCGCCTTCGACCGATATGACTGTGACCCACTTGACGAGACTCAGAGAAAAGCCCTTGGGATTCAGGGGCGTTTCGTTGTCGGTACTACGAGTAAAATGCTCTATTACGAAGGACTTGACCTACTGTTGCGAGCGATGGCTCAAGCTCGAAGCCAGGCTCCTTCATTGCATCTCTTACTGGTAGGTGATGGGCCTGAGGCCACTAAACTGAAACGCCTTGCCCGCTCACTCGAAGTGCCGGTCACTTTTACCGGACCGGTTCCCTTCACAGACATCCCCTCGCTTCTACGGCAGATTGATTTATTTGTTATCCCACGGCGCGACGTCTCAGTGACTCGCCATGCAGGTCCACTGAAGCTCCTTGAAGCGATGGCATCCGGTCGGGCAATTATCGCAGCACCCGTTGGAGACATTAAATATTTGTTGGCAGACGGTAGAGGATTTCTGCTGCCCCATCTTTCGCTTTCATGTTTGACCAAAGCCATCATTGACCTTGCCTGGAACCATGACGAACGTCATTCGATGGGTCAACGTGCTCGTGATTATGCAGATCGCAAACTCAGTTGGCACAACGCAGATGACTTGCACAGAACCATCTACGAATCCGCTCTTAAGGGAAGCTAGAGAAAAACCGCAATGAATAGAGATAGCCGTATCTCACGCGGTGCAAGCGAGCCCAGGTGAATCATTCGAGCATTAACGGAAAGCAGGGACCGCTGCGGTATCCGTGAAGTGATGGAAAACACAGTCGGCAGACAACGACTGAAAGCGTCTGTGACGTTTTCGAAGCGGCAATTCAAGAATTTCAAAGAGAAGGCTAGGCAGACAGTTGAAACAAGTATTCATGCAAAAGAATGCGATACGACGCGCTGAGGTTCGAGCCGAAGAAGTGCCGATTCCCTGCTGCACGGATAACACGGTTGTGATCGCGAATCGGCATTCGCTCATCAGTGCCGGAACCGAAACGACCGCTGTCGGCAGCACGAAAGGCGACATGATCAAAAAGGCCCTTCGGGATCGCGACATCCGGCAAAGCGTTGTCGATATGGTAGTGCAAGATGGCATCAAGAAAACAAATGATCGTGTTCAGTTCGAGATGACCAAATGGACACCACTTGGTTACAGCGGCGCTGGAATAGCGATCGAAGTTGGAAAGGAAGTTGAAGGCATCGCTCCCGGTGATGTTGTAGCCTACGGGGGTGAGCATCATGCAGAGTATGTTCGAGCTCCGAAGAACCTATGCGTAAAAGCGCCAGAAGGTGTTTCGTCCCGAGAGGCTGCCTTCGTGACCGTAGGTAGCATTGCGCTTCAGGCGGTGCGCCGAGCGGAAATTCAGGTGGGCGATACAGTAGCGGTCATAGGCTTGGGCTTGGTTGGTCAGTTGGTCACACAGCTGCTCGATGCGTCCGGAGCTCGCGTGTTTGGTAGCGATGCGTTGGAATCGCGGCTCGAAATCGGTAAGAAATCGGGTCTCGAGGAGGCCGTTCACGCCAGTCAAGATTTTGTTGATCTGGTCAAACGCCGCACTGGTGGCGTCGGTGTCGATCGTGTCATTATTTGCGTCGGCAACATAACGCACGCGATCCTCCAGCAAGCTGTTTCGATGTGCCGTGAACGAGGCCGGTTAGTGGTTGTCGGCGGTGGAACGCTCGATGTTCCGCGGGATGAGTTCTACATGAAAGAACTAGACCTGATGATTAGCCGGTCATATGGACCGGGGCGTTACGACAAACGCTATGAGGAGCATGGAATCGACTACCCGATTAGCTTCGTGCGGTGGACCGAGAACCGCAATATGCAGGAGCTCATTCGGCTGATCGATGCGGGAAAAATTGACATGAAGTCATTGATTACACATGAATTTGGGATTGATCAGGCGGGCCAGGGGTATGACTTATTGATGAACTCGCCGGGTGAATGTTTGGGGATCCTGATCAAATATGATTCCTCAACGAAACCCATTCGGCAGCCAATTATTAACGAGAGAGTGTGCATTCGGCCGGCTGCATCAGCTAACCCCCGCGTCGGCGTCATTGGTTGCGGCGCATTTGCCCAACAGTTTCACCTGCCAAATCTCAAGTCCAGCGACAGACTGTCATTTCACACGCTCGCCGCATCGACCGCACAGAGCGCGAAGGAGATGGGGCTTCGTTTCGGGGCCGCCAACTGCACAACTGACACGCGGGCATTGATCGAGGATCCTGAGGTTGAAGCCGTAATGGTTTTTACACGCGATAAGTCCCATCCGCAGTTGTGTGCCGATGCTCTCCGAGCCGGTAAGCACGTGTTCTGCGAAAAGCCGCTCACAACGAGCATGGAAGAATGTGAGATGTTGTCCGCTGCGGCGGCTACCGGTGACCTTGTTTGCATGACGGGGTTCAACCGCCGCTTCGCCCCCATGATGCAGCAGACGCAGGAGATTGTGTCGAACATGCCTGGGCCTCGACTCATTCATTTTCGCGTCAATGCAGGCTCGCTGCCCGATAATGACTGGGTTTCTGACCCGGTGCACAGCGAGGGCCGAATTGTGGGTGAAGCTTGTCACTTCATCGATTTGTTCCGTTGGCTCACAAAATCTGAGCCGACGAAGATCTTGGCATCCCAGTTGGGTGAGTGTGCTTCGTCGCACAAACTCGAGAATCTGGCCGCCACAATCGAATTTGAAAATGGATCAGTCGCAAACCTGATTTACACATCGGTCGGTTCCAAGCTCGTGGGCAAGGAGCGAATGGAACTCTTTTGCGATGGTACAACCATTACCATGGACGATTATCAGGAGCTGATCATTCGTGGAGCCACTAGATTGGATCAGCGAAATCGACGCCCGGACAAAGGCCATGACGCGGAGTTTTCGCACTTCGTGGATGCGATCACCGGTAAAGAACCACCCATGATTACAGCGTTCGATGGGATACAAGCCACCCGGGCCTGCTTGGCAATCATCGAAAGTGCAAGGACAGGGCATCGTATTGATTGACCTGCCCCCACGGACGGTACCAGTTCTTGAGTTAGTAAATTCATCAAGCTTTCTCCAGCCGCACAAGGCTGCTGGAGCGTAGCGGAAGCGGGCTTATGCGGCTGGGCGGCCTCGGGTGCCGGAGGCTGATAGCCCGGTGCACTATGATGGATGAGTCGTTTTTTAGTTGACTCGCCAACGTGCGATGAGGACTTTGGCCTC
>JARGNK010000034.1:3009-51161 GCA_029213145.1 Rubripirellula sp. | reverse complement strand
GTTGGTCCCGACTCGCACGCCGTGGATTGTTCAATAGACGCTCAACGTTGACCGAGTCGACGATACTTTTCAGTTCATCAGAAGTGTCAACACCAACCGCATCGAATGTCGTCGGGCAGTCGATTTGCGACAATAGGCTTGTGATTGACTCGCTGGCGTCGTCGACGTTGTTGGTTCCAATAGTATCCAAAATTCGAGCAATTCGATCTCGCACAGCGGTTGTGCCGCGCGGATCAATACAGTCATTGTCGTTCACCGCTGCGTTGAAGGCGAGCATTGGGGCGAGCGTGATCGCAACAGCCATTCCGTGCGGCACACCCCACCGCGACGTAAGAGCGTATGACAATGCGTGGGGTGCCGTGGTCTTCGTGATGTTGATGGCCTTGCCGGCCAAATGCGATGCACGACTCATCGCCTCGCGGGCTTCGGGCGTCGGTGACTTGGTTGCGGTAACAAGGTTGCCAAACGCAAGCCGTGCTGCCTCGGTTGCGTACTGCATCGACTCCTCAGTGGCAGCAACCGCCCACATCGATTCAATCGCCTGACAGAAGGCATCGAGTCCGGTGGCAGCCGTGATTCGTTCGGGCAGGCTAGTGGTCAGCTTTGAATCAACGACTGCGTAGCGTGGCAACAGCGATGGATGCGCAACAGAATACTTCTCTCCATCGACGTAAACGACGGCAAAGTGGGTCGCTTCACTCCCAGTCCCGGCGGTTGTTGGAATCGCCATCAAAGGTTTCCCAGCAATCTCAATCGAGGCCTGGCCACTTGCGATATCGCGTGCAGTCGCCGCTTGAACAGCGAGCGATCCAATTAGTTTTGCCAGGTCAATTGCAGTGCCGCCGCCCAACGCGATTACAAAGTCAGCTTGGCATTGGCGATAAGCCTCGATCCCTCGCTGCACATCCTCCAACTTGGGATTCAACTCGAATTTGGTAAACCAAGTTGTTGCCCGCTGTCCAAAGTATGGTTCAAGGACTTCCTTTGCTCCCGACGCCTGCCATGCTGGTTCATCAATCACTAAGAACAATCGATCGGTCTTCACCGATCTCAATTCGCACGAGATTTCGCCAATCGATTGGATCAGAGAATGCTGAACAACGGTCAAGTCGGATCCTCCGGCGGGGTGATTTTTCAATGCAGCTTCCGTATGATGCATCAATGTTGATTACGAATCAACACACAGGATTGCTCACCGCCCGTCGCATTTGCGAGTCACGCTTTGGATCCCACTGCCATCTTACCCGCAGGGTTTCGTGCCGCGCAATGGCGAATGCTGCTGGCACACAAACGCTCCAATCGCTCGAGGGACCCTTTCCTGCTGACGGCGTCGACCGGAGTGGCACTTGACGAGGCACTTTCACACGAGGGCAAAGAGTTTCTGATGGCACAACGGGGCACCATTCACTTTGAGTTTGACGGCAAAGTGCATTCACTTCGCAACGGAGACGGTCTGTTTTTCGACAGCCACGTTCCGCATCGAATCATCAATCCACACAAACGAGACGCAATCGTCATGAGTGACTTCTTCAGACCACCAAGATAGAGAGGAAATTCAACGATGATCAAACTCGTCGTTTTCGACATGGCCGGCACAACGGTTGATGAAGACAATGTCGTCTACAAAACCGTGCGAGCAGCTATCAACGCCGCTGGTTACCAGTTCACGCAAGAGCAGGTACAGGAAGCCGGAGCCGGCAAAGAAAAGTCACAGGCGATCCGCGACGTATTGTCTTTGGATGGATCGACACATTCGGACGAGGAAGTGATGGCCATCTTTGACGACTTCAAACAAAGGCTGTCCAGCGCATACGATACGCTGGACGTCAAAGAACAACCGGGAGCGTCGGAGACGTTCGCAAAACTGCGTCAGCATGGCATTAACGTGGTACTGAATACCGGCTACGACCGGGCCACCGCTGAAGGGCTGATCGCGAAGATTGGCTGGGCTGTGGGAAAAGACATCGACGGCTTGGTCACTGCGAGCGATGTCGCTAACGGTCGACCAGCACCGGATATGATCCGCCTTGCGATGACTCAGGCGGGTGTGAAATCGAGCGAAGAAGTCGCCAAGATCGGAGATTCGGGCATTGATATTGAAGAGGGGAAGACTGCCGAGTGTGGCCTGACCTTCGGCATTACGACCGGTGCTCAGACCGAAGCTCAACTTCGTACTGCAAATCCCACCCATATCGTCAGCAGTCTTGCCAGAATGTGCGAACTGATCTTGCCGGCAACCTAGCTCGGTGCCCACACACGCTGAGCACTTCACAACCAGAAGACCAACACCAATCTTCTCACTCAACCTAGTTCAAAGACTGGGGTGGTAGTCAACAACACCATTGAGCAAGACATCGAATATCGAAGCATGGTAGAAATCGTTTGAAACATGTTTAGTCATAAAGTCAACGACAGGTATTGTAAACGCATTCGACAAATCGATTTTGTTACTCCGGTATCTCGTTCCCTCTAGTTCAAGCGAGTACAGCATGTATGAACCTCCGGGGATGACTTCACGCCAATCCGATCCGACGGGAGATATTTTGCATGGGCTAAACTGCACGAAATGCAAACGCTATATCAAGAGTTAGTAAGGCAATAACAACCTCAAGGGATTGCAACTCAATCCTTCGCGAAAGATCCAATCGCGTGCAAACGGAGCGAGAAGGGAGCGAGAAGGGAGCGTGGCTGGGCGGCTTTCAGCTCAATAAGCAACCGAGATTCCAGCAAGGCGGCAAACTACATTTTCACGTTTGGTTAGCGACTTGCTTCAATTAAGCATCGCCGACAATCGAGACGTCAAAATCTCAGCAGAGTTGCGAGCACTCGTACGTCCGTGGTGCCAAAAACCCGACGGCGTGTTTGGTAAGGTTCCACTTATTGGTAAACACTCACGCGTGTACTGGTATGCACCAACGGAAAGGCGCTAATGAACGTGATCATAAAACCTTAAGCAGTTGCTCCGGCGAATATCGCAGGTTGGATTCACCGGGAGCAAAAATAATGGACCGAGCCTAAGGCAACACTTGCTTGCAGCGTTGCGCTTCATTCGCAATGGGATCGTCCTCGTCCTTCCGACCTACCAGCGATAGCGGTAGCCGTAACCGTACGGATTCCATCGTGGACTGCGATACGGATACACGGGATAGTGGCCGTAGTACGGATTGCCGTGGTAAATTATCGTCCGTTTGGTGTGCGCTGGGATTGTCTTGACCGGATTGGAGTAGTATTCGCGGACGTTACGAAACGAAGAGCGCAATCCGAAATAGGGGTTGGTCCGCGCCTGATGCTCATATCCGCGAACCTCCGGAGGGGGCGGGATTGGACGTTCCGGCACTTCAGTCTCGATGATCGTGGCAAACTGCGCGTTAGCAGGAAATGGATTGGAGAGAGAAACAGCGACGATCACCGCTCCAAAACTCAATGCGAGGTATTTTTTCATCGTAGGCTCCCGTGACTGGTTTAGATGGAAAGCTGACATCCATTCTAGAGATCTTAGATAGCGAGAACCGTGCCAAAGTATAAATGCCTGCCGCAACCGCCCCATTTCCCCGTAAAAACTGTCAAGAGATGCCAAAAACAGATGCGACGCGTTTCTTGAAAATGTCATCATTTTGATGTCGGACCGCGTCAAACTGAGATCAGCATCGCGAATCATCCAGTCCCAAATCCTCTCGCGCGAACTCAGTTGCCCTAGAGCAAACACGGTGTTTTTGGGCGGTTTGGCAACGTACCCATGGATGCGGCTACAAGTGGTCGGTGGGAAGTCATGGATACCAAGTGCATGGTGCATTCAGCACCTGAATCCGTTTAGAAAATGGTCTCGCAGCCCTTGAGTGACTTTCCGGATTAAGCCGACGGCTGTCATCCTCGCGAACACACTGCTTGTTTAACTTTTTGCAAAAGCAGAATAGGATCTCCCGGTATACGCTCGTTGGGATCGTTCTGACAGAACGGCTTTCATCGACTCTGCTTCTGCGAAACGACTCGCCACCACTCTCCTCGAGACAAATTTTCTGAATGTCTTCAAGAGCGTTCTTTCTGCCGCGGGATCAAAACTCCGCCAAGCATTCGTTCTTACAAAGTAGTAACATTTAAACCTTTGCGGGCGTTACCGAATTTCAATTTCATTTCGGCCTAGAATTAGATGCAGCGCATGAGGCTGCCTGCGAACTCATCGGACAAAACATTCGTGCGATTTTCTGATCCCGTAAAACTACCGCTGTCTCTTTGTCACAGTCTCTGACGACTTGAAGGGTGTCGCATACCAAGCCGAAAAGGATCGACAACCTCTTGAGATGTCGTCCCCCGCCAAGACAGCACATGGCACCAGGAAAAGGGTCACGCCGGTCGCGAAGAGCACGCCAAACGCGAGTGAAACCGCCATCGGGATCAAGAACTTTGCTTGGATCGACGGATCGAAAATCAGCGGTGTCAGCCCCACAAATGTCGTAACCGATGTCAGAAAGATCGGACGAAACCGACTCGTTCCTGATTCGGCAACCGCCTCAAACAGAGATGTTCCCGCCGCACACCGACGATTAATAAAATCCACCAACACAAGCGTATCGTTGACCGCTATCCCAGCCAGTGCCAGCATCCCGAACACCGATAGATAAGAGGGCGTCAAATCGAGCAGTATATGGCCAAAGATAGCGCCGATCACCGCAAATGGCACCGCCAAGAGTACATAGAGTGGTTGCAGCAGCGATCGGAGTGCCACCGCCAGAAGCCCATAGAGCGTCAACCCAAGCAGGATCGCCCCAATGATTGTCTGCCGCCGCGTTGCTTCGGCATCTGCAACGTAACCATCATAACGAAAGGTTAGACCGGCTGAATTACACAACTTCTCCAGGGTCGGACCGAGATCCCTGGCGATCGCCACCATGTCAACACTCTCATCTCGAACATTCGCACCAATACGAGCGACCTCTGCTTTGTCCGTACGTTCAATGTTGCTGGGAGCTTTGACAACGGTAATCGTCGCCACGGTCTTGAGCGGGACTTCGGCTCCCGATGGAGTGCGAATTTTAAGTCGATCGAGGGTATGAAGTGACCGTCTCCCCGATTCCGGCAACCGTACCATAACGCGAACGTCATCGGTGCCCCGTTGAAACCGCTGCGCTTCTTCACCATAAAAAGCCTGCCTAACCTGACTGGCCAACATCGATTGAGTTAGCCCGAGTTCGGCGGCCCGACTCTTCAGGCGAATCCGCAGTTCGTCTTGTCCCTCATCAACGTCCGTCCACTGATCTTTCAAGCCAGGGTAGGTCTCTAACAATGATTTAATCTTCCTAGCAACTTCTCGCTTGGCGGGTGAATCGGGTCCTCGAAGTTCCAAATTGAATTCGTCATCATCCGGTCCCCATTCCCGAACCATGGCCGCTTCTGTACGCGTTCGAAACTCACGCGCCTCAGGAATTTCGCCGACGAGCTCACTCCAACGTGTCGCCAAGTCCGTATTGGACGGCCCAGGTTCACTGCGTTGTTCTGGCGGTAAGACCTCGAAGGATGCGTATGCCCGTGACCGGTCATAGTCGCGACCAGGACGCGAAGCACCTGCCAGTGTCACGATGTTGCCAACCATTGATTCACCGGTCACCGGATCAACCGCTTCTTTTTGAAGAATGTGGAGTGCGTCAGTGATGCGTTGCACGTACCGCTGGGTGACTTCCATAGGTGTGTCGCTGGGCAGACTTAGCATCGCGCTAATACGGGTGGTATCAACCGTCGGATAGGGTACGAATTTCATGCGCCCACTGATGCAATAGCCTGCCATCACCAACGCGAGCGAAACAAAACTCGCGATCACCGCCCAACGGCCTCTGATCGCCATTCGCAAAACGGGGGCGTAAACGCGTTCAATAAAGCCTTGCAGCAGATTGGAAACACCAGATTGGAAACGCGAAAACAATCCGGTCGGTCGCTTATACCGCAGGTGTTTCAAGTGCGCCGGCAGAATCAACTTGGACTCAACGAGCGAAAACAAAAGCACCATCGTGACAATTGGTGGAACTTGTCGCGCGTAGTCTCCCCAATTTCCATCGAAAAACATCATCGGAACAAATGCCACGATTGTCGTTAACGCCCCGAACGTGACCGGTGTCGCGATCTCTTTCGTTCCTTGAATGGCAGCGTGCAGCGGGTCTTTTCCCTCACTGATTTTGCAGTAAATGTGCTCGGCGGTCACAATCGCATCGTCGACGACAATTCCGGTCACGATGATGAACCCGAACAGGCTCATCACGTTCGCCGTCAAGCCAAACCAAGGCATGAAAATCGCAGCCCCAGCAAAGCTCACAGGGATTCCGATCACGATCCAAAACGCGACTGCAGGTCGAACAAACAAACCTAGAATCACTAGCACAAACAGACCGCCCAGAGCCAATGCCCAACTCAATGTGCTCAGCCGCTGACGAATTGCAATCGACTGATCGTCCCAGATCTCCAAACGGATTCCCTCGGGAAAGATCGCCGGTGTCTCCGCAATGTACTCGCGGACTCGTTTCGCGATTTCTAACGCATTCTCATCGCTCACTCGCATCACTTCCAGCAGAAGCGCCGGACGTCCATTGTAGTACAGTCGGGGTTGATCCTCACTAAATCCATCAGTGACCTTCGCGACGTCACCAACTCGAATCTCGGCACCGCCGACAGATCGAACCGGAATTTGTTCAAATTCGCGACGACTAAACGCTTGACCGTCAGTGCGCACAATAAACGTACCACTATCACTGTCGATCGCCCCGGCGGGGAGGTCGATCGAAAAGGCTCGAATCGCGTCTGCAAGCTCTTGAAAGCTAAGGCCATAAGCTAAAAGTTTTTCAACATCCGTTTCGATCCCAATCTCTGGATCGAGATCTCCCTGCAAGACAACGCGGCTGATCCCAGGCATCTCTAATAGATCACGCTGAACCTTGATTGCGACGTCGCGAAGCTCACGCACCGCCAGATCCCCGGTGACTGCTATTTCCAGAATCTCATAGTAGTGCGCGGACTCAGGAATGTAGATCCGCGGTGGTTCCGTCTCGGCAGGAAAGGTTGTGATTGTATCCACACGCCCTTTAATATCATCGAGTAATTCGCGGCGGTCTTTCCCACGCGCGGCGCGTACCCAGATCCAAGCGCCTCCCGGAAATCCTTCTGCTTTGATGGAATCAATTCCCTCGACCCCTTCGAGTGCCTCTTCAATCGGGATCAAGATAGCTCGCTCTACGTCTTTGCCCGTAGCACCACGATACGCCATCCGGATACTGATACCATCCCAACTGAGCGCCGGAGTCACCTCGAGTGGGACTTGCGTTGTCGCAACAAATCCGCCAGCAACCAAAATCAGTATCATCAAAAAATTGGCTGCGATCCCATTGCGGGTAAACCAACCGATCATGGAGTTGGGTCTCCAACTGGCGGATGCCCCGCCAGGGACTCCGTTTCAAGATCCGAGATGATCTCGACAACCGCGCCTTCGGGAGCATACACCAACATCGTGGTCGCAACATAATCCCCCGAATTTATATTCTGGTCGCGAACGATCATGTAATTCTCATCGGACCAGATCGGATTAAGCTTCCGTGTGCGCAACTTGTTCGTCGCAGGATCAATCAAATGGACTTGATTGAGCGACCGAACGGAATCTCTCGGGATAGCAATGACGTTCTCCAGCTTTCCACCACGAATCGTGGCGCTAACCGGCTGACCAATGCGTAACACCGAGCCATCGCGATGAAGCGCAAATGGGTCGGGAATTCTGGCGATTGCAAACAACTCAAGCGAATTAGGATCAAGGGCCCCCTCCGTTCGGACGATTTGACCGCTCCACTCAGCTTCGTTGTTTGGATTGATCGAATCGCGAAGCGTGACGTCCAATGGCGGATCACTTTCGCGTTCGGGAAGGCGCAAGAAATTCAAATCTCGTGTTGCAACAGGCAGCCGTACCTCAGCGTAATCGACTGCAAAGACGTCTCCCAGAATCATTCCGACCGTGATCAATTCACCGAGTCCAATCACCCTGCTGACCACACGACCGGAAAACGGCGCGACAATTTCAGTGCGTTCTAAATCTCGCTGCGCTTGATCCAAATTTGCCGACGCGACTTCAACGTCGTTCTCCGCCTGAACATACATTGAACGCGATGCTTCCAGCTCAACCAGGGAAGCACTATCTTGAGCGGCAAGTTGCTCCATTCGCTTCTTGGCCGCCGACGCCAAATCCAAGGCGGCCTCACTACGGCGAACTTCTTGCTCTGCGATTCGAAGCAAAGTCTTGTAATCCCGATCGTCAATCTTAAGCAAGACGTCGCCTTCGTTAAAAAAACGACCAACTTCGAACTCGGGATTGATCATGACGACACGTCCGGTCACCTCAGCCGAAAGCGCCACCTGGTTATGGGCACTCACCAATCCATTGGTTTCGATGTGGACTTGGTAACTCCCGAGTTCCAGGAGTTCCACGCGGCTCCGAACTTTCGTTGGCTCAGGCGGTTCGACGACTTCTTCTTCAATCGGAACCGAAAGCTGACGAAAGCCGTACCATCCACCTGCCAAAATGCAAGCAGGCAAAATGATACGTACCAGTAACGCGAAAAACCTTTGTTTCATGATCTTTGGTTAGAGAGAGCGAGACGCAATTTGATCATTGGTGGCCAACGCCCGGGAGAGAGCAAAACAGCGTGAGAGGCAACCGAGTTGGGGAGCGATCGAAGGTGGGAGCAAAAACGACTACCGAAGTAGTTTTAGAAGACGAACACCCCGTTGCGTCTCACTCGTCCTTGCCTTGGTCAAGGGAATCTATCCGCACCCGAAACTAGCGAAATTCTGCAAAACCGCTCTATTTACAGGAGCATTCCGCGGAGCACACTTCCCGGGTAGATATCATAGCTACCCGCCAACCGCATGTCACTCGAACCCTCGCGAATTTGTGGCACGCCCGGCAGGACTGACTCGCCGAGTTTTCAACGCCATGGCGAACCGAAGTCAGTCGGAATACCATTCTTTAGTCCGGACTTCCCCGACAGCAAACTCAATTCCAACCAAGGCGGCTCGATAGGCCGGGAATATCTTTCCCGCAATCCTGTGCGTTGGTGCTAGCTCAACGCCGTGGTCAGTGAGTACGTTGCCAATCGTGGATTCGCAGGCGTGGTGTCCAACGCCCGACATCGCTTGGCGAGCGACGATTAGGCTGGATCTCGATACAAAATCGCACCTCCGTCGATTTTGAGTACCGGACGATCATCGGCTAAAATTGCGTGTTCGCGTTCTTGCCACGCTCGAACTTACGTCGTCCGTCCTCGTTCAACGAGTGTCCTCACCTTGCCGGATCGATAGAGGTCGGTAGCCGTTCCTTGACCCATGGCTTGCAACGCACGTTGACGCACACCCGCAGGAGTAAGCCATGCTGAGAATACCGGCCATGGGGTTTGAGTTTGAGTTGAACACTGACGAATCAGAAATCTACGGGTTCCTGTCGCACGGACAACCAACACGGCCGCCAACTTGGTCGATCGACGTCCGCTGTGGTGCGGCCCGCCTGCTGTCGCTGGAGTGCGAGTCCGAGGAAGACCTAAGCTTCCGGCGTGAGGAGTTCGAATTCGTGTCCGGCGAAGGGTGCCACGCAAGCATTAGTGGCCTCGTCATTCCCGTCAACTCCTGGCATGACCTAGAGGGACAACGCGTATCGGCCGACTCGGAACGCTCCAGTCCAATCATGCCGCACGATCCCGGCGAACTCTATTATGAGACGCATCACTGGTCTCTAACCAGCAACCAGATCGAGTTTGGAACACGGCGGAAAAACGTCTTTCCAATCCGCTGGAAATTCATGGCCGAGGATGACGAAGACAACATGACGGAAGTTGAAGTGGAAGCCAGCATCCCGCTGCGCAGTTTTAGGGTTGGCTTTGAAAATCCAGATGAATTAAGTATCCCGGCAGCGATGCAGGCTGCCCGTCGAATTGCTTCGGAACATGAACTGGGAGAACCGTCCGAAAGCTTCGGCCGTTACGTTGATATCCCGCTGCTCGAGAACCATTGAATAAAACAGTCAGGCGAAAACACTACTGTTGAATTTCTTGGTTTTGAATGGACATCAACGACATGACTCTACCTGCTCTCGCAGACCTTTGCGTGACATGCAACTTCGACCGGCATAACAGCAGAACTCGCCAAGAGATTCGGCCATGCGTGAATGACGGTAAGTCTTGGCGACTCTCACGAAGGATTGAACGCGAAGTTAATGCTGTGCACCGATTACAATCTTAGACAAGTTAAACTGACGCAACCTCGCGTTGGCCAACTCTGCGGTTTCAACTTTCTTGGTATTTTATTGCAGACTCAATTAACCAAGAATTACGATGTCATGTGACCCTGCAGTGCTGATTCAGCAAATTAACAAACTTCAGTATCTCGAATACACCAATATCGGCTGGATGAAGGCCGAATTACTGAACGTCGAAGCTCTTGGAAGTCAGTTGCCGTCGACTGCGTCCGTCGGTCTGCCGGCACTTCTGGATCGTTTTCACTGCGATCTCGATGACTCGGCGATCCACCGTGAACTGATCGCATTTTTCCTCGAAAATTGGGTTTGTTACCAGACCCCTGAAAGTAGTTGTGCATGGTGGTGGCATGAGGACATTTCACGGTACCAACCCGTCACCCGCTCAACGGCAGTGGAGATGATCGACGCCATGATCGCTGTGTCAGGCGGCGCGCGGAAGAAATGGATCGAAGGTGAATGGTGGCCCGAAGAGAAGTCAAGAAAAGAAAGACAATACGACGTCGATTACGTGCAGCTTGCCGACATTTTCACCAATCAGCTATTCGCGTCTTCTTACTTTTACGCCCGGTTTTCATCGAAGAAGCGAAAGAAACGTGAGTCGTGGTTCCATCGAACGTTGAGCCGAAAAACAGATACTCAGACACAACACGTCGATACAACAATATGCGAACCCCGCAGCTTGATTGGCATAAGCGATGTCGCGATTGGCATGTTTTGGAGCTTCGCATGATCGCTGATTGTTATTGATTTGGACTATGTGCAGCCGCAATTCATAGCCATTGGATTAAATGACCGCGGTATCGCATGATTAGGCATGGATCGAGCGGTCAAGTGGAATCCGTTCAATTCCCAACCTACGAGCAAGACGATCAGTCTTTCCAGATTTTCGGTAAATGCCAAGACAATCCTCTCGCAAGCGGCTGATCAATTTGGCCTCGGATCTTCAAAAGGCCAATCGCTTGCTACCGTCGGTTGAGTCAGGGCCGGTCCCCATCAAAGAGATTGATATGCGGCAGATCGCACTGGTGAATATCGCTTGGCCATCATCGCTACGACGGGAATCAATTGCGACCGAGAATTGCGACACAGTTGATGAGCCAAACTCGAAAATCCTCTGACGACCAGCTAATTCGACTTGGTGGACAAGTCACCATTATTGACGAAATGGGCCAAGTTCTACTCGCGTATAAGGGCTCGAGAGATACTGCTTGTAGCCATTGGTCACCTGACCGTGGTTACTGAAGAAATCGATTCGGGAATACCCACTTTTCAGCGGCAAGGTTGCGGTCCACGTGCCGGTCTGCGCATCGTGTTCCATATCCATCCATTGGTTTTCGGGGATCTGCACGTGCAAGAACGGAGCGGACCCTGCGGGAGCGCGATCATAGATCCACCAGATGCGTCCGCTTGTCGGTTGAGGGCCCTCATCGAAACGCACACGGACACTTAACTTATCCTGATCAACCTCGTAGCTTGACGTTGGAGGCTTCAACAAGGAATCACCGCCAAAGAAATGATTCCAAAGAAAAGCCTCGACGTTCTGGTTATCTTTTGCTGCGGCTCCGTGTGGCGTTTGCGAGTGCCCACCATTAGGTTCGTAATAGACAGGTAGCTGAGGATAGTTCTGCGCTCCCCATAAAATATCATAGGCAACATAGTCATTAGTTCCCGGCTGGAACAACACATCGACGCCGCGCTTTATCAGCTTGTCCCAATTCTCGGTAACGCACACACTGGGCCAAAAGCGACTTCTCATCTCGTTTAATTTGTCCATGGATTTTCCCGCTCTGAGCGCAATCGCATCCATGTTGCGATTAGATCCCACCATTACACTTTGATACCATCGCGCGCGTTGTGCTTCTAGCTCAACATCACCAGCTCTAACAGCCTCAAAGAATGCCTTGCTTGCTGCCTTAACCTTTTCTATTTCTGCTCTCTCGTTTCTTCGCGTCGGTGAACCATAAGCAAACGCGTGGTTAGAACATGTCGCGGTAAAACGTTCGTCATTAATCAAGGCGACCGCGGGGGAGATGCCGTTCTTCGAGCTTCCCGAGCCAACGACTTTGCCGATTTCGAAATGGTCACGGTCCGCATACGCCGCAGTAGTTGCCCGCATTAAGGTCATCGACCATATCCAAATCGTTGTGTATCGCGGATTCAGCTCTTCCAAAAACTGACGCCCCATCTTTTGCTCCAAGCCCCGCTTGCCCGGAATTTGCCGAAACGCCTTGACGTGCGTCTTGACGATGCCAACACCACCTTCCAGCAGTTTTCCCTGGAACTCGCTTATTCTCGTATCCTCCATCAATTCCTGATATGAGTTTGCGCCAGTCAAATGAAAGCCTTTTGCTTTAGCTTTGAGCGGAACAATCATACGAACCGGGATCCGATAATCTTGTCCAGGCCACCATTGGGCAACGTTGATTTCGATCAGTTTCTGTCGCGTCGAGCCTGTCACCTCGTCCACATGCCAATCCTGCAGAGTTTTTATCTCCAATGTGCTTTCATCACGAATTTCCTTGGTGTCAAAAATCGGGTCCGTCGTCTCTGTAGCTTCAGCGGAGTTCAGCAAGCAATACGCCAAAGCGAAAAAACCCAATCCGACCGTCGCCGTGCCTTTGAGCACAGCACGACGAGGAAACCCACTCGATTGATTTTTAGATTCGTTCATAGTTTGTTCACTTTTTACCCACATGTGTAATGCACGATGCAGCGGGCGAAAACATTCGCCAGTGTTCAGTGCGCATCAGAGACTTACGGTTGTGCATGTTTTTTGTCGCGCAACGCGTGACCTAGCGGCAATGGCACCCCTAACGCATGCCATATCGTTTTGATACCGAAAACAGTATTTCGTTTGGGACCGGTGCAGAAAAAGATGTACGGCGTTTATTTCTGGACAAGAGACCTCTTTTGGAAGTCCTCCTAGTACCAAGTACACCAGCGATTCACTTCAGACATAACATAGGGAAAAAAAGAGTTGAAAGAGCCCGGTAGACCTAGTCAGCGAATTGCTAATCGCTTGGCACAGATTGGTGAATTAGACAGACAGGATTTCGCTGGATTTCCTCGTCAAAGCGTTTGCATCAATCGAACAGAGCTGGCTCAGGGCAAAAATCGCTGCGGTCATTTAATTAACGCGATCTTGAGTTCACGTGCGAGTTGGGCAAGAACATTGGAATACTCTCAAAATAATCTGCTCGACTCTCCATCGGTCAAAATCTCCCACGCACGATGGTGAAACAACCTTACTAGCCTATGCCACCCAAAACCAAGTCGCAGTTGATGCAAAACAGGAATGCCTGAGAAAGTTTGTTCGGTCCAATTTTTTTCACCATAAAGGGGTGTCCATGGGAAAACGTTTTGACCATGAACCCAAACCGTGAATCGCAACTGACACTGCGATTCTTCTCTCCATCGCCGTGGGATTTCAGTCATAACGGAGTAAATGAAACTCGTTATCATTTCAACACGACAATTTCCCAGACATGCGCGAATGCGGTCGCACAGCCATCCGTTCGAAACCAAACTGCGTCTACTCTGGAAATTCTACGGAGCACTTTTTGCTAGATTGCTTCTACATTGAGTGCAACCGTTATGCAAAGAACTTATCAGGAATCAAATTCTCATGGCGAAGAAACACTTCAAGTTGCAGTACAGCGAAAGCGTCATCGTGCAAGCCGCAGCACAAATCTATGCGGCTTATATCGCGAGCGGTCGCGTGACTGAAGGTGACGAGGCCAAGTGGATGAAACGCTCTATCAAAGAAGCCGTGATGATCGGCCAAGCCACGGACGAGACGATAATCAGCGACTCCGAGATCGATTCGACGGAGGCTGAGGATTCAGGTGCGATCACAGTCGGACGAATTCGGACGGCGCAAAACCGATTGGAGAAATGACTTAAGCAGTTTCCGCCTAGTTCATCAGGGTTTCTGCAGCAGGGCGTAGCCTAGGACTTCCCAGAACTTCGACTCGACTCGCGTCGGCTTCCCGAATGAGTCGCGGCGCGGTTGAATCGTGCTGTAGTTCACTCGCGAATGCTCGTTGGCGGTGGTAGTTTTGCAATTTGTTCAATTTGCTTGAAGTTCCTCGTTGATCTGATCGCTGGCTGATCGCTGCCGAGCGACGCAGCAGGATCAGCGTGACTTCGCACAAAGGAGAGCTCATGATCATTACCCGACATGACTACTTGCCCGAGTTCCTCCACAATCAACTGATGTCGAAGGCCGGACCCCAGAATCTTAATCACCGATCCAGTGACATGTAATCGATGATCGAAGCCGGATAGCTTGATCTCTCCGTCGACCATTTGCTCAATTGTGATGTTATATCCAGAGCCACCCACCTGAACCGATGAGCACACGCCGGTAACGACAACATTTTTTGTTGGTCCATTGACGAATGTCGTTGCTCCCTGACGAGCGAAAATGGTTCGCACCCCGTCCGTTGCATCGGGTTCGGTCCTCACCGGGGATTGCGATGGTTGATCCTCTTTTTGGCCTGCGGATTCAGCTCGGATTGGTGGTGACGGATTACGTCGTCGAATACGGGTGCTGGGAACAAGCGATTCCCTTTGCTCTATTCCCCGAGCGGCTTGACTTTGAATTGGTGGTAAAACAACGCGTTGCTGATCATCGAACTCAGTCGCCGTGATACGGGGACGATCTTTGTCGGACACTGACCAAAGAAGACTGACCCCATAAATGATTCCGAGGATTCCAATCAAAACAAATGAGATCGCTACGAGCCACATTGATAACGACGTCTTGGCTCGTCGCTTTGTAACGTTCGCGTGCATAGCGAGTGTGTCGCTTTTTGCACGCGAGAGCGATACCGGTTCAGATAGTGTGTACGCATCAGCTGATGAATCAGCACGGTCCGTTGCTCCGACAGGCAACAATAATACCGCCGTGCCATTATCTGATACCTGGCATTGCGTTTTGCATTTTGTGCATTGAACTGTTTTCCCAAAGAGCGCCTCGCTAATGGCAAGACCAACGCCACAACCTGGGCATCGGACAAGTGGTGGCGAGAGCTTTGGTGCGACCGGCCTGTCAGCGGCGACCGGCCTGTCAGCGGCGACCGGCCTGTCAGCGGCAACCGGTCTGTCCAGGGCATTGAGCGGACGACTTTGAGTTTCTGGTTTAACAAGCGTGTCGTCGTACTGTCTCTTGGTCTCAGGATCGAGCAGTGTGAGTTTCGCCTTGGCGATTTCGTTTAGGATCGACTGCGACAGATCTCCATGTTGACCAATGGCGAAAGAGCGTACGTACGTGGTTTGCCGTGCCGCGGCAGAATCAATCACATCAGTGTCCGATTCAAACATCGCCAGCCCAAGCAAACGATAATGGTTTGCGGGTTGCTCGGATGCAGGAATGCCGAGCCATTTGTGATAAGGATCAAAGGAAGGATCAGACATAAAGGAATCTGATTACAGCAGTGTTGGTATTATTCATGGCCTCTGTCAGCGTGAAGAATCCCACGCACACATCTACAGAGTTTAATCGCCAAAGCAAAATGTACCGTAAACCTTGGGAGCGTCTGACTCAACCGACGCAAGAAACAAAATCGCCTCTTAAAGAGAGGGAAACAATTTGAGCAGCCACATGGTTTTCGTCCTACACGGCGTGGTGACCGGTTGAAAAAAGCTGGGAGGTTGTGTTGATTTCGACTTCGTTTCGTACTTCCAGACACAGTGATCAATACCCTCTTATTGCTCAGCAACTTGCGTCAGTCTTCGGGAATCGAGCTGGTTCGAAGAGGGTTGCTTGCGATGTGCTTCCTTGGCCGATGAGCATGCACAACTTCACCAATTGACTCGCAACGGCTGGTTGGCAGTAATTCAAAGGTCGCTGAAAGCTGGGGCTTCGCGATCAATTGCGCGTTTGAAAATTCCCCCGTTTTTGACTTGACACGGTTCAAACTCCGCTTACTTTGCATTGCAAAGCTTATGTGATTCTTACTCTTCTGGGAAGCGATTCATGCGTGCTCGTGGTCTGGTTTCTTGTTACCCGCTCCTTCTCGGCGGATTCGCCGTCCTTGGGGTGGTTTTGTTTGCCAGCGATTCCGACGCCCAGGATTCCGCGGCACGCTGGAGCAAACTCGGATATCCCAGCTTGCCCGAGGGTTTTCCGAATGATGACCTTACGTTGTTCGAAGGCCTAAACCTTGCTTGCGGTAAGTAGACCTTCGAGGGTGAGTCAACGAAGGGAGGAGTCGTGACTCCGGTAACAGCAGAATTGCATGTTACCGGAAGTCCCGTCGGCGGCATGTATGCAGGTTGGGCCATGGTGCTGCGGTGGTCAGCCGACTCACGCGACCGAACCGTGCAGTACACGATCATGGGGACGCCTTCTAAAACTGGATTTAAATGGGGGCTTTTTGCCACCGATCTCGAAGCTTTACAAAAACAAGCCGATTTGACAGTTCCAGCCAGGCCGTCTTATTACATGGGAAGTTGGAATCCAGACCAGAGAACAATCACTTGGACAGAGAAGTCCTCAGTTCAGCGGGCGGAGCAGCCTGAAAAAGCCACGCAGTCTTTCCAAATGATCGTTGCTGCTGATGGAAGGATTGAGATCAAGGGCGCCACAGACCTTGACGGGCAGCATCTCGTGATCGGCAAAGCGATTGAACCGACCGAGAAAGCGCCCGAAGACAAAACCTTCCTATCGGGCAAACATCATTTTGAATCGGCAGACATGGTTGCTGATCCTCGCATCAAGCCTTATTTGCCCCGCGAGGCGACGGACATCGTCATCTTCAGCGAGCGTGGAGGTCATTACGCAAGATACAAAATCTCGCTGGATGACTTCACAAATTTTTTAGATGAGTTGTGGAAACGGGACGGCAATACCTCAGTTGAACAGCGATCTGAAATCGATCATGAAAGAAGAAAAGTGCGACCAGCAGACACAGAAATTTTTCGCAAGATCGCGGGCTGGGAACCACTACGGGATGCAATTACATTTTCCGGTCCCACCAAATCGAATGGGGCGATGACGACATTCTTCTTTGATCGCACGACCGGTACCGTTTACCATAACCGCGGTTACTGGTGAGCGAACGTCGCGAATCTGCTTGAGTGTTGCACCCTTATGAATCGGCGCGGGAATGGAAACATTGACAATACTGACACGCGGAAATACCGAGGCGCTCATGGATCGCGACTCTCGCCAGCCGGGTCCCCGCTGCACGGCGTCATCGTTTTAAAATGTTCTTCGAACATCGGCGCATGACTTGCAACATCAGGCTTGCCTGCCATCATGCAAGCGGTCGGTGCAGCAGCCACACCAATCACAGAAACCGGTAACGTGGCAAGACGACTTAGCGAAATGAGAATCAGCGGGTTGGAGAAGTTTTGGTCAGAAGTTCAAGCGATATAAGCAAGGAGACCTGCTTGTTCAGCGGACCGCCCAGAATCTTTTGATAAGGCAAAGATTAGGAATATCGCATAACGCCAGTTCCAAGCCTGTTCAACCGGCGATCGGGTTGAATGCGGAAACGAAACGATGATCGCCGGTGATTCGCGACCTGTAAAAATCGATCGTTACCAATGGACTGGCGGACCAGAAAATGCAACGAATGCTACTTTCTTGCTGAGGCAATGTTCTGCAAGATAAATCTTCGCTGAGTGTCAGTCAGAGAGGTCTGCAACTGCGTGAACACATTTGCTTCGAAAACGATGTTGCGCATTTCTGATTGAGCGCTTGTGCCACCCGCTTGCCGAGCTTTTCTCTCTACAAAATCCTTACCTGCCTTGAGACCATCCAGCAACACGATCATTTGTGATCGTAGCGACGCCTGTGTTTGAAGAGATCTTGCTTCGGATTTGAGCAGTTGAAACAGTTTCTGCTGCTGTAACAGATTGAGCGTGTTCAGGAAGGATGCTGTTCTTTGCATTTCCCTGCCTCCGCCAGATTTTCCTCGGAAAACGCCCGTCGCTTTGCCGAGGTAGGACGCGGCGTTTTGCGCGCCCGTGCCGGTGCAGTAACACGCGGCTTTGTAGGCCAGAATCGCTATCGCTCCCTGATCCTTAAGGTCATGCTGAGCGAGTGCTGCGCGCACTTCCGCAATCGATTCGTTGCTCGTATTGACGGCCGCTGGACTGGAGCGAACCAGCAAGAGGAACTGTTGTTGTTCTTGCGTAAGTGATTTGGCGATGTCCGCAAAGACCCGAGCCTGAGCGATCGCTATCTCGATCTCCTTTTCGCCGGCAGCCTTGGCGGCATCCGCGAGGGCTCGCTCAATTGCTCGCTGCGGTGGGTTTGCCTCTGGGAATGTTCGAAGCAGGTTCAAAACCTGCTCGTGAAGCTGTTCGTATTCTGCGATATCCGGTCTTTGACTGACAACGAGTTTCCCGAGTTCACCTCGTTGTTTGCTGCTGAGCCGACTCAGAATGTAGAAGCCGATGTCGGTTTCGGAAGGGCCGGTTTCGATTTCGGCATCACCTTCTGCTACGGCAATTTTGTCTGCTGAGATAGTCATCGATCCGAAGTAGTTGGCAATCGAAAGGAGAGAAATTTTCGACCGTGGCTGCAACCCGTCGATGTGTTCAAGAGCACGACTGCAAAGTGAATCGAGTAATTTGACTTCGTCTTTGGTCAGTTGCTGAAAGCCGGGTGGAAGATGATCAGCTGTAGCCGTTTTTTCGTTTCTCGCTTCACCACCACGTCCTTTTTGACCGCCTCGTTTGCGTCCCTTCATTCCCTTGCCACCCGCCTGTTTTTGCCCGCCGCCTTGATTGCCGTTTTGAGCAAACGTGTGGCTCTGGAATATCGGAGCACACACAAGAGTGATGGCGAGCAGGAAGATTGATGAGAGTTTCATGGTGATCTCGCGAAAGAGGGCTCAAGTGGCGCAAACATCCAGCACGCGCAAATCGACTGATGGTGATTGGCCGAACTTGCTGAGTCACAAACAGCCAGGTTGGGGCAGGCAAAAAAAGGTGGTGGTGTTGAACATCAAGTCGAATGCAAGAGTGGTTGCTATGGGAATTCGGACGAGGGCCTGGTGATGTGTTTCCAAAAGGATAGGCAGCACACCCGGGATGGTTATCACAGAGATCATCACCACCGGAGTGCCCCCCAGGTCCATGTCATTTCGTTGACTTTTAAGTAGCAATGAACTTCCAGACAGCCAGATTCTTCGATGGTGAACAGTGAATCGCCAGCCTGCAGCATTGCCTGTTCTTCATAGGAAGCCACGACTACGATTCCTGAAGCCGCAGCGACTATCTCTGCCGCTGCCTGATCCGGCTGGAGTTTTCACTTTCGCCGTGAAGCCTCCATTTCTTCCGACGTGATCTTGCCGTCTTCGTTGGTGTCCATTTTGCCGAACATTCGCTCCGCATTACCGATGGCTTCGGTTCGGGTCAGGATGCCATCTCCATCACGATCGATTTCCTTGGCGTGGCCTTTTAGGAACCCGCCCATTGCACTGCGTGATCCGCCGCGTCCGCTCAGTTCACTTTGACTGAGTTTACCGTCGTTGTTCTTGTCATACCCTGCAAAAGCCTTGTTTGCTTCACCGACGATTTCGTCCCGACTGATGATCTTGTTCTTATCGAGATCGATCTCATCCGCATGAACCAGAATCCACGGTTGACGGAGACCATCGCTGGGCTGTGGGCCGCGTGAACTTCCAATTTGCCCCTGAGGACTGCCACCACCGCGAGGTCTCTTGGGTGGGCCGCCTTGTCGCACGCCGACTGGGCCGCGGATTTCTTCGGCCGTTAATTGGCCATCCTTGTTCTTGTCGAGCTTACGCAAGGCGGCCGCGGCTCCGCGAAGCTCGGATTTTTCAATCCGACCATCACCGTTTGAATCCAATGCTGAAACAATGAGATCACCGCCAGGGCTTTCATTCACAGCCCGTCCGCCGCCTCCGCCGCGTGGTTCATTGCCGCGTGGTTCATTGCCAGTGGGTCGTTGTGATCCTGGACGCTGTGCGTTTCGTCGGCCGTCGCCACCACCTCTTTGAGGTGGCGTGTAGTTTTCGGTGTTTGTACCCTGCGATGAAACAAAATTAAAGGTCGCCGATCCGTTTTCGGCAACGGTGTACTGGACGGATCGCGGGTCGCCATAGACTTCGTAACGGACAATGAACCTGCCCGACTCCGGCCTCTCGAAACCAACGATCTTCGCGCCTTTCAGACCGGGAAGTGCCGGGCGAACGCCCTGTGCCCGTGGTTGCGGATCGACTTGTCCATTGAGTTCGACGACTTCACCGTAGAAACCGCCGTTCAGGTAAGGAAAGGTTGTCGTTGCGTGGTAGTGGTACTCGCCGTCCGGACCTTTGTGTCCATTCAACCAATCGAGGTCTGTTGGTGGTTTTCCGTTCGGATCGTTGTATCCATAAATTGGATATCCATCGAAAGCCACAGCAACCGGGTTTCCGACACCAACGATCTTTTCCAAATGCACAGGTGCAATGTGATAATGGTAGTCGTCAGCTCGACCACAATGCCCGCCCCACTGATCAAGTTCACCGGCGAGTAACGCATCGGTTCTACCATCGTTTTTGATCGGATTGAAGATCGGCACACCATTGACTGCCAAGGCGATTGCCCCGCGAAAGAAATGCTCCTTCGTTGACAATGGGTTCTTCGCCGGAACTGGATGCAGCGGAATTCTCCACGCATTGCTGCCGGTGTAAGACTGAGGCAGAGGAACTTGTTGCTGCCAGGCCGTGATACCAGTCATCATCGAATGATCCGGCATTCCGTTAGATTCAACGAACAGGAAGTCGCGATCAAAACGAACACTGACCTTCTCCTTGAACGGATCGAACAGCTTTGCGAGATCGGGACGAAAATCCACCGATCGGTTTTGAACAACAAAATGAACCTTGGGCAGCTCGATGTTCAGCCGCTTGATCTGCTGCTGTGCCTGAGGCGAAGGAACATGCGAGTGTCCTTCGTGAGCGAGCAGCATGGTCGGAGACAAGACTGCAGCCAACAACACAGAAATTGAGATCCGGCGTGATTTGTTCATGGTCGTCTTTCGCGGAGAGATGTGATTGAGTTGCAAGGGTCGCTTCTTAATTCGCCCGGTTCGATCCGCGTTGTCCTCGGTTGCCACCGCCACCTCGACGACCACCACCTCCCCCGCCCCGTTGCGGAACTACGTCGGTGAGTCCCCGGAAATCGGGACGGTCCTTGCCGTCAGGTGGCGACTTCACAACAGTGCGGAAAAGCACAAGGTTGTCGAGCTTCACGTCGTCGGACCAAATGAACTTGGCTCCTTTGAAGTCGTGTTCAAAGAACGGCCCCTTCGGGCCGACCTCTTCCTCAGTGAACTCTTTGGCATTGGGCCACTGGCTATCATCAAAGTCAACCGCCTGCCAGTCCTTGGGAAGGGGGATGTTTTCGACGCGAGGATTTTCGATGTCGCCGTCGATCGGTCCCCAGGAGAACTTCTTCGCTTTCCACATAGCATTTGTGACCGTGCCATCACCCAACTTCCGGATAAAGCCACCATCGCCGATATTTGTGTTGGCGTATTCCATACCTGTTTTCGGGTCGGCGTTGTCGATTCCCATGACCGCGATTGTCATCGGGTAGGCCGGCAAGACGTCGACAGAGACAACGTTGTGCGGCACGAAATTAATCGAGTCGATAGCAACCAACTCACCATTAATGTAAAGCTTGAACGAGTTATCCGCATAAACGTTCGCTTTGATTGTGTCGTCGATAATTGGCTTACGGATCTTTGGTGCGGGCGACTGCGCGAGAACCTGCCCAGAAACAACAATGCCAGCGATCATGACCAAATAGATTCGAGAGAGGGCAGCAAGCATGGGCTTTATTCCCCGGGTGTGTGATTACTAGGAAATGAACATGGAGTTGAAAATGAGCCAGCGGGAAGCAACGAGCGTCAACACGAGGCAACCCCACCAGGAAGCCTGTCGAGCCAGTGGGACGTGACGGCAAAAGTACAGCAACCCGAGAGCCGCTGTCGTAACCAGCACTTTGAAGACAATCAGCTCCAAAGGGTCGTCAATCATCCGGCTCCCAATCGGATTTAGTTCATGCATCGCACCGGCCTGGGAAACGAGAAGCGTCCAGATTAGGTCTACTGCTGATAAGCCGCCGATTAACATCAGCGATCGATTGAAGTGAACGCTGAGTTCCGGGGGAAATGCGTTGCCACTCGGCTCGAGCGTGCCACCCCGGTCGAGCGGAGTTGGGCGATGTGATAACAAGTGGCCAAAAGCAAGCACAACCAATACCATCATCAAGATTGTGAGTGGGTATCCGACTGTTGCGAGTCGGATTGTTGCCTCGCTCGACTGTGCATTCGCGGCTTCTACCGTATCCAGAACCTCAATTCGTGCGGTCGCATTGGACAACAGCGTCGAAGATGGCCGAAAAGACGCAAGCCATTCCGATAGGTATTCCATCACGCGTGGAGAATCAGTTGGCTTGAGTGGGATGATTGGCTTCCAATCGGGAACGCTTTTCGCGGCAGACGCACGTTTCTCATCGTCCACCAGCACTCGGAGCAAATCCCCACCAGTGCTTTCACCGAACCAAAGCGGAGGCAAACCAGAAACGAGCAGTACCGGATCATTGAATCGGATTGTCAAATACAAATCCCAATGAAACTTCGAAATCGGATCACGCGATTTTCCACGTCGCTTTTTGCCGTCTCGCCGATCTTGATGTGTCTTCACCTCTTCCTCGTACGCCGACAGGTCAACACCGAGCGATGCAAGGTTGATCTCGTTCACAAAGTAATGCTCGCCTTCTCGCCGAAATTCGTAGGGCCGCGGAACATACTTCCCTTCCACAAACAGAAATCCTTGATCCAAGGATGGCCACTGCGTTCCGTCTCGTTCACGATTTTGAGCTTCGCTCGTTGACGCTGCGCAGCTGAGAGTCGCAATCAGTAGAACGACCATTGGTCGTAAGAAATTAGAGTGCATTGCCACTGCGATTCCTCTTCGTTTGTCCCGCTTGGATTTCTTGTAGTGTCACAACGCCATTGCCATCCGCATCTGTTTCTCGAAGTGCCCCGGGGATCGCGTTGATTTCGGCTGTTGAAAGTTGGCCATCGCGGTTGGCATCACTCAACGAAAGGATCGGGTCCGTGCGGCGGTTCCCACCTCCTCGTTGCCTTGCTGCTGGATGGGCATTGGGATCAAATTGCGGATTCGGCACAGCCATTTGTGCGTTAATGTCCTGCAGATATTTCACCAGCAAACGATCAAGTTCTTTGACTTTCTGAGGCATTTGCTGCGACAGATCGTTTTGTTCTGAAATGTCTGCAGCGATGTCGAACAGGGCGAGGCGATTGTCTTCGTAGAATTTCATCAGCTTGTAATTGCCAAGAAACAAAGCGGAATGCGGCCCGTCACCGCCTTGATAGTGCGGGAAGTGAAAGACCAGTTCTTTGCGTGGACGTTTCACAGTTCCCCTGCCATTACGGAGCAGGCTGACAATGCTGCCACCTTCGATATTGCGGGGGAGTTTCGATTCCGAAAGACCGGCCCACACGCAATACGTGGGGTAGAAGTCGTAGCCGACGACTCGCTCATGGCACCATGAACTCGCGGGTACACCAGGACCACGAATGATTAGCGGGCTGCGAATCCCACCTTCCCACACGCCACCTTTACCACCGGCGAGACCAGCTCGCCTTCTACCACGCTTGCCACCGCCTCCTCCGCCACTACCGTTGTCGGACATGTAGATGACGTACGTATTATCTGTCAGCCCAAGCCGGTCGATGGCATCGATAACCATGCCGACTCCGGTGTCCAGATTCTCTGCGATCGCCGCGCTACCGACCCGTTTTTCGTCGACGCTACTGCTCATCCGCTGAGCGTACTTCACAAGCGTTTCTTTCATCGCATTTTGTGGAGCGTGCAAGGCATGCCATGACATCTGTATGAAAAACGGCTTATCGACAGCCTTGTTCTTCTCCATGAACATCACCGCCCGCTCTGCCATGCCAAAAATATCGGCGGGGTTTGGATCGCCGTACTGGTGAGCGTGCTCATTGCCAAGATTGCCATCGCCCTCGTCATAGCCATTCGCCGCGGGGCCGCCACCATTGATGTGCCATTTGCCATAGTGAGCAGTCGCATAACCAGCAGACTGCAGGAGTTCACCGATGGTTACATCCGATGCAGGTATCGATCGAATATTGCGGGGTTCGATCATCTTGTGGCCGATTTCCGGTGGCGCAGCCTTGGTCCAATGCATCGCTGCCGAACTTTTCCCGGTCTGCAAACTGACGCGAGTCGGTGAACAGACCGATGCAGGTGCATAAGCAGCGGAAAACCGCATCCCCTGTGCAGCCAACTTTTCGAGATTCGGCGTATCGACAATCGAACTTTTCGACCATTCAAGATCAGGGTGCATCGATACAGAGAGTCCATTCCAAGCCTGGTCGTCGGACATCATGAACACAATGTTGGGTCGATCTGCAGCGTTGGCCGAAGCAGACACCAATGAGATCGCAAGTGCGATGCTAAGACAGGACTTCATAGCAACTCTCTATTAGTTCTCAGGCGTCTGTTTGGCTTTGCCGCCCTTTCCTTGCCCACCGCCGCGCCGATTCGAGTTCTCGGCACCTCGCTCCCCGTCACGATTACGTCCCTGACCACCTCGGCCGCCACCGCCACGAACCACCAGTTCCTGGGCATCAAGAATGCCATCTTTGTTTGCATCTAACTTCATCAATGCGGCGACCGCACCGGCGATCTCTTGTGGGGACAGTTTGCCATCACGGTCAGTGTCGAGTAGCCGAAACAGCCCACCACCGCCCTGCCTGCCGCCTCCTTGACCTCCCCGTTCTTGACCACCCCGTTCACCACCTTTCTGGCGCTGACCACCACCTTGTTCTGCACCGCGATCTTGTTGTTGCCCCCGGCCCCCACCTCGTCGCTCACCACGATCCTGTTGTTGACCTTGACGTTGTCTATCATTCGCTTTGTTTTCTTGCTGAGCGAATGCTGAGTCTGCGATCGTCAACGACACGATCGCTGCTGCGAGAGTGATGATCCGTTTCATGTTACGTTTCCTTTGTTGTCTGTAGGTTTGCATACTTGCTTAACGAACGCGTGTTTCGTCGCGGGATAACGTGCCGTCTTGGTTCTTATCCAAAGAACGTAGTAAAGCAGGCAGATATTCGATTTCATCTTTGGTGAGCTGTCCGTCGTCATTCTTATCCAATCCCTGCATGATCGCGTCAGGTCTTGAGTTCGTATTTCGCATGGCAACCGACGCAGGAGCATCGCCCGACCGCTGTATCGGCATGCCAGCATCAATCGATTCGAGGTAGCTTGTGAGCCGATCCGAGAGTTCGCGAACCTTTTCGCTACGACTGGCAGCAAGGTCATTGTGTTCGCCGAGGTCTTTCGCGAGATTGAACAAAAGGTTCCGATTGCCTTCGTAGATTCGCACGAGCTTGAAGTCGCCGACAATGAGCGCCGAAACCGGCCCAAGCGGATCCTTGTCGTAGTGCGGAAAGTGAAAGACAATCTCTTCGCGTGGGCGTTTTACTGTGCCGGAAACAGGGTCGATCAGCACCTGTCGCAGGCTGCCGCCTTCCACTCGGTCGGACATCGTTTCGGCGATGCCGGCAAGATCAGCGACAGTGGGAACAAGGTCTGCACCAGTGGCCAAGACACTGGTGTGCGAGCCTGCCTTTGCGATGGGCCCCCGAATGAAGAGCGGGATGCGAATCCCACCATCCCACAAGCCGCCCTTGCCACCCTGCAACGGACCATTGCGACCGGGCGTGCCATGATCGGCGGTATAAATCACATATGTGTTGTCCGCAATATTCAGTTCGTCCAGTGTACTGAGCAGCATTCCGATCGTGATATCCATGTCGAGCGCTACGGCGGCCGCCCCTATGTTGCGTTGGTCTCTGCCAAGCCCAAGCTGCAAAACTTTTTCAAACGTCTCTGGCTTTGCGTCCGCCTGTGAACGACCTCCATATTGCGAAAGCTGAACGTAGAATGGTTTGTTGGATTTAGCCTGTCGGCGAATAAACCCGATTCCACGCTCCACCATGCCATACGCTTGTTTTGGATTAGGGTTACGTGAGTTCTCTGGCCCGCTGTTACTGGTCGCTCCATCCGACTCGTCAAAACCGTGAACTCGCGGATCGGCTCTTCCGACATGCCATTTTCCGAAGTGAGCAGTCGCATATCCCACTGACTTCAACAGTTCGGCGATCGTAGTCACGCTTTGGGGTAATTCACTGACAACGCGAGGTTCGATCAATGCCCGTCCTGTGTCACCCCCCGCGGACGTGAACGTCATTCCTAAACTCGCAGGACTAATTCCGGTGAAGTAGGTTGCTCGGGAAGGCGTACATCGCGGTGATGGAGCGTAGTAATTCGAGAAGCAAACACCTTCACGGGCCAATCGCTCAAGACTAGGAGTCGAGAAGGAGTTGCTTTTCGATCCTGGCTCGCGTGGATCAAGTTGCACCGACGTGCTAGCCCAACCCTGACCTTCACCTTGAATGAAAACAAAATTCGGACGCAGTGAAAGGTCATCAGCTTTGCAATACGGCAACGCAATTACCGTAATCAATAACGTGGTGAGTCGAATCTTCATCGACGACTCCTTTCGTGGTTCTCATTCGACAGCATGTACGAATAGCTGACATCACCATTCATCCGCCCTCCGCCTTCGGCAACAGGTAAATAGGCTCGCACATAGTCGACACGGGCCAAACTTCCGTTTACACGAACGCGTACGTGTCCGCTGCTTCCTTGAACTTCGCCGCTAAGGTATCCGTAATCCTTCGCACTCCTTGTCCCGCTTCGCGGATGCCCGGGCTGCGGTACAAGCTGATAAACGATGCCATCGAGGTCCTGCTTGATGAACATGTGATCGTGACCGTGAAAGACGACATCGACACCATGGTCGACCAGCATCTGATGAATGGGCTTGCCCCAACCCGGGCGATGCTGGGCAAACTCATCTTTGCCAGATGCACCTTTGCCACCCCATTCCCAAAACGGTGCTGCTTCCTTCCCACCACGTTGATTGCGATCGCTGCCCCCGATGAGGTGATGCAGAAAGACAAACCGAAACTTCGCGTCACTCTCGCTGAGCGACCGCTTCAGCCATCGGTATTGCTGCTCACCAAGCGTCCAGTACCAGTTACCGCTGTTCCCGCCACCCCCACGATTACGTGTTGTCGTGTGCCGAAACGGATCAAGCACGATGAACTGTGCACCGCCCCACTCGAACTGGTAATAGTTCTCTGGAAATCCAACTTCCCGTTCCCGAACGACATTTCCTGTGAAGAAGCCATTTGGCGATGGATTCGGAAGATATCGTTTGCGGGTGGAGGTTGCCCAGACATTCGATCCGCGATTTCCCGATTCGCCATCGTGGTTGCCTAACGCGAAGTACAACGCAGCAGAATGGCAAAGCTGGCCGAGATAATATCGTTGAGCGAGATACTGCGGCTCCGACAATTCCGGCTTCACATATTTTCCTGTCATAAAGGTGTCGCCGAGAGCAAAGTGAAAGTCAGGCTGATCAGCCAGTGCGTTATCGAGTGTTCGCAAATAGACTTCTCCGCTTGTGTTTTCATCCAGATGCGAATCCGCCTGAACGGTGAATACGAATGAGCCATCCTTGTCACGCTGAGTGTGAAAGGTGAACTGGTCGCTCTGCTGCATGCGCCCATCTGATTGATAAACAAGTCGATAGAAGTACCGCGTGTTTTTCGCAAGCGAATCAATGACGAAGTCAAACGGATCGCCAGCACGCAGTTCGTGAGTGACCGTATTATTTGTCAGCTTGCCGGAGCGATCACCATAGATCACATAGGCTTTGGCGTTACTATGAAACAGAACGCGAATGGTCCCGCTATCATCGGTCAGTCGACCCACAATGATGTTAAATGGATGGTCTGGAACAACGTTAGCCGGTGGTGGAGTGGTGTATCCACCCAATCGGCTGCCGGCACCACGGTCCTGCCCTGAACTGCGTCTACCGGGAATTTCAGCGAGCGACACTGCTCCATCACCATCCGCGTCGAGCTTGCGAATTGACGCCGCGGCAGATTTCAACTCCGCTGAATCTACTGAACCATCACCATTGGTATCGATCGCCCGAGCGACCGGGTCGACACGGCCCTGCTGCGCAAATGCGTTGATCGATAGCAGGTTGCAACATGCGACCAATATCACCGCCGTTGTAATCCAATCGTGCCTCATCGCTGCCGATCCTCGTACCGAATTCGTTTTCCGGGTTCGTGATGCGCCCCGTGGGAGAAAAAGCCGCTAGGCAAATCCGATTGGTCTTCCAATTCGAGCATGACGCTCTTCGGTCCGCCTCGCCCACGAGGAAGTCCATCCAACAAAATCCTGTGTACGGTCCCGCTGTTGGCATCAAACCAAATGTCGATCCGCTTTGGGCCACGAACATCACGCGATTGCCGCACACCGACAAGCTGTGAAAGGATCGTCCCATCGTTCGCTACATCCTCCTTATCCTTCAGCTCGACTTCGTAGCCGCTCCGCAACTGGGACAAATTCGCGTGCATGTTCATGAAAGGCAGATCTTGCTGCCCGCCTGGCACTCCGCCACGAAAGCGGCTTAGATCCGTACTCACATGGACCGGTCCGTTCTCGCGAAAAGCCCAACTCACTTTGCCATCGCAGCCTATCGTTCTCATGATTCCGGATCGGAGCATCACGCTGAGAACAAATTGATTCGCACCACTCACAAAGAGCGTCGCACCATCGATTTCTTCTTCGGCCTCACGTTCCCAAGCTTCCTGCGATAGATTTCGTGGCTTTTTGCCACGCGGATATTCCTCAATCACGCTTACGCTATATGTTCGATCAAACGGCTTCGCCGCTGCATCAATCACTTTCTCAAGGGAAGCCATCGCTGCCGAAACATTTTGCGGTGGCCCCAACAACCCAAGCATGACAAGCACGGCCGCGCCAATCGTCAAAGCTGAAGTCAGAATTGCGAAACGACGGCGCCTGCTTGGTCGGCTTGTTTCCGCAATCGTCACCGATTTCGCATCGTCCGCCGCGTCGATTCGCTCCATCACGCTGAGTAGAGACCGAGCCTCCCGCGCATCGTCGCGTCGAGCCTCGTCAACCAACAATCCATGAACCAGCAGCGAATCAGCAGCCGCCTCACTCGACTGATCGATCACCGCATCTTGCGTACCTGTCGGTTTCGGCTCCCCATCATCAAGCCAGTCCGACAATAAGTCATTCAACTTATCACTCATAACGTGGTCTCCGGCGCACTTAACACACCTTTCTTCCGCAAGCATTCCGCCAGCATCGCGCGACCACGCTGCAGACGTTTCTTGCACGCCTCCAATTTGAGTTCCAGCCGCTCCGCAAGAACCTGAGTATGCAAACCGTCAAAATATCGACCAGTGATCACATTCTTCTGGCGATCCGGCAGCGATTCAATGCACTCCCGCAAAGCCGCCACCTTCTCGTCCCAAGTATCACCTGCCATCCGGTTGACATCCTCAAAATGGCGATCGACCGCAATGAGAACGGATTCATGCGTGGCTACCGGGACGCGTTTCTGCTTCCGGTAATGAGCCATCACAAGCCTGGAAGCGATCCCACGAAGCCAGGGCCCAAATGGGCGATCCGCATCACATTCATCAAGTTTCCGCCAGGCAACGATCATGGACTCCTGAAACAAGTCATCAATCGTCGCCTCATCACGAACAAGGCTGCGCAAATACACCATCAGCATCCGCGAATTCTCACGGGCCAAGATTTCGAATGCTTTGCGGTTTTTTTTGCACACGATGGTCAATCAACAACGATTCTTTCAGTGTTTGAACACCTTTACTGTCGAAGATCTCGAATTTGGGGACAAAAAATCCCGGAGGTTTTGCCAACAAACTCCGTGCCGCTTCTGTAAACGACCATTGATCCACCAAATGAAACCACAACCACCGAGACAAAACTAAGCGAAAACGAGGCATTCAACTCACACCCGTTCCCCAGCTACCAGCACCGCCCACAATCTCCGAGTGCCAGCAAATGAATTGATCGAACAGGATTTGGTCAAATTACGGTCACTTGCATGCGCGAGTTAGCACTCAACCCGAGAAGTCAGCCTCAATCGACCGCTGCGCTTTATTGATGCGACAGCGCGGTTCTCAACCGCAGCAGCGAGAAGACCACGCGAATTCAGGTGAATCAAAATCAGACAAGAGAGAGGCAGCGGCATCGATAGGTTGCGAGAGATCGACTCAGAGCGTGGTCGCAACGGTGAATGTATGCGTAGCTTGCTGGCCGTTTCCGTCCTTGATCAAAACAATGACTTCCTGCTGTTCGCTGCCGCGCCGCGGCGTTCTCCAGGTCACTAATCCGTCGTTGCTGACTCTCATACCCGATGGTCCGGCGACGATTTCGTATTCGACGTCACCTTGCTTTGATTTCACATCGAGTTGGTACTTGTACACTCCACCCGATTTGACAGACGTCGGTGCGCGTGAGGCAACGTAGAGAAAATCAACGCCCGATTCTCTTAATTCCTGTTCGAGATCTAGATAATGCAGCACGAGCGACTTATTCGAAACTGGCAACGTGATTAATAGGTTGGCATTGGGTAGAAGATACACACGACGTGCCAGCGTCATTAGTTCTCGACCATGAAAATCCCCGTATTCCCCAGTACGAATCGAAACGTCAGGAATGGTGAGAATCGGATCTACCTGGCCACTGACAAGAATATGAATTGGGTTGACATTCTTTTTCTTACGATCGTCATCTCGCAGCACGCCAACGGCATAATTGCCCGTGACAGCGGGAATACGGAAGCTGGTCGCAAAGTTTCCTTTATTGGCCAGGTACTCCTTGGTTTGACTCGTATAGACGCCGCGTGACGTGTACATCAATTCGCCATCGGGACTAGGCTCGATGTAACCCATCGTGTCATGTTGGTAGAACGTATGGAGGATACGATCGGTGAGGACGTAGGTGCGAAAGCCGCCGGGTGAGACGTTCGTGCGCCACATTGCAAACGCCCTGCCGTTGGCGCTCGCCCGTACGCGTGATTCAGGGCCGGCACCTTGAATTTCGCCAGCCCTTTGATATCGATGATCGACGACCTGGTAGGGAATCGGCTTCAGTGACCGGGGGTTAAGAAAACTTCCCGGTCCATGCTGAGCACCGACGTAGATGGGCCCCTCGGATGCCGAGCCCATCATCACGACCTCGACCGGATTCTCCAGCGGAAGCTTAACCGTCGAAAGGCGTTTAAAAGTCTCTAGGCTCCAACGCTCCAATACATTCTGTGGTCGCGTCGCGATGAAGAATTCATTCGCTCCCGCAGTAAATCGAATATCGCTCGATTCGATCGGCACATACTGGGTGATCTCCCGTTTCATGACATCGAAAAAAGCCAACTTCTTAAGCGAATCAAGCCGAAAGATGAGATACCTTCCCGAGCCCCCCACTGCTACGTCGCTATAGCTAGCGGGCATCTCGTAAACGACTTTCCATTCGTTCATCGGCTCGGGTGCGGCGGGTTTAGGAGGGGCCGCATCGCCGCCTGCAATCATCTCGATTGCCGCGATCTCTCCAAGAGACTCCGCTTCCCGCAATCGCGTCGCAGCTTTGGCTCTCTCTAAACCCTGCAGCGAATCCACTGCAATTTTGTAATACGAGCCGGCGTGCAGCTTCGCGCGGACAGCCACCTCCCCCTCCACGTTCTCGGCGTATTGCCACCATCGATCCGCGATCACTGTTCGGCGGTCAATGTCATTGCCCCCCGCCAATTCCAGTTGGGCGATCTCACGAAGCGTTTCATCACTCCCTCGAGCGAGATTTTTTAATCCGACGGACCAATCGTTTCGGCCGAAGCAACGGAACCTACCGACCGCGAGATTTGCTTCCTGATCATCCGGATCTTCAAGTAATTTTTGCAGATGATCTCGCACACTCTCGAATTGAAGCTGGAGTGTCTTGACGCGGGTCGCCAATTCGGTGAGCTCTCGTCGCGACGCTGCTTCGCGAAAATTCCCTTCCGAGATCGTCAACAGCTGTTGGGCCGCAACGTAATCATTGCGATCGATCGCGCGGCGGCAAAAACCGATGACCGCGGAGAGCGCCGCCGGCTCGGACTGGGAATCAATATTCTTGGCAACCCCTATCAACGCCGCCAATCGAACTTTGGGCTCATCGATTTCATAAAAGCGGTCCATGAGATCGATCGATTCATTCACGATTTCCGAATCGGCTGCCCGGACGGCGATGTCGGCTGCCAGCTTGAGCATCGAGTAACGGGCGGCATTGTCCGCAGTCTCATTCGCGGCATCAAGAATCTTTGTGGCCAATACCGATTTCGCTTCGGCCGTTTCGGCAGCCACGTACTCAGATTTGTAGATCTCCTGCAATAACTTCATCACGTCGCGTCGCTGGTCTTCCGACGGTGGTGGTAGTTTCTCGTCCTGAGCCGAACAAGTGTGACAGGACGCGCAGGCTGCGACGAAACCCAACAAAAGAACTTTTAGGATATGACCATTCATTAGCAGTACGGATTCGACAACGAGGATCTCGCCAGCAGCTATGCGAACATAAACCATGAACGCACAGGACGCAATTTACCGCGGCCACCGTGGGACCTCGAACCCCGATCCTATCACGGCATCAGCGACACGCGTCCAACGGTAAACCAACAGCAGGATTTTTCCAACCTCGCAAGCGGTTAATGGATGGATTGGAATCAAAAACCACGTGACCGTCAATCATTTTTCTTACCGATGTTCTTTCCGCTGATCGCTCTCGTACCCCAGTCGAGTTTGAATGCAAATCCATCGTTGCTTTCCGGACTGCTTCAAACAAAACGCCTACGTAAATTGTCACGCGTACGCGAGATCGGATCGTCTGACATTGTGTGGTCGAACCTCGCGAATCAATCTACAGAACTGCATCGACTGTATTGCAAAATGCTCTCATTGTTCCGTTAGTGAACTTGAATGGTAACGTCACTGAGTTCGATGGGATGAAGCGTCTCGCAAATTGACTTCGGTCGCATCGACAGGTCACTCAAATCGACAGGTCGCCAAAATCATCCGGCCGATACTTGCGTTCAGACACGCAAGCGTCAACCCATCAACCCGGATCTACACAGTGAAACGCTCTGGTTCTGCGTTTGTTATGAGCGAATCCTACTTCGCCCGATCATGACGAAGATCGTGATCCGCCTGACTCGCGATTTTCCCGACTCTTCGGCAATCAATGATCTGCGATGCAATACAAATGATCAATGGTGCGAATAAAGATGCGACCGTTGGCGATAGCGGGCGTTCCCCAGGACTGTTGCTCCAACTCATTCACAGCGACAACTTTCCATTCGTCACCGGTCGCAATCACATGAGTGTTTCCGTTCGCGTCTAATGCAAAAACATGTTTTTTATCTGTCCAGGGGGAAGCCCAGAAGGCTCGCGCACCATTGACCCGTTTTTCGTATTCCAAGCGTCCAGAATCCGCATCCACACAACGCACCATTCCACGGCGGCGTTCAAAGAAGTAAAGATTGCCATCACAGTAAGTGGGTGAGGCCATTTGTATCCCTGACTCATCCATCCGCCAGGCGACGAACTTACTACTTGTGGCATCATCAGGTGGCGTAATGTCACCCGTGCCTCCAGGGATAACAGAGAACAGCTGACCACCACCATCATCTGCTCCACCACGATTACGAAACTCATTTCCAATGTACAACCGATCGCCTATCGCGACGGGGGTGGCAGACGAACGTCCTTTATTCATGTCCATTTCCCAGAGCAGATCGCCGGTTGCAGGACTGTAGGAGCGATAAACCATTCCTCCCACAATCAACTCGTTGCGCAATGAGTTTTTCCAAATGAATGGGCTGCTGTATTGCGATAACTCCTCTCGCTGCACACGCCAAACTTCATCGCCGGAATCTGTCTCTAGTGCGACAAGAAAAGACTTCTTTTGATTGTCGACTTGGATGAACAATTTAGCGTCGAAGACGACAGGCGAGCTCGCCGTGCCCCAGCCCGCTCTCATCTCATAAATGCCAAGATCCTTCTGCCATTTCAATTGACCATTCATATCGAGACAGTAAACACCATTCATGCCAAAGTAGGCATAGATTCTTTCCCCATCCGTAACAGGTGTTTCGGTCGCATAGGTGTTCGTACTGTGCCGTGGTATCGGGGGTCTGCCCTCCTTGACCGTTGTTCGCCAAATCTGGTTACCGGTCAAAGCATCGATGCACATGACCTGATATTGGTATTTCAACTTGACCAAATCAAATCGATCACGACCGTAACCGCCGCTATTGGACTCCGGTCGCGCAGTTGCTTTAGCGGCTGGATCCGAGGGAACCGCAGCGGTCAGGTAAAGGCGATCTTGCCAAACAATCGGTTGCGACCAACCTTCACCCTCCAATGCGATTTTCCAGCGAATATTTTTTTGCACCCCATCCACATCCGACCAAGTCACCGGTAGGTCAGAATCAGCGATGGCATCTCCGTTAGCACCACGAAATTGCGGGTAGTTTTCGGCAGAACAGGTTGGGGCGAGGCACAAGGCCAGCACAAACGGACGAAAAAAATGAATTCTGTTCATAGGTCTCTCTTTCTGGCGTCAACGGACTGAGTTGATTTTATCAGGCTGGGTAGCGGACTCCAGAATGGGTGCCCAGCCCCGAACCGCACCCCAGCCCCGAACTGGCCGCAAAGCTCACACGAGATGGCGGCTCACACGGGCGACGGATTAGCTGGATCGGCGTGGAATGCGGATGCACATGGCCGATTTACCCCCGTTCAATTGACTGGGGCCGCCTCTTGACTTGTGCCGCGTCTGGCCAAATCCAGCGCGATTCGGCTCTTGATCAAAGTCGCCCCGCCGAAGTCAGCATGAGTCCATCAAAGCTATCTGCTTTCCCCCTTTGGCCAGTCGACACGATGAAGATGATTTCCCTGTGGCAAATCGCCTGGGTCAGGAACTGCCGAGATAGAGTAAAAAACCTCTCGGAGAGTGAATCATCTTTGCTTACGTCGCACGTAGCTGTATTTCCGCAACACCGAACAAGCCGGTTTACGCCAATTATTAGGGATCACTTGGATTTCATCGTCTCGTTGTCAATGGTCAAATAGGGCGTAAGCGGTTTGCAAACTGAATCTGGCATCAATGGGCAAATTCGGTCCAGAATCTTGGGAACTTCAACGAAGTTCATGATTGACGCTCCTACCTGTTGAATCACCGACAAGAAACACGACGAAAATTGAGAATGTCACCCAGTCCAATCTCAAAACCGGCATTCAAACAACAGTTACCGCTATCCTCTGGGATCGCGACTCAATGGATTATCGCTGGCGTCATTTCGTCCTCCGCTCGGTTCATTCCCATACCGCTTATCGATGATTCGATTCAATACAGGTGTCGTCGATACACTGTAAAGAAGACTCTCGAGGCACATCAATTGAATTCTAGCGTGAATTCGCTTGAGCCCTACTTCGACAATTCCTCGGGACGATTCAAAGGTTGCTTCGGTCTCATTATCAAAATCCCAATCAGCTTACTACTCTTTCCGTTCCGTAAATTGATTGCTGTCGTGACTGCAGTTCGCGGTGTTCCCCTGGAAGTGATGCGAGTTTATCTCCTCGGTCGAACACTAGATCGCTATCTGAGTGAGAACGAATCGACACTGGCAGACCACCGCTTGTTACTTGATGACCGGTCTCATGCCGTTCGACTGCGAACAGCATTCGATCAAGCTTTTGCGAGAATGGACATGCACGTGATGCTAGCGGTGATGAGAGATGCGGTTGGCGGATTCGCCGAAATTCGATCCGCGGCAATGGTGGGCCTCAAAAGCGTTCTGATTCGCAAGAGTGAAGCTACCGAGAGTATTTCGGTAGACTCGAAAGTGATAGAAGAGGCGAAAAGAATTCAACTGTCGTTTTCTCAAACCGAGATGGTTGCCCTGTTTGAAGAATTTGATCAACGCTTTGACAGAGCGATGAGTGACCTTGGATAAGCACAGGCTTTCGGTATCTGCAAGCTGCACGTGCAGGGGAGTCAGGTAAAATGCAGGGTAATCGAATGCAACCAGCGCTTGTTCCGTTGCCAATATTCTCCCAAAGCAAAAACGGTAGCGATCACTCGAAGTGAACGTTTTAGAGGTTGCTGGGATGGCGAGAGAATTCGATCTCATCGTGTGGTACCGCTGTCGGTGTCCTCACGCCACTGGAAAATTCTCCAATCCCGGTACGTCAAATCGGTATATGCACATTGATTCAGGACGTGTTTGACCTCCCTGAGGTGGCAAAGCGAACGGCAGCCATCTAATCCAACACATTTGCCAGAGGACCCAGCGGAATCATGTTCCTGGACCCAAACCTGTTCACTGGCTTCAACATGTTCACAAGGTAACTGGTGCGGCATACCTGCAGAGCGACTGACCGTCCTGAGCCAGTGAATGTCATGAGCAGCGTGATCCGTTGCGAGCAATGGCGAATTTTTAATCACACAATATTTGAACCCGGCACACAAGTCACCATAGCTTCCATGAAATACATCCTGCCCCGAATCAATTTGGCTGCCGACATGCAGGAGACGACTCTGATGCACCAGCGGATTGAGCCTGAGCAGGACTTAACAACAAGATCGTGTAAAGACCGATTACGCAGGTGATTTCTTGGGTTGAGCAGTCGAACTTGCCGATGGCACTTTCAACTGATTCAGTATTGGAGCCATCACACAACCTCCATCCTTCCAGTCTCGCCGTAAACTCAAGTAGCTTTTGGACTTGGCTAAGGGTGAGGCAACGTCAATCGGATCAGGAAAATCGGTGGACATTGGATCATTAGTGCGTTATCCGCCATCGTATTCTAAATTAACGATTACTCGAATGGTTAGCTCTATGCTTTTGGCTGAATAACCAAATCACAAATTTCGATGAATGCCATTGATCTACATCAACTAGATTCAGTGCGAGGGCCGTGAATACAGAATCGCGATAACCGCTGACCCACCGCCCACATCCCGCGATCCGAACATTCGCAAACGAAACCTGAAAGAGAATCGACCGATGCCCGAACCCGTTAACGGCGAGGAACTTCGTAGCGAGATTACGCCCGAGGCTCTTTTTCTTGATCGTCGCCGCTGGCTAAAGGTGGCGGGAGGCGCTGGAACGTTGGCTGCCTCCGCAGCGGCGTACCGCTGGTTCAACCCCGTCATGAACGTCCAACTTGACACCGCGTCTCTCAACGTGACCAAACCAGGGGATGATCCAAGCAGAGTCGCGAATGGCTTCATCACAGAAGAAGCCCAAACCGGCGAATCCAGCATCATTTCCTACAACAACTTTTACGAATTCACGACCGACAAGAACCGAGTCGCCGACGTGGCCCGCGAATTCAAGACCGATGGTTGGAAAATAGAAGTCGGTGGCATGGTACATCGTCCGAAGACTTTTTCGATGAGCGATCTGATGGCGCTCGGTCCAATTGAGGAGAGAATCTACCGGATGCGATGCGTGGAAGCGTGGTCAATGGTGATTCCGTGGGCAGGGCTCCAGCTCTCGCACCTGATTGAAGCTGTCGAACCGATGAGTGACGTCAAATTTGTAGCATTTGAAACGCTACTCGACCCAGAGCGCATGCCGGGTCAGAAAACGGACGTGCTGGAATGGCCCTATGTGGAAGGCTTGAGGCTGGATGAGGCCATGCATCCGCTCACGTTATTGGCCTTGGGTTTATATGGCAAAGAATTACCTCCTCAGGACGGAGCCCCTGTCCGACTCGTTATTCCTTGGAAGTATGGATTTAAAGGCATCAAGTCGATCGTCAAGATCACACTCTTATCAGAGCAGCCGCCGACCTCTTGGAACCGCTACGCTCCCTCTGAGTACGGTTTCCTAGCGAATGTGAACCCTGAAGTTCCTCATCCTCGCTGGAGTCAGGCAACGGAACAGCGAATCGGTGAAACAGGTCGTAGAAAAACATTGATGTTCAACGGCTACGAAGACCAAGTCGGGTCACTCTATCAGAACCAAGACCTCGCCATTAACTATTGATCGCATGAAAGAAAACATTGCCTACTTTCGCAATCTCGTAGTGATTGCCGGCGCGGGTCCGTTGATCATGCTGACCTGGGATGCGTGGCATGGCCAATTGGGAGCCAATGCCGTTAACAACGCAATTCATATCACAGGGATTCTCTCCTTGGTATTCCTGTTCCTATCGCTGTTGATTACTCCTGTGCGTGTGGTCACTGGTTGGAGCTCATTAGTTGCCTATCGCCGTGCGCTGGGTCTTTATGGATTTGCCTACGCAGCCTTGCATTTTAGCATCTACGTCATTTATGACCGCATGGGAAGTCTCTCAAGCACGATTGATGAGATTGTTACACGACGATTCCTTTTGGTTGGTTTTGTCGGCTTATCGATCATGTTGCCGTTGGCCGTTACAAGCACTAACGGCATGATCCGACGGCTCGGACCAGTGCGTTGGAAATGGCTTCACCGCTTGACATACACAGCAGCAATTCTTGGTGTCCTTCACTACTACATGCTGGTGAAAAGTGATGTTCGACAACCCTTGGCCTTTGCCGCCGTCCTGACACCGATCTTGGGCTTCCGCGCCGTCAAGCATTACACCGACCTGAGACAGAAGGCATTTTCGACAGGTCCGGTCACTACGTCGAAAAATCAGACTTCGACCTTCTATCGCGGCGAGCTACTAGTGGCGAACATACGTCGGGAAACCCATGATGTGAAAACGTTCCGATTCATCAACCCTGACGGTGGTGACATTCCATTCGTTCATCGCCCCGGGCAGTACATGACCTTAACTTTGGAAATTGAGGGACAAACAGTCAAACGTTCGTACACCATCGCATCCTCGCCAAGTCAGCGCGGTTATGTCGAACTGACTATCAAACGCGACGAGCAGGGCACGGCGTCACGCTTCCTTCACGACTCGATTAATGCTGGAGACCGCATCCGCATTGCGGCACCGGCAGGTCAGTTTTATTTCGATGGAACCGAGTATGACGAAGTGGTGCTAATTGCCGGAGGAGTCGGCATCACACCACTAATGTCGATCCTCCGCTATCTGACGGACCATGGATGGACTGGAAAAATACACTTTGCCAACGCGATTCGAAGTCAGCGGGATATGATCTTTGATGATGAATTAAGCGACCTCGTGCAACGCTTCGAACAGTTGCGCGTCAAAACATTTTTCAGCCGTGGATTACCGGAAGATGAGCGGATTTCCAACGGAGCCCAACCTCGTATCGACGTAGGTAATCGTTGGCAATCTGCATCCGGCTACATGGAAGCAGAATCGCTGCGAGACTTCATCCCAAATATTCAAGATCTTCCTGTGTTCCTCTGCGGCCCGGATGCACTGATGGAATCCATGCGTCAGAACTTAGAATCAATAGGAGTTCCATCCGACTCCATCGCGACAGAGGCGTTTGTCTCCTTGAAACCGTCGAATGACACCGACGTGTTGTCAAATGGAACCAACCAGGGCGACATCGCGGAATCTGCCACTGTGGTCTTTGCAAGCTCCGGCCAAAGTATCGATATCAGCGGGCAGGTCACCATGCTTGAGGCCGCTGAGCAGGCCGGAGTCTCGCTGCCATTTGAGTGCCGGTCTGGTATCTGCGGTCAATGCAAAGTCCGTTGTGTCTCGGGCCGCGTGCACATGGAGTCGACCGACGCCTTAACACCTGGGGAGGCAACAGATGGGTTCATTTTGGCGTGCCAGGCGCAACCCGTTGATGAAGAAATTGAAATTGACGCGTAGATCATGGATGCTCGTACGAAATCCTTGAATGCTCGGAAACCCAGATCGCGATTTGGCGAAACGAAGGATGGCCTGAATCTCCTTCTCCGAAAGCATTGGTCTGACACCCAACCTGCCCAATCTGGCCGGCATCAATGACACCTATGCGTTACCGATGGATGGAGTCAGCCTTACGCCTCTTCTGATCGAAGACACCGCAAGCTGGCCTGACCACCCACAGCGTGAATCACTTCAAATTAAAAGCCTGTGTACAAAGCCAACGATTCTGGCTCGGCGTGTTGGGTGGAGGTGACGATATGCAAAACGATGCAGCCCAGCGGGCGGGTAAAGATGATCGGCTTTTCACAATTGGGCACCCAAACTTTGATTTCACTCAATTACCTGCTCACGTCGCGATTTGCACGGAATACATTTCGTGATCCGGCAGACCTCCCGATTGCTCGTTCTCTAAAAGCTGAGTGAGTGAGGAGGACACCATTTCCTGGAACGCCGATGTGCAGGTCGAAGGCGAGTATCAAGCCCAGGTTTACTACACCTGTTCCGAAGGGGATCCGGGAATTGTTCTCAAACCAAGCTGCAGTGAATCAGCCCTCACGAAAGAGGCGGTCGTGCCAATGCCCCGCCTCAGCGCAATACCGGACCGTTCGCCTCGCAGCAGTGCGTCACTCGTGAAAGATTTTGCTCCGTTGGACCGCAGCAGCATCCGCCTAAAGAGGGAAAAGAGGCTACTAGTCTTTTCGTCAGAAAAAAATTCTGGGCAAACAAACAATCGAATTGCGGCTTATCATACTCAATCGCATTTCGACATTGAATAACGAATCGAACCCGTCGCTGAACAGCTGGTTCAGAATATGGGATGCTCTACTGAATCGCTCCGCTACCTTAAACGCGATAATGACGAAACAACTCTTTTGTCTGTTGACCACCCTGCTCGGGTTCATTGGATCCCTCCGGGCTGATTCGCCAAATATCATTTTGATTCTGACCGATGACCAGGGTTGGAGTCAGCGGTCGGGTTTAATGGATCCGGAAAACCCAGAGACTGGCTCCAGCTACCTTCACACTCCAGCGATGGATCGGATAGCCGAAGAGGGAATGCGTTTTACCGGTGGGTATTCGCCCGCCCCACTTTGCACGCCGACCCGACGCAGCATTCTCTGCGGGACGAGCGTGGCGCGATCTGGAACGGAATTCGTCAGTAAGTGGGTACCAGCTGATCATATGACCCTTCCACGGGCACTGAAGCAGGCGAATCCTGATTACCGATGTGCCCACTTTGGGAAGTGGGGGGAGAAGATGATTTCTTCGCCAAAAGAGTGTGGCTACGACGTGAGCGACGGGCACACAGGAAACGTCACGGGAGGCATGGCCGATAAGATGCAGCCGGCCCACATCGTCGAAGATCCGAAACGTACCGACTCCGTCACCGATCAGTCGATCGAATTCATACGGGCGCAAACCAAAGCAGGCAAGCCTTTCTATACGCAGGTCAGTTACTATGCAGTGCATCTGCGAACCGAATTGCTGCAGACGTCACTGTCGAAGTATCAGGACAAAGGCGTCCCTGATCGGGCTTATTCGCAAGGATGGGCCGGAATGCTTGAAGAACTCGATAGCGGCATTGGTAGGCTCCTGGATGAGTTGGATGCACTTGGAATAGCTGACAATACCTATGTGGTTTTTACGACGGACAACGGAGGACGCGGCACCGTTCCCGGCGGAGATCCAAAGAGCCCTCCGCCGAATGTCCCCTTGTCCGGCGCCAAGCATTCTCTGCTCGAAGGCGGTATTCGAGTACCCTTCATGGTTCGGGGGCCCTCTATCGAAGCTGGGTCGGTTTGTCGGGTCCCAGTGGTAGGCTACGACTTTCTACCTACCTTTTATGAATTGGCTGGTGGCAAAGGCAATCTCTCGGAGGAACTCGATGGAGGAAGCTTTGTCACTCTGTTTTCCGATCCGAAAACCGACTCAGTGAAACGTCCGACCGATGGCTTGATTTTCTCTCGCCCCCGGCAGGGCATGGCGGTGATTCGGTCCGGAAAATGGAAGCTACTGGCAGAGGTGAATGCGAAGCGTGAAATTCAATCGGCGAAGCTCTTCAATGTCGTTGACGATATCGCCGAAGAGCTTGATTTGTCTACCAAACAGGCTGACAAAGCCAAGCAACTCCACACGCGGCTGAAAACTTATCTCGAAACCGTGATTGATCCATCGCCGACAATGAAGCGGAGAAAGAATACAGATTGAGAACGCTACCCACACCCGGCTCCAGACAGGCCCGCCCCAAATGAGCAAGATAAAGAGGTGAATTGCTTGCGTTTCTGAAAACGCTGCATGAAAGTTAAGCGAGATTGGTAGCGTCATCATGTTGGAATCATCGTCGGACGAATCCAACAATCTCCGACGTTCAACGCGCAGACCCAGGCGCCCAAGATATCCAACGTGAGATCGAATCGCTGCTGCATCAACATTCCTAAATCGAGCTGCAAACCTCTTTCAAGAATCAGCACCTAACTTGCAGATCGTTTGTTAGAATCATCGGAATCACTACCGGCTTAACCCATTGGAACGCGCAATGTAAGCCAATGCAGGAGTTCGGGAAGCCGTAAGCAAAACTCCGCCCCGTGGGACGATTCTTTTTAGGCATTCAATTACTTATGAGATGAAAACGTTTCGCTCGTTGGCCGTTCCCACCACAACTCTCCGCTGGTGAGATCGCTGGATTCGGTAAGTTTTTGGGGTTCCAGGTCGGACTGCAGAAGAACCAAGATCAATTTCTTACGCAGCAAGCAATACCGATTGTCCATCCGCCGAAAGCCCTTTGATGAGCTCTTGTTCCGGCCAATCTTCCGAGGTTGTCATCAACACAATACTCTAGGCTGTTGTCGGATCCATTCGGCTGACGCTGAGCGAACGATATCCGTAAAGCTGCCCATTCTGACCCGACTGCAGCATCTCAAGGCTCCACCCGACATCATCAAATTCGTGGAGGAACTCGCCTGTGCTGAGTCGATACACGATCAGTTGATTCGACCCGTTGCATCAATGAATCTTGTTTCTCAAGAGCAACCACATGGATCGTGTCCCCAAGACCGTGTGATATGGATTGACTGATGTACCAATCGCTTCGCCTGTTTTATGTGGCAAATCCAGCAGCCAGACAAGCTGTTAAGAACAGCAGCGTGCTCAATCGAAATCGGGTGCGTTTCATCTTCCTGCAATCGATGCGGGGCAGAATCTTAAAGAGCTAGCGAGATCGTAAAAAATTAAGGATCGCGATTCAGCAAGTCACTGCTCCCAACAGAAGGCTTAGCATTGATTTCGATTTTGGAAGTCCGTCGACTGCTCTTCAGAGCTGTGTCTTGCTTCTCAAAAAACGACTGTTCCCGGATGAAAGCCTGCATCACTCGGACTTGAATCCGCGCTATTTGAATGTTTTTTTTAGAATTCTTGTCGCTGATGCCCACCACTTTTCTCTCGAGACTCCGTTGGTATCAAAAGACGTTGGCCAGAATACAAGCGTGCATCCCATATCATGCCCGTCACCATTCAACGTGAACATTTCATTCGCGACGTCGTGATCAAGAATCCGTAAGAAGAAGCACACCAGCCCAAGTAAGCACCGCCCGCATGACTCACATCATGTGGTTTGTCTTTCTTTCGCCCCCTTCGTCCCTGATGCGATTCTGTTTTACCCCTCGCATCGACACGAGGCCAAACGCGGTTATAGGGAATATCGTCAGACGCAATTTCGATAGAAAAAAGTAGACCTCAGATGATGACGTAAGTCATGAACTCCTCGGCCAGAACGCTGATTCGACTTTCTCGGCCCCGCGGGACAAGCGACCCTATCAGATCATGTCACGCTTAATCAGTTGCTACCGGAAAATACGGTCCTTAAAAAATGCCTATCCCCGTTTTATCGGTGCCCATCTTTCGTTCGAAGAGATTGAAGAAAGTCGCGTCGGTCGCGGCTCCAATGGTACGAACGCAACAGCGAGGAATCCATGGTCAATGCCGAGCAGGACGCACAGAGAGTCCCCGAGTCATCCTCAATGCAAGCTGTGAAGTCGACGGAACTAAGGCGAACCGACAATGGATTGGTGGATCACCTTCCTCCGGTCTCGACACCTGATTGAAGCGTGAGCGTGGCCGGGATGGCCACCGCACCGGTCGTTTACCCCACCCGCCCAAAACCATTTGTACGGTGAGCTCAGGTCGAAAAACCCAGGAATTCGAGGACAATAACAGCTTGCACACCAGATAATTTGCTGAAATTTTGATTTTTTTGAGACTCACATCTGCTTTCGTTCGCAGAACACAACAAGGACGAAACAACGTTTGAGGGAAAAGGCTCGTCGATGACCTCGCAGCGCAACCCACCGAGACCTCGCAGCACAACCCACCGAAGCTGTGCGAAATACGCGACGAAATCTAGCAAACCGTGTGGAGTAACGGGAGAGAGTCGCACCTCAACATAAGTCCCCATCCAACAGAAAAAGGCTCTCAGCCCACCCCGAAAACCTCCATCGCAAAAACTCGAATCCAGTCAATCAATTGAACGCTCTTTGAAACCTAGCAGCTCGCTCATGCACAAAATCAGATCAAGAAGAAAAAAGAATGAGTATGGTCGGCGAAGACTTTCTTTGGAGCAGTTGGAATCTCGTCGAGTGCTGAAAGCGTTTTTCGGGGATGCGCCGGAGCCCTACCCCGTCACCTTGGCTGAGGGGGGGCGTGGCACGACTATGTAGGTGGCGGAAGCGGTGGATACGCTCGCGATAACGGAGTCCATACAGCCCACGCCACGGTCGAACAGAATGCATCACTGGAGTACGTAGGTAGCCCGCTGGCATGGACAAACTCCGTAGACGTTCGCGGCGCGGCTTTAGGCTCATTCTTCGAGATCAACGTCGGAATTCCGGCAGATGTTTATCGGGATCCCATCGAGGGCCGGTATGATCCGAATTCGGGCTGGCTCGTAAGTGCCTGGGTCGATTGGAATCGGGATGGTGACTGGGATGATGCTGGTGAGCAGGTTGCTGCGAGCTCAAGCGAGATTCAAGACCAGCTTGGGGTGCGGGCGAGGGTCCCTGCGTCTGCGAAGACAGGGATCACCTATGGTCGAGTCCGCATCAGTACGCAGCCGAATCTCGGTCCGACTGGATCGGCGCCAGATGGTTACGTCGATGATTTTCAGGTTTATATCGCGCCAACGGATACGACAAATTTCACAACGGATACAAACGGCTTCGCGGGACTCGTTACCGGAATTGCATCAATCGCCGGCAGTAACGGTGCGGCTTATCAAGACTTCAATCGCGACGGCATTGCAGACATTTATGTAACGCGAGCCGAGACGGTCGTTTTCGTCGACGATGAAGGCCTGGCCACTGAAAAAAGTACCATTGCCGCTATCCCAAACGGTTTTTCGACATCGCGGTCCTTTCTCGGGGACATAAACGGTGATGGGTATCCCGACATCATTGAATCGGGATACGTCGATGCTGACACCGTTGTTGCTGTCTCATCCTTCAATACCGCGAACGTTGTCGCTGGCTGGTGGGACGTGCTCTCCGGCACGAACGTAGATCCGCGAGGGGTCGTCGACTATGACGGTGATACCTACACATTTTCAATCAATGGAAAAACCGAAAGTGGAGAGCCCCACGCCTTCCAAGGTGTGTGTAAAAGGCGAGTTCGGGCGGCACCGGAAACCGGGGAAGCGGCACGCTGCCCGTGGACGTGGATGCTAGGCCAATGGAAAGTCAAAAGAAGTGATGACACGACTGCATCAGTTACCTGGGAGCAACCCAGTGAAAAGGTCGATGTACTAGTCGGTCGATGGACTGAATCCGACGGAAGCGTTCTGACAGAGCAAGTTGGATGGCAACCCGATCGCAAACAACTCGTTGCCAATGCCTACGGAGCCGAGGGCGTTTTCTTTTCCGTGCTCTTCAACAAGGTTGATAAAGATCAGATGAGCGGTTGGTATCGGAATCGCAATGCTGAGGGAGAAGTCGTTAATGGAAAAGTCGAGATCAATCGCATCTCAGAAACCGAAGTCCGATCGAAGCTTGTCGAAAGAGATGGCACTGTCTTGACCGAGGTGTTCACAAAGGTTCAATGACCTTCATTTGCTCGGGTGTCGAAACTCACCAGCTAAGAATCCAATCGGTCTAAGATTTGCTGGGTGATAGGTTGGACCAGATGAAACATGCGGATTGATTTGCAACTTATTCCTGGTTCGTAGGGTCAACCACCGAGAAAATTGGCTTTCCGGTAGTGTCGGACCACACATTTCAACCGAGATGAGACACACGCCGATTCCCTCACTGCCCTCGTAATTGCGATTCCTGAACCGACGGTAAACCTTGTAGCTTTACAGTTCGTTTCAGAACAATGATCGTCTCGGATTCTTACACGTCTCCGAGACACCGATCGGGTTCGTTCTGTAACTGAGTTGCCCGCGCGGGCAGTACTCGTTTCTAGGTTGGTGAATCGATCAAACTGTCTAGAGCCGCACAAGACTGCTAGAGCGTGGCGAGGAGCAGAAAAGCGTCAGGTCCCTCCAAGGCCAACCCGCTTTTTCGTCCACACCCTGTTCTCGGTCGCTTTCCTTGCGGATATGGCAGAGCCATCTGCTTCGGCTGAATGCGCAACTCGAAAGCAAGGCAGATTTCATTTTGATACCAGCGACGGAAAGCCGTAACGCCCTCCTCAAAACGCTTCGAGGCATCTCATTCACTGGGCTCGGCCCTTTTTCTTGCGAGTGCATTGCGGCTTAAACCCTCAATTTATCTCACGGTTATTTTGGGGCTCGAATTCTCTTCATGCCTCCTGGCAACGCAAGCAGCGCCCTTCTTGCGACTCTGAACCTTGAAACGCTGTCGATCGATCGCTCGACAGCGGCGGAGCAAAAAGAGGTTCATGTTCGGCATGAGTCCACTGGTCATTGCTTGACCACGCGTGGTAATTTGACTTTGAACGGCTATCAGTAAAGCATGACGGTTGCGTGACGAATTTACATTTAGTGGCTTTGTACCAAGCATCTCACCAGCGCCATCCACGCAGTTGAAACCTCTCCACCAATCCATTCGAGAGTGGCATGTTCCCTCAATTGGACCTCCGTTTAGAGACTGTGGCAAAACAGATTCAGGCGGATTGTCACGCCGATGTCGGCTCGGATCATGGCAATCTGCTGGTCGCATTGTTGAAGAACGGTCAGATTCAATCAGCGATCGCCGTTGAGAACAAGCGTCAGCCTTTTGAGAATTCACAAAAAGCATTGATAGGGCTCGATGGCGAAGCGAGATTTGCTGACGGATTGAAGGGGCTTGAGGTTGGAGAAGCCGATAGCCTGAGCATCTGTGGAATGGGTGGAGGATCCATCGTCGCTATCTTGCAGGCTGATCCCGATCGAATTCCGCCGAAAGTCGTTTTGCAACCAAATCGAGATCAGGTACTGGTCCGTCGCTGGGCAATGAAAAATGGCTTTCATTTGGTCGAGGAGCAAATCGCCTGGGGCCACTGGCCCTACACAGTCCTTACCTTCCGCTCTGCACTGGGAATCGACCCCGCTTATGGAGAGGAGGATCTTGAAGCCGCGTTGATGTTCGGACCACTCAACATTCGGCGGAGTGACCCGTCGTTCATTGAATACTTGAGCAAAGAACGGCGCTACCTCCGGACCCTTAACCGTTTAAGTGATTCGACGCGCCGTCGTTTAGAGCTAATCGAAGCTGTGCTTTGTAAACGTTCGCCTGACGCAACTCGCCATTCGAGATCAGACCCGGGATTCATCACGTAGCCAGCTTGCGACTTCAATCCTCAGACAGAATCCATTCATCTCAAAGCGTTTTCTGATGCTACTGCCAAGCACATAACAGTTTCAATTCGTTATCTTTTTCGCCGCAGTTGAATCCGAGCTCGTGAAAATATCGAGAACGGAGGAACTGAACGAACGAGGCGTTGCAAAACCGATCTAACTTAATGGAAGGGTTTTCGTGACCGAGATGCCGATCCTTATTGCAACGCTGTGATTACTGAACTGCGTGATTACTGAACTGCGTGATTACTGAACTGCGTGATTACTGAACTGCGTGATTA
>JARGNK010000034.1:0-2909 GCA_029213145.1 Rubripirellula sp. | reverse complement strand
CTGAACTGCGTGGTTACTGAACTGCGTGGTTACTGAACGAGCCATTGGCTAACGAATAGCCGATGACTAACCAACCCGTAAAAGACCGGGGGTGATGGGGCCGGCCGCCGCTTCGCTCGCTTCTCGCATGCTTCCAAATCTTTGTGCCTGCCAGATCTTGCCTGTAAAGACTTCCATTGCAGTGAGCCATCCGTAACGCCAACACGCTGTATCAATGCAACGGGCAAATCCAAGGTCGAGCACTTCACCGTTGGCTTGCTCGGTATGCCCCATGATCATGGTCTTGCCGGAAACATGGGGTTGAATCTGTTCCGGCTCCAAGAGTTGCCAACGCAAGGCGTACCCAGAGTTTTGCGACATAGGTAAGTCCGTGTCGGGGGCCGCATGGCAAAAGATAAATTCCTCATTCTCGAAATAGGGTTTCGCTTTGCGAATGAAATCGAGGTGCTCCTCTGGAATATCTTTTATGGATCCACCAAATCGGTACGAATTAAGTGTCGAAACGCCACCACAACGCATCCAATATTCGAGGGATTCTGGATCCTCCAGCGTGTTGAGCAATACTTCCTCATGATTACCCATCAGGTAGGTGAGACGACACTCCGACGCAAGTTGCATCAATCGATCGATCGTTTCTCGGGTCTCGCGTCCCTGATCAATGAAGTCACCCAAGACCACGATATGATCTTCCGGTTGCGGTGCGATCATGTCCAGCAGGGTGTCGAGTGCCAAGAAGCAGCCGTGGATGTCACCAATGGCAACCGTTCGGCAAGTATCAATTGTCATGAGCTCAGAACGTGGCAGTCGTGAAGGAAGCGGCACAAAGTTTCGGTCAGCGACGATCATCCACCTCCTCGCGATCCGCGCATTTGCTGAATCTTCAAAGTCTTGGTTTTGAAGGTACAACGAGACTCAGCTTACCACAAATTGATTGCGTCGCTCCCGTTGTTTGCCTGTTCCAGCGCAGTAGGAGTCGGCCATCTTCGCCACTATATCTTTTTGGTCGTGGCCCAGTCCGGAAAGTTGTTTAAGTCGGTGACTCTTCCACGTCCTGTTGCTCCTCGATAGGGGGAATCAACTCGAACGTTTTTTCCGCAACAACCGTATCCTCCAACTCGACCCACATGCGCCAACAACCCAGCTTATCGCTAATCGGTTCCCAAATCGTATCACCGAGGTAGAAATCCCACTCGTTCGTTTTTACGTAAACGGTTCCGTCAAATGGCTCGCGTCTGTGACCCTCGGAATCGAGAATGCCGGGGTGATCGATGCAGTAATAGAGTTCTTTGTTCTTGGCGTTTTTCAGTTGGATGACAAAGCCGAATTCGATGTCAATCTCAGCAGGAACTCGCGTTGTGATATCGCAAATTTGTGGCAACTCCTTTGATGCTGAGTCCCACTTCGTATAGATCCCATAGCTTCGCATTCGGATTTCGGGTTTTCGTTTCGCCATGAGTAACATTCTGACGGGCATCCACATGGCCGTCCATCCGACCGCATGGCGTGTTTCCGTTCGCTGCGTTCGATAAAAGGCCGTAGAATGGGCGAGATGGTGCTGTTTCATGCGACCGAGGGAATGGCAATGAGTGATGACGAGATTCACCCGCTTGACCGAGACTATTCGGTTCCGCTTGAGCCTGCAAAAAAACGATTGACCAGTCTGTCCAGGTGGCATCACATTGGTTTCGTCACTTTTGTCGCTGGGTTCGCCACCATCATACCCGCGGCGATCATTCTGAACGCTTTCCCCGGTGGCTGGACCGAAACGATTGGTGGCTTCCTGCACCGACTCGCGATGTACATCATTCTCATCGGCGGAGTGTTGGTGGTGGCCGCCTACCAAGCTCCGAGGCAGGCGGCAGCGGCGGCAAAAAAACGAGAACGGCGTGAGCTGGAACGCCGAAGTCTTGCGAAGACTCAAGGTCCGACTTTAGACCCTACGTTCGGTTCCCTGACGTGGCACGAAGATAGCCAGATCGCGGAATTCAGCGGCAGTGCAATCATGCGTTCTGGCGACTTTGTCTCAATTGGAATTGAAATCCCAAAAGATGGCGGCGGTATCGAATTCACTAAGCGTGAACTCATCGACCAGGCGCGTCAGACCTTCCTAAAAATCCGACAGAATCAAAGCACCATCCTCGCTTCGGGCGCTGCTGAAGTGGCAAAAACACAACATGTCGAATTGCAGCTCGCCATCAATCGTATGGACCTCGTTTGGATTCGGTTCTTCCCCGCAGGTGAAGCACAATTGATTTATGACATTTCCAAGCTATTCGATTTGCCGTGGGGGCGTAGGATGATGCATGTAAATGTTGACGCTTGTGGCCACATCCAAGAGGGGGAGTGTGCGGTTTTATAAGTCCGCGTCTTTCAGCCTGTCAGTAGCTCAACTTTTTCGGCGGTCGGTGGTGAATCAATCTTCCACGACTTCCAGCCTTGGCACCGCCGGTCATCACCAACGTGAACTTCTCCAAGACAGCCTTGTGAATGCGTTTGATTTCGCTGCTACCAATGCATCGACCGAACGGAATTCAGTCGAGACGAAACTCAAATCGGCTTTTTTCTAACGCGATGCCTGAGGCATGAGTTCCGTGGCAATAACAGCGGTCTCATCCGCCGACCGACTGATCGTCTCCTCGGCTCGATTGCAATCTCGCGGCATGGTTTGTGCTCCCTTTCGAAGCGTCCAACAAAACGTCGAAAACTAACTCCAACGATTGAGTCGGTTAAGGGGTCAAGGTCATGCAACGCAGGGCGTGAAGCCGATTCGATGAAGACGTAGTGGACAGGCCATGTTCGTGTTGAATCCCATCGCTAGCATTTCCTTGTGCACACCCTGTCCCCAGTATCCGTCCATGGATCGCGGTAGGAACGGCCCTCTCGGGCCGCCCCCCGCACAGATCCGTACG
>JARGNK010000268.1 GCA_029213145.1 Rubripirellula sp. | reverse complement strand
AGTGCCAATCATGCCCAACGCACCGATGCCGAAAATGGCGAGCGAAGATGGTTCGGGGACTTGCTGAACGCTGAATCTGGCTTTGTAACCAATGGTATTTTCCTGCCGGGGAAATGCGCTGCCTCCAAATCGATTCAACGTCAAGTTGTACACACCAGGATTAAGATCCAGTCGGTATTCCCAGGCCTTGGACGCATTAACCGTGATGGCACTGATTAGCAATGGAGACGTTAGGCGTGCACCAACATTTCCAGGATAGAGTCCCCACCGAAAATACCCCGGATCACCCTGATCTTCGGTTGCATTAATGGACAGCACGGTTAGCAAACCATCGTTGGGAACAGAAAAGGCAAACGAGTCGAAGTCATGCGGGAACTGAATGGGATCAGATTGATTTCGAGTGTCATGCGTCATTGCCCCCGTAACTGTATTGACACCCACGCCGAGATTGAAGATTGGATTTAATGGATCGCCGATTGGCGGTGATGCGATATCCCCGTCGGTTGATTCGTCGTAAACTAGGATTCCAGCCGTGGCGTTCGGTAATGACAAAAAGAATATTAGTTGGATTTTAGGTAGAACTTTTGCAATCATGAGCGTGACCGAATTTGCATTTAGTGTTTCGAGGCGGGCTTTACAGATGCTGAATGTCGGCTGTGCCGATTAATGGTCAGCTCACTTCAATCACGGCACGCAATTCGTTTTGACTGAGACTTGTTTGCGACTGTTGCTGCTCACGCTTGCGACGACGGCGAGTTCCAATCATGCCTAACGCACCAATGCCAAAGATGGCGAGTGAGGTGGGTTCGGGGACGGCTGCGGATTCGTAGCGAACATCGTCCCAGAACGTAAAAGGCTCACTGGAAGTTTTTGTAATCAACAATCCAGAAATGTTCTCCGATCGCTCGAAACCTGCAAAAACGGCCTGACCATTTGCTGGTTGCGAAAAAGATGCAGTTTCAAGAATCCCCGAAGTCGAGAAACTACTCACATCCCAAGTTAGCCTAGCCCCAACTGAGGAAACTGCTGATAAGAGCAACCCAGCCCTGTTAACGAATGTCGAAAACTCGATTGCAAAAACACCTTCACCAGTCACGTTCATCGTTGTCCCATAATAGGCACCCGGGATGTTTTGGAACAAGAAACCACTAGATTGAAAACGGAGATTCCCGTCGCTTGTGAGAGCGGTGTAGGTCAAGCCGTTTAGCGTGAGTGGTCCTGGGAAACCGGACCCTGATGATTGCGAGGCATATGTTTCAATACTCTGGTTACCTGAGAAGTCTCCGATGCCGATCCCCCCCCTCGACCTGCCCTGCGGTAGCGACCATCACCGCCAAGCACGCCACCATTAGTTGAATTGCTCTTTTCGTGTTTCTTCCTTAAACGCCAAGAGGAACGGCCTTAGCCGCATTCCATTGCGGCTAGCCGCATCTCAGCCAGGCACAAAGCCATCCCTGGGGTGCTTCCCGCAATTTAATGCGGGCGCAACGCTCCCGCAATGGGTTCCTGCCCGGTACGATTCCCTTTTTTTCTGATGCAGCCGCTACGCTCGCTCGCCCCTGCTAAGGGTTCAGAAAACGCCCCCAAGCAACTCCCTGATGAGTTGAGTCGCTGCCGTTTCAACCAAGGCTGAAGTAGGGCGACGCGGTGAGTTTGGGGATCCAAGCAGCACCCTTGAGCGACACGATCCCTCGCTGGATGTCGGCGTAAAACCGCCGAAAAACCGCCGGACAGAGAAGCGGCTTGTCGCTTAATCGATCAGCTCTTAGCAATTACCGAAGCAACAATAGCAACCGAATGAACAACGATCCAAACAAGGAGAAAAAAAGGGACAGGCATAAAATGCTTCGACTGATTTGCAGTCAAATCACTTTGCGCCCGAAACAAATCGCTTTGTGCCTGTCCCCAATTCGTCCGATTCGACTTGCCTGCCGTCCAATTCGTCCCTCACATCTCCGCAGTGAAACCCTTTCAGTGCAAGACAGGGAGCCAAATGTTAAGGTGGTCAACTGCGGTACCTAGCCACCCGATGAGCGGGTAGACTCGATCGGGGTAGTTGAGCCGTGTAAACGCGGTTCGACGAGTTGCGAAGAGTTGCTTTCACAAGACGCCCATCATGAACGGCTCCAATTTCGATCCCTACCACAAATGGCTTGGAATTCCGCCGAAAGCCCAGCCACCGAACCACTATCGCTTACTCAGCGTTGAGTTGTTTGAGTCTGATCCGGATGTCATCGAGTCTGCCGCGCAACGACAAATCACCCACGTTCGATCTTTTGCGCTCGGTCAGCACGCTGAGGAAACGCAGTCCATTCTTAACGAGCTAGCGAAGGCACGTGCGACCCTTTTGGACCCGGCTACCAAGGCGAAGTACGACGCTTCGCTGAATGCGCAGCGGCAACAGCCAGCAGTCGTGCCATCGCCTCCCGCCGCAGCTGACGATGTGATGCAGGCGGTGCCATTCGACATCCCGACTGCCCAAGTCGCTCCTCGAAAAACATCGAGCCCCAAAAATCGCCGTCAACCATCCTCGAAGTTGATACCGTTGGTCGCAGGGTTTGTTGTTGCGTTGCTGGTTATCGCGACGATTGGTTGGTTGTTCTCGGACTCAAAGCAACCTTTGATGGCCGAGATTCCTGTGAGTGAGCAGCCGAGCAAAGAGGTACAAGCGGTTGAGGTAGAGAGTGAAGTTCAGCCAGTACAACCGCCAAGCGGATTAGGTTCGATCCAGGACTCGGCCAAACCTTCGTTAGGCGGTAATGCCGAGGCAATGGACCAAGAATCAGTTGATGCAACGGAAGCGCAGATTAATCCTGAAACGACTTCACCACCAGCAACAGAAGAAGCATCCACGGAAACGGTTGTGGTATCAAGCGAACGATCGGATGCAACCACAACACCAGCTCCAGCGATCGTACCGTTCGATTCAAAGCAAGCGAAAGCACATCAAGAAGCCTGGGCAGCGCATCTTGGGTTGGATGTGGAAGTCACCAACTCCATCGGGATGAAGTTGCGGGTAATCCCGCCCGGTACGTTCATGATGGGGAGTGAGGATGGGCAGAATCATGAGGAACCCGTTCATCAAGTCACGCTCACCAAACCAATTCTGTTAGGGGTTCATGAGGTCACTCAGGCCGAGTACCAAACGGTAATGGGTGTCAATCCAAGTGAATTCAAAGGGCTCCAAAACCCTGTAGAAAAGGTAAGTTGGAATGACGCAAGTGAGTTTTGTCGGAGTCTATCATCGCTTTCGGGGGAAAAGCGTGCGGGGAGGGTTTACCGATTGCCGACCGAAGCGGAGTGGGAATTCGTATGTCGAGCTGGAACGACGACAACGTACAGTTTTGGTGACGATGAGTCCCTATTGAGCAGGTACGCATGGTCCAAGGATAGCTCGGATCTTAAAACTCATCGTGTAGCTACCAAGCTCACGAATCCATTTGGTTTATCCGACCTGCATGGAAATGTTTGGGAGTGGTGCCAGGATTGGTACGGCGATTATCCCGATGGCTCAGTGACGAATCCAATCGGTGCATCTGGCGCGAGCCGCGTGCTCCGTGGCGGCAGTTGGGCCTTCACCGCCGTGGATTGCCGGTCGGCGTACCGCGGCAGGGGCGGCCCGTTGTTCCGCAGTAGCAGCAGCGGCTTTCGCGTCGCCTGTGTTCCGTCTGCCACGGCTAGCACAGAAATAGCAGCATCACCGCCAATGAAAAGTGGTGAAGAGGTCGAGTCCGATGCGGTTGCACCACCAAACATCCCTGAACCTGCCAATGGTGGTCCGGCACCCGCAGTCGCGCCATTCGATTCCGGCCAAGCCAAAAAACACCAAGAAGCGTGGGCAAAGCATCTTAAGGTGGATGTTGAAGTCACTAACTCGATCGGCATGACGCTCCGTGTCATACCGGCAGGGACATTCAGGATGGGTGAGGGAAAAACTGTTCACGATGTCACACTCACCACTCCATTTCTGCTCGGCGTTCATGAAGTGACGCAGGATCAATACGAGAAGGTGATGCGTGTCAATCCAAGCCAATTCAAGGATTCTCGCAACCCGGTCGAAACGGTGACATGGATGGATGCTAACGAATTCTGCCGTCGTCTTTCATTGCTTCCACGGGAGAAACGAGCAGGTTGGATTTACCGCTTACCTACGGAAGCAGAGTGGGAATTCGCATGTCGAGCAGGGACGACGACAACGTACAGCTTCGGTGACGATGAGTCATTATTGGGAAGGTACGCGTGGACCGAGGATAACTCAGACCGTAAGACCCATCCGGTTGGTACCAAGCTCGCGAATTCATTTGGTTTGAACGACATGCATGGAAATGTTTGGGAGTGGTGCCAGGATTGGTACGGCGATTATCCGAGCGTTGCGGTGACGGACCCGAAGGGTGCTACTTCTGGCTTGGGGCGGGTATACCGGGGCGGGAGTTGGTACTTCAAAGCCGGGCGGTGCAGGTCGTCGGCCCGCGTTAGTAACCATCCGGCGGACCGCAGCAACATCCTCGGCTTCCGTGTGGTCATCGTTCCGTCCAGCCTGTCCAGCGATTAGCCTAGGCCCGCACCTCGGTCACGGCGGAGTCGCGACCAAGGTGCCGTAGGACAGGGAGGCACAGAGGAGTGCCGAGCAAGCCGCTAGGGATGCTGAGGTAATGGCAAGGAAGGAAGCAAAACTTGAAGCGGCAGCACGACGGCGGGAAGCAAAGCAAGTCGAAGCGAAGCGACAGGTAGAGGAAATCGAACGCCAAGAAAATGAAGCGAATAGCGAGCAATTAGAGGACTCGCTGTGGACACCGCCGTTGCCTGGTCCATCTGCGGCTATCGCTTCGGCCCCTCAGATTGCGAAACATCACGATCCAAGAATGATTCTGGGGTTAGCCGGTTCCCTGATTTTACTTGCAGGCGTGTTCTGTCCCATCCTCAGTCTTCCGATGGTGGGTGGGATAAGTTATTTCGCGAACGGCAAGGGAGATGGAACAATCATAATTTTGATCTCGATGGTTTCGCTGCTGCTTTGCTACCGAAAACTGTTTCGTTACTTGTCAATACCAGGCCTGGGTGCGCTCGGTAGGCTAGGTCTGCTCGTCGTTAGATTCAATCATCTCAAGTCGGAGATGGTGCAGGATATGAGAAGTGAGATGGCGGGAAATCCCTTCGGTGGGATTGGAGCGTTAATGGCCGAGTCGGTTCAATTGCAGTGGGGGCTAGGTGTTATGTTTGTTGGCGCTGTCATGATTGCCCTCGCAGCATCATATGAAATAATAGCAAAGGTGCAGACCTAAGTCACGCATCAGTACCAATCACGCGAAAGGTGCTAGAGAAACCCGCCCCGCCGAGGGCAACTTAGGACGCAAAAGTCCGGAAAGCCAACGCCCCGTTAGGGAAATTGGTGGTGATTTAAGCCGTAGCCTGGAGTGGCATTTCCGCCTCTATCCAATTCCACGTGAATAGATTCTGACTACCCCCCAGTCTTTGCACCAGGTTGAGTGAGAGGATTGGGGTTGGTAAAGCGGCTGTGTTCTGGAGGCTGAGGCGTAGCCGAAGCCGGAAGAACACAGCCTGCCGCATAGGCGGCAGGGGTTTGATAATCCAATGAACTGTGGATGCGGTGATGGTTGTAGTCGAGTCGCCAGCGATCAATCACCCAACATGCTTCCTCGAAGCTCAGGAATATTTCACGGTTGAGTAGCTCATCGCGAAGCGTGCCGTTGAATGATTCGACATAGCCGTTCTCCCAAGGGCTGCCCTTGGCGACAAACAGCGTTTTGACATCGGCTTCTTTCAGCCAACGGCAAATTACCTTGGACACGAACTCTGGGCCGTTGTCACTGTGAATGTGTTCGGGGGTGCCGCGTACGGCGAATAGGTACTGCAACACACCTACGACATCTTGAGCGGTAAACGAACGCCCTACTTCGATCGCCAAGCATTCTCGCGTGAACTCGTCGATCACTACCAGCAACCGAAGTTGACGACCATCCTCGGTCCGGTCTGTCACAAAGTCGTATGACCACACATGGTCCTTGTATCGGGCACGGTGACGAACACAACCATTCCCACTTCCGCCGGGCAATCGTCGCTTGCGATGCTGTTTTCGCGGGACTTGCATATGTTCTCGCTTCCAAAGTCGATGGACACGTTTCTCATTCACCGTCCAACCTCGCTGGGTTAACAACCGATGAATACGGC
>JARGNK010000033.1 GCA_029213145.1 Rubripirellula sp. | reverse complement strand
GTCGGTTTTTTAATGTGGTTGGTCCTCGCCAAACCGGAGCCTACGGGATGGTGTTGCCTCGCTTTGTCGACGCTGCTCAACGTGGAGATTCACTGATCGTGCATGACGATGGCAAGCAGGTGCGGTGCTTTGCACATGTGGATGATGTGGTTCGAGCGGTTGCCACCTTGGTTGAAACACCGTCAGCGGCAGGGCGGGTCTATAACATTGGAAGCGACGTGCCAGTCTCCATTTTGGAATTGGCCAATCGAGTGATAGCGAGAGTCAATCCTCAGTCAGTGGTCGAGTTTCAAAGTTACTCGGATGCCTATGATGATTCATTTGAAGACATCCGGCGCCGCGTGCCCGATCTGAGCCGCATTCGCGCCGCCATCGATTACGCCCCCACAAAAGACTTGGACGCAATCATCGACTCCGTCGCTGCATCGACTCGCGGTTCCTGAGTCAAGTGACGGCTCCGTTTCGAGGTCAGTCCTCAACTGTCGTTGCTGTTGAGGAATCATGCCTCCTCGGGAACATGGTTGCTAAGGTTGTTTCGTGTTGACATAGGTCATGCGAAGGGCATGCAACGCCTCGTCGATCATCTTTGATTCTGTCTCGTTAAGATTGCCTTTGGTCTTTTCCACGAGTATTTCGAGTGTGTCGATACAGTGTTTTGCATAGCGTTTATCCACAGTGGATTCGCCGTTGGCTGGGTTTGGTACTTGTCCTAAGGCAGCCATCGCTTGTGTGAAAAGCATCGATACGAGCATTTCGAACGATGCAGGAGGTAACTGTGGTAACTCCGCCTCCGTTGGTTCATCAGCCGCAGTAATGGGGGCAGCATCGTTAGTTTCGGCGAGATCTTCAGCGGCTTCGCTCTGGACGGATTCGTTATCCATCTCGGCAGCTTCCTTTTCCTTTGCGACTTGTTCTTTCCAGTCGGAGTCCACGATGATCTTGGGCTCTTTTTCCGCTTCGCTCATGAAATCTGCTCCTGGGGAGGTTGTTTTGTCGACTCGTTGCTGCGCCGGGTGCGTCGATTGATTGTGGCGCCGACAAATCCTGCGAACAATGGATGGCTTTTGAGCGGTTTGCTCTTAAATTCGGGGTGAAATTGTACTGCGACAAACCAGGGGTGGTCAGGGACTTCGACGATTTCGACTAATCCGCCATCGGGGCTGGTGCCGGCGAACCGCATTCCATTGGCTTCGAATTGTTGACGATACTGATTATTGAACTCGTAACGGTGCCGATGTCGTTCGTCCACGGTGTCGGCATCGTATGCTTTTCCTGCCAAGCTGTGGCGATCGAGACGTGCTGGCTGGCTTCCCAGTCGCATGGTGCCGCCCATTTGAGTCACATTTTGCTGCTCATCGAGTAAGCAAATGACGGGATGTTGTGTGTCTTTGTCAAACTCGCTCGAGTGGGCGTTATCGAGCTTCATGACGTTCCGCCCGTACTCGATCACGGCACACTGCATACCCAGGCAGATGCCGAGAAATGGTATGCCTCGTTCACGTGCGAATCGGATGGCCTGAACTTTTCCCTCGATGCCACGCTCGCCGAAGCCACCCGGCACAAGTACTCCGTCGTAACCGCTGAGTAGGCGTTCGGCTCCTTCTCGTTCGATATCGGCACTTTGAATTCGTCCGATTCGGATTTGGGCTTGATGATGGATTCCCGCATGATCGATTGCTTCATAAATTGACTTATAAGCATCCTTGTGCTCGGCATATTTGCCGACGACCGCGATCGAGACTTCGTGATGGGGATTTCGGAGGCGGTGCAGCAGATCGTTCCAGGCACTGATTTCCAGATTTCTTGCACTAGTGAGATTCAATTTGTCGACGACCAATTGATCAAGTTTGTTATCAACGAGTGACAGTGGCACCTCGTAGATCGAGAAATCCTTATCCTTCTCTTCGATGACTGCTTCGACAGGTACGTTGCAGAATAGGGCAATTTTTTCACGATCTTCACGACTTATCGAGTGTTCGCAACGGCAAACAAGCACATCAGGCTGGATACCAATTTCCCGCAGTTGACCGACTGAATGCTGTGTTGGCTTGGTTTTCAGTTCGTCGGCGGCTTTCAGGTAGGGCACTAAAGTGAGGGGCATGTACAGGCAATTTTCACGTCCGGCATCAAGAGAAAATTGCCGAATCGCTTCTAAGAAAGGCAGGCTTTCGATATCACCGACGGTGCCGCCGATTTCCGTGATCACGACATCGACATCATCGCCGCCCATGCGGCTGATCACCGATTTGATCTCGTTGGTGATGTGGGGGATGACTTGGACTGTTTTGCCCAAGAATTGGCCCTTCCGTTCTTTTTCAATCACCGACAGATAGATCTGGCCCGTCGTGTAATTGCAATCGCGGGTCAGGCGTCCGGACGTGAAACGCTCGTAGTGACCGAGGTCGAGATCCGTTTCGCTGCCGTCATCGAGCACATAGACTTCACCGTGCTGGTAAGGGCTCATCGTGCCGGGATCGACATTGATGTAGGGATCCAGCTTTTGCATCCGGACTCGTAAGCCCCGCTGTTCCAGAAGCATCCCGATCGAGGCGCTAGTAAGCCCCTTGCCGAGTGAACTCACCACGCCGCCCGTTACAAAAATGTGTTTCGTCATGGAAAAGGATCATACCACGGTGAATCCATTTCGGAAGACATCCCAGATCGGTTCGAGGATTTGAAACCCTAGTGGTCCAAGGTAGGTAAACTGATTGGACCTTGACCGACCCTGAGCTTGTGGAATCCCTCGGCCGCCGGAGCATTTTGACATGTCGCGACTACTGTTTGTTATTTTCTTGCTCGTGCACGCTGGAGGAGGTTTTTCCATCAGGGGCGATGCCCAGGCGTCGGAGGATGGCGTATCGGAGGTGGCCAAGAGGGAGGCCGTCACCAGGGATTCGGTGGATGTCGCTCTGCTGCCGCCGACAACGGTGCTTTATGCCGAATTGACCGATCCGACGGCGCTCATCTCGCTAGTTTTCGACCACCCGCTAAAGCAAAAAATCGAGGCTTTGGAGCCCTACCAATCGGCGATTCAATCACCTGGCTACAAGAGTTTTCTTTTTGGCCGAGCGATGGTCGAAACCCAACTTCAGATGTCTTGGCGGGAAGCGGTCGAGGCATTTCTCGCCAATCGGGTGACAGTCGCCTTTGACGTCACCACGAACTCTCCGGTGGCGATCGTTCACGGAAAAGATGCTGCGTCGATGAAGTTATTCAGCGAAAAGCTGCTCGAATTTGCCAAATTGACTCCGAATGCCGATCAAATTCGTGAGTCAGAGTATCGAGGCATTCCGGTCTATAAGATCCAAAATGTGTTGTATGGAGTTTCTGATGATCGCATGATCATCACCAATCAGCCTGATTTGGGCCGGGAGGTGATCGATCGCAAGCTCGATCAGGGAGCCTCACTGCTGGATAATCCGCGATTTGATTCGGCCTGGCAGACACGTCCAACCGACGCTTTGGCGTGGGCATTTGCGGACGTTGAGGTTTTGCGGGCTGCTGCACGAAAGCCATTCGAGGATCGAATCAACAACCCTGTTTTGGAATTGTTGGTGGGCGGCATTCAGAGCGTTTTGGCCAAATCTGCTTATGCGACCGCCGCCCTCAAGGGGAATGCAGAGGCAGTTTCGCTCTCTCTGGGCACCCCCTTCAAAGCAGACTGGGTGCCGGAGTACCGCGAATACTACTTCGGCGTTGACGCGACTGGTCGTGGCCCGGCGGTCCCCGAAATCGAGGAAACGCTATTCGAAATGAGTACTTTCCGTGATTTCTCGGAAATGTGGCTGCGGGCTGGTGACCTCTTTAATGCAGACGTTAACGACGGATTTGCCCAGGCAGATGCCAACCTCGGAACGTTGTTTGCCGGTCGTGATTTTGGCGAGGAGATCTTGGGTTCGTTCGAATCGGAGGTTGCCGTGTTGGCGACGCGACAAGATTTTTCCCAGCTGTTGCCGCGACCGACACTAAAATTACCTGCCCTAGGGGCTGTGTTTCAATTGAAGCAACCTGAGAAGATGACTCGTGAATTACGTCGTATTTTCCAGAGTCTGATTGGGTTTTTGAATGTGGTCGGAGCGATGAATGGGCAGAATCAGCTAGAGCTCGATATGGAGAAGCTCGATCAAAACGCCGAATTAGTCACTTCTAGTTTTGTACCCGAGGCCGGTGAGGAAGAGTCAACGGATGCGGAGCTGATCTTTAATTTCTCGCCAAGTATTGGTTTTTCTGGTGATCGCTTCGTCATTGCGAGTTCGGCTTCGTTGGCGCGTGAATTGGTGCAGGCCAAATCGGATGGACCGTCAGCAACTGCCGACAATACCAATGGCATCTTGCATGCCAATGTGCTGCAGGAAGTGCTCTCTGATAATCGCGAGCAATTGGTGTCACAGAACATGCTGGAGGACGGAAACAGTCGCGAGGAGGCGGAGGCCGTGATCGGTTTGTTAGTGCAGGTGGTCGGGTACTTTGAAGCGATGTCCATTCGGCTGACGCCCTCAGACGATCTGCTGGAGGCTGAATTGCAAGTGCGAGTTGCACCATGATGAAGCCAGTTGAGCAAGTTGATCCCAATTGGGCATGGGAGCCATTTCTGGCAACGGCGGAGACACCCTGGGACATGGGTGCCGCCGCTCACCTGATGCGACGAGCTGGTTTTGGGGCGACTGGTGAGGAGCTTCGCCAATTGATGGCCCGCAATCCGCAAGATGTTGTGGCGGAATTGGTTGCTGCTCAGGAACCAGAGTCCTTTCAGCGTGAAATGGCTTCCTTGGTACGTGCCTCCTTGGCATCGGGAGGCCCGCAGCGTTTGGCGGCGCAGTGGATTTATCGCATGCTAAACACGCCTGCGCCATTGCTGGAAAAGATGACATTGTTTTGGCATGGTCACTTTGCCACGAGTGCGGCAAAGGTCGAAGATTCTAAATTGATGCAACAGCAGAACGAGTTGTTGCGCGAGTACGCTTTGGGAGATTTTTCGCAGCTTGCGTTAGAAATTTCTCGTGACCCAGCAATGTTGCTTTATCTCGATTCGGCGACGAATCGTAAAACGCATCCTAATGAAAATTATGCGCGGGAAATCATGGAGCTGTTTTGCCTTGGTGAAGGCAATTACACCGAACAGGATATTCGTGAATTAGCGAGGTGCTTCACTGGGTGGGAAATCAAGCGGGAGAAATTTCGAATCAATCGCTATCAGCAAGATACGGGTGAAAAAACTGTGCTGGGAAGGACCGGTGAGTTAAGCGGCGAAGATGGGGTCGCGACCGTCGTTTCGCAGCATCAGACTGCTCGTTTTATTACGCGTAAGCTTGTGCGGTTTCTGGTGTTGGACGAACCGCGAGCTCCCGATGATTTGATCGAACCTCTCGCTGATAAACTTCGTGAGGATGGCATGCGAATCGCGCCAACGGTGCAGCGTATCTTGGGGAGTAACCTGTTTTTCTCAATGTCAGTTCGTGGTCGCAAAGTTCGTTCGCCGGTGGAGGTTGCCATTGGGTTTTTGCGGACATTGAATGGATCGACTGATGCATTTCGATTAGCGACGACGTTGCAGCAACTCGGGCAAGGGCTTTACTTTCCGCCCAGCGTTAAAGGGTGGGACGGTGGTCGTACGTGGATTAATTCATCAACGTTGCTGGGGCGTTCCAACCTGATCCGAAACTTGTTGGGAGACGATAAGACGCGTTTCGGTAAGCAGGGCCTTGAGCAACACTTGACCTCGCAAGGCGCTCGGTCGATGGGTGAGGTTGTGGCTTATTTGGAAACGGTTTTGTTCGCCGTGCCCCTCCCCGATACTGCTCGGCAAAAGATTGCTCAGCTCGCCGATTCGCCGGGAGCTAAAGAGAATCGTTTGCGCGATGCCGTTCATCTACTGTGCACGATTCCGGAGTTTCAATTGGCATGAACAATCACTCATTGTTTCAATTAGAGTCGCGTCGAGAGTTTCTGAAACGAGGTGCTGCCGCATCAGCTGTAATGACGTTTTCGATGACCGCTCCTGGAATCCTCTGTCAAGCAGTCGCTCAAACGCCTCGCAATGATCGGATCCTGGTGGTTGTGGAGATGGCGGGTGGCAACGATGGTTTGAACACAATTGTTCCTCACCGTGATCCGGGCTACACAAAGGCCCGGCCTCAATTGGCAATTGATGGTGATTCGGTGCTGAAGATTAACTCCGAGATTGGTTTGCATCCATCGTGCCGCAGTTTCGCCGACTTGCTAGAACAGGGGCAATTTGCTGTTGTTCAGGGTGTTGGCTACGAACAACCAAATCGTTCGCACTTTGAATCGATGGATATTTGGCACTCCTGTCAACGGAAGGGTGAGGTGCGACAGGATGGATGGCTGGGTCGCTATTTAGAGCAATCGGGTGCGGCTGAATCGAATGATCCAGCAGCCCTCCATCTTGGATTCGACAAGCAGCCGTTCGCATTGATGTCGCGCGATGTGCGTGTGCCATCGATTCGGTCACTCTCACAGTTCCGATTGCGAGGTGGTGAGAGTCCTCGTTTTCGCGAAGCGCTCGATCAACTTCTGGAAAGCGATGGGGATCGGAGTGGCAACGATTTATTGGGGTTCGTCCAGGCGAGTACGAGCAATGCGATTACATCGAGCCGTCGAATGGAATCATCCGGGACGATGTATCAACCGTCAAAGCCATATCCGGCATCGGGGCTCGGTGAGAAGATGGCGACCGTCGCAAAGCTAATTGCAGGAGGTCTTCAGACGCGAGTCTACTACGTACGTATCGATGGATTTGATACTCATGCCAATCAACCAGATGCCCATGCGGCTTTGTTACGTGAGGTTAGCGAGGCCGTCGGTTGCCTGGTGAGTGACGTGAGTGCGCATGGGGACGGCGATCGTCTGATGGTGATGTGTTTCAGCGAATTTGGGCGCCGCGTCGCTGAAAATGCAAGTGAAGGTACCGACCACGGAACTGCTGGCCCTGTCTTGCTGGCCGGCGCCGCGGTGAAAGCGGGATTGGTTGGTCGTCATCCCAGCCTGACGGATTTGGACCAGGGGGACCTCAAGTATCACACAGACTTTCGGCAGGTGTACGCGGCAGTTATTGAGGACTGGCTAGAAGCAGATTCCTCTCCCGTGCTTGGCGGAGATTATGAAGCCTTGGAACTGTTCTCTTAATCCCTGAGACAGTGGTGATCAGGCGATCGCGGCAGGACGCAAAAACCTATCGTTGATGACTCGTCGGAAAGGAAGACAGGCTCGGGTCAACTCGATTCCAAGCGTTGGGCAAACGCCTGCAGGTCTTGCTCAGTATCGATGCCAGGCGTGGCGGTGGTGGCCCGCGCGACCAAGATGGTTTTGCCGGCCTCGATCGCGCGAAGTTGCTCCAGTTTCTCCGTTTGCTCAAGTCGGCTTGGGGGTTGGGTAGAGAACCAGCGGAGGAATTCGCGGCGATAGGCGTAAAGGCCTAGATGATGCCAATGTAGCGGGGGCTCGGCTTTGAGCGTGTGCTCATCAATTCCGTCTCTTCGAAAAGGAATGCTGGCTCGGCTAAAGTACACTGCCCTGCCCTGCTCGGCTGCCATCGCAATTTTGACACAATTGGGATCGTCTAGTTGCGTTAAATTTCGGATAGGGACGGCGGCGGTCGCAACATCAGCTTCCGGATGATCGAGCAAGAGTTGTCCGACGGAATCGATGATCGCGGGGTCAATTTCGGGTTCGTCGCCCTGGACATTAATGAATACCTGAGCATCGTCGATTGTGTCAGCGACCTCGGCGATCCGGTCGGTACCGCTGGGGCAGTCTGCCTGGGTCATAATCCATCGACCACCAAATGAGCTGACTTCATCGGCCAATCGGTCGTGGTCGACTGCGAGGACGACCTCATCGGTGATTGTCGCCGCGCAGGCTGCTTCATAAGTGTGTTGTAGAACGCTTTTTCCACCGACTCGCCGGAGTAATTTTTCGGGAAGGCGGGTGGACGCCAATCGGGCGGGAATGACCAGAATGCAACGCATGGGGCCTCTGCTGCTGTTATACGGATGACCGAATGACGCAACCTTATCAGGGCGTTTGACACCCTGCGAGTCGAGAGTTAGATTTCTTGCCAACAACAAATGGTGACGCTGCGGAATTTTCTCCGTTGCGTGTACAGGGAACACCGGTGAAATTCCGGGACGGCCCGGCCGCTGTAATCGATTGGAAGGCACTGTGTGCTTTCCGCCGCTAATTCATCTTTTTGCCATCGAGCGACTGCCGTTCGAGAAGGCGGAGAGGCGGTTCGATCGAAAGTCAGAAGACCTACCGTTTGTTGGACACGATGAGACCTTCTTGGGCGAGGTTCGTGTCGAGAGCAGAGCCGTGCAGGATTCGGCGTGCGGTTATTCCGCGGATGCTCTGACTGTCACTTAACCGTTGTCGCCGTTGTCGCCTCGTTATCGAGTGCGCCGGGAGGTATTCCGTCATCATGCGTTTTTCGCGAACAAGTGTGCATGCGCGAATCGTGACGTGTCGGTCGAGCGGTTTTACATTGGTCGAGTTGTTGGTGGTTTTGGCGATCATTGGAATCCTAATTGCATTGTTGCTGCCGGCGGTGCAGGCAGTGAGAGAAGCCGCGCAACGCATGCAATGTCAAAACAATTTGCGGCAAATTGGCTTGGCGTTGCACAACTACCATGCTGCTTTCCGGCGGTTCCCTCCGGGCGCGATCGAAGTTCGCCCGCAGTTTAGAAATGGGAAACAGTTGGCTTGGTCCGCGTTCGTGCTGCCATTTTTAGATGAATCGTCGACCTATGTTCGTGTCGACTTTGAGTACCCTTTTGACCACGCCCGCAATGCGGAGGCGGGCGCGGTTCCAATCGAAACTTATCTGTGTCCCAGCACACCAAGATTGTCGCCTCTGCAACGCAGGTACGGAGCAACTGACTATGGCGGTATTTATGGTGAGCGAATAGTGAGTCGTAACAATCCTCCAAGAGGTGTGTTCGTCCATGATCAATCGATTCGGTTTCGAGACATCACCGATGGAACAGCAACGACCTTGATGGTGTCGGAGGATGCCGATTTTCCCGATGGACAATGGATCAATGGACGTAATCTTTTTGATCAGGCATTCTCGATCAATCGCGCACCAAAATTCGAAAACGACATTCGCAGTTTTCATCCCGCCGGCGCGAATGGATTGTTCGCTGACGGGTCGGTGAAGTTCATGGATGAAAATATGAACCTCAAATTGCTCGCTGCGCTTTGTACGCGTAATGGCAACGAAATCATTGCTCAGCTCGACTCTTCACGCTAGGGATTTTTTTTGATGAACCAACGGTCTAAATCAAAGTACGGTAAGCGTCGGTTGCTGGCTGAGCGCCTAGAAGATCGGCGGATGTTGGCAGGACCCTACGCGCCGGCAGCTGATCAGTCAGGATCAACGGCGATCGCGATGAATGATCCGTCAATTGTTGGCTGGGCGTCCAAGGTGGTGCGGTACGATCCGGGTACCAATGTTGATCTGGAATTTCAGGTTTCCTCCCGCGCCTTGGGCCCAGCCGAGGGAACCGCATTCGACACGGTTTCCCTCGGACGTGGTGGCATGGTGACGCTTGGGTTCGACGCGCCGATTCGTGATGGGTTGGGATTCGACTTCGCGGTTTTTGAAAACAGCTTCAGCGATACGTTTTTGGAACTTGCGCATGTCGAAGTCTCTTCGAATGGCGTTGACTTTATACGTTTTCCGAGTGATTCACTAACCGCTGAGCCGGTGGGGCCTTTTGGTTCGGTCGACCCATCGGATATCGATCAGTTAGCTGGCAAATATCGGGCGGGTTTTGGGACGCCTTTCGACTTGGGGCGCTTAGAGGGAATTGACCCAGATTTGGATTTGACTCGTGTTAGTCACGTACGTTTGGTCGATGTCGTTGGTGACGGTGGTGCGACTGATGCAAGTGGGGATCCTATCTACGATCCGTTTCCTACCGAGGGTAGCGCTGGATTCGACTTGGACGCAATCGGGGTGATTCATGCGGATCAATCGGTCCGTGAGATCGTCGGTTTTGAAGATCTTGGTTCCTCTCTGTCTGACGGATCCGGCTTTATCGGCCCAGTTGAAGGCGGAACGTTGATAGTTGGGCCGTACGGTGATGACGTCGTGGTCGGTGAATTTACAAGCGGTTCCTTGTCATTCAATAACGCGAATTCGCTGACCTACGGTTCCTGGAATCAATTTGCCTATAGCAATCAAACCGACGTGGTGACCCCCGGTTTCCAGAATGATCTCAGCTCGTTTGCTGGGGGTGGCGCTGACGGGTCAAAGACGTTTGGTGTGGGTTTCATGGATCAGAGCGGTGGTTTTGATCCGCCGACCATTCGGCGGCAGGCCGGGGATGCCCGCCTGTTAGAATCAATCAAAGTCGCGAATACCACGTATGCTGCTTTGTCCATGCGTGATGGCGATGATTTCGCCAAAGCATTTGGTGGAGAAACTGGGGATGATCCAGATTTTTTCTTGCTTGAAATAACCGGCAAAGATTTCGGCGGGGCTCCAATTGATTCAGTTGAAGTTTATCTCGCTGATTACCGATTCGTGGACAACGCCGATGATTACATCCTTGATGAATGGATCGAAGTTGATTTGAGTCCGATTTCGAATGCTGAATCTATCGAGTTCAAACTTTCATCCTCGGATGTAGGGGATTTTGGCATCAATACACCAGCTTACTTTGCCATCGATGACATTGTTCTGACAGAGCAAGTGCTTCCATTCGATCTCGCGGATTCTAATGTTCTTGAAAGCGACGGCGACTCAGCGACAACCGCACGGGTTAGTCGACCAGATGCTGACACTGCCAACGCAGTCACCGTGTCAATCGTTCCATCAGATTCAGATCTGGTAAGCGTGCCGGCATCGGTCACCATTGCAGCTGGAGATCGTTACGCGGAGTTCACCGTCGATGTTTCCGACGACGACTTATTTCAGGGAACGCGAGCCGTGCTTATCGAAGCATCCGTCGTCGAATGGACTGGCTCTTCAAAAACCCTCGTGGTCGAGGACGATGAAACTCAAACGCTTGAGCTAACACTTCCTTCGAGCGTTGATGAAGGTCATGTCGCCACTGCGATCGTAACAAGGAATGATGCGGATCAAAGTCGGCCGCTTGTTGTTTCGTTGGCATCTTCCGATACATCACTGGTTTCATTACCCGGGACCATCACGGTTCCCGTCGGCCAGGCCTCTGCTGAATTTCTGGTGACTGGCGTAGAGGATGATCTCTATCGAGATTCCGCAACCGCTTCTGTTTCTGTTTCTGCTGGATCTTATCTGGGTGATAGTGAATCAATCTCTGTTGTTGAGAACGATTCGCCGGCACTGTCGGTGGCCGTAGAAGTTCTTGCAGTGGATGAATCAGATGGCGCGAGGAATGTGCGACTTGAGGATTTGGGGCGTCGTCTTGCGGCGGAGTCTTTTTACAACGGTTCCGACGAAGCTGGTGGTTTTGTCAGCGACGGCCTAACTTTTAGCAACGAATATAACTCGACTTGGGGTAGTTGGTCTGGTTGGGCTTATTCCAAAACCACAGACACGACGACGCCCGGGTTTACCAATCAGTACAGCGCGTTCGTGCAAGGTGACGGTCTTTCGCCTGGGCGTGGTTCGCTGGGGTCGGACACCTACGCTGTTGCCGCAACGTTTTCGACACCACGTGTGACCCGGAATCCCATGATTCAGGGTGCCTTTGAGACGATTGATATCGCCAATACGACCTACGCGGCGCTTTCGATGCAGCAGGGAGATGATTTTGCAAAGAAATTTGGGGGGGAGACCGGCAACGACCCTGATTTCTTTTTGTTGACAATTGAGGGACTCGATTCCGCGGGGCAATCGCAGGGGACAGTTGACTTCTATTTGGCTGATTATCGATCGGAAAACAACCAGCTCGATTACATTGTCGATCAGTGGACAACGGTTGATGTGTCGTCGTTGGGAGATGCGGTCGAGTTGACTTTTTCGCTGACATCCTCTGATGTTGGGCAGTTTGGGATGAACACGCCCGCCTATTTTGCCGCTGATCGATTTTCCTTTGCTGATCCGCGACCACCAAAGCAGGTGACGGTGAGTCGCAACACGGTGGATGTCAGCCTACCTGTCGATGTCCAGCTAACAACCTCAGATCGGTCAGAGTTGCAACTGCCAGATTCGGTCATCATTCCGCAGGGAGCTTCCAGTATCAACGTTCCCTTGACGATTGTTGATGACGCATTGGTTGATGGGGGTAAAACGGTTGAGATTGTTGCGAATACTGAGGGTTTTGATTCCTCTAGTGAATCAATTTTGGTGACCGATGATGATCAGCAACAACTGAGCCTTACCCTCAACACAGATTCGTTGTTTGAGGGAGGCTTGGGGCAAGCGGTAGTGCATCGTAATGTGGCTGACTTGTCCGAATCACAGTCAGTCTCTATCGAGGTAGAACCGGCGGGGCAACTCGTCGTGCCTCAGGTGGTGATCCCTGTTGGGGCTCGCTCGGTCGTGATTGAGTTTTCCGCCAGTGACAATGACATTGTTGATGAGGATCGAGTGGTTTCTGTTTCTGCAAATGCCAGCGGCTTTGCAAGTGAGACGGTCGATTTGCTGGTGCTTAATGAGGATGTGCCACCCGAGCTATCACTATCGATAAATCGTCAGTTGCTGAACGAGTCGGCGACTGGATTCCAAGTTGCAACGGCCACGATTACTCGAACAAAAGATGATTTAAGTGAGCCTGTTGAAGTGTTTCTCACGACGGATTCGACCGGGCAGGTGACATTACCTGGTTCAGTCGTGATTCCCGCCTCAGAAGATCAGGCGGTGTTTTCGATCAACGTTATCGACGATCTATTTGCTGATGGTGATCAGCAGATCGAGGTTGAAGCGAATGCCGATCGTTACATCGGGTCGTCTGTGAATCTCACGGTGATCGATGACGAAGTTCCGACCATCTTTTCATCGCTTTCAAGTTCAGTGATTGGTGAATCGGGTGGCAGTGCAGCCGCCCAGTTGGTCTTGCAGCGAAATACATTGGATTTGTCTGAGTCGATCGTGGTGGAACTTTCCGCGACGGACGGTGACATTGTGATTCCCGAGAGAGCGACATTCGGGGTGGGCGAGAAATCCGTCACGGTCCCAGTTGGTGTCCAGGACAACATGGTGCTCGAGGGGGATCGACTTGTGCAGCTTGGTGTATCTGCTCTTGGGTTTGTCGCCGAACCAATTGAATTGAGAATTGCTGATAACGAAGTTGCCGCTATTCGACTGAGTGAAGATGCTGGCACGGTCATCGTGGGGGAATTGTTGGGTGAGGATCATTTTGGTGTTTCTCTCGCCTCTAAGCCCTTATCTGACGTAGTCGTGGAAGTCAGCTTTGAATCGAGCGACATCGAGATTGTCGACGATCGAATCGTTTTCACACCGCTGAATTGGAACCAAATTCAGACCGTTGCTGTTGTCGGTGTGCCGGACCTGTTGATCGATCCCAAAGATGTTTCCGTACGCTTGAATGTGGATGCTCAAGCGTCCGACTCTTTATTTTCTGAAGCCAGTGAACAAGTTGTTGTTGTGCAGGTGGAGGATGAACAACCGGCCACCCTGCGGATGATCGAGGATGATGAGTCAGTCTTGTTGCTTGATGTTGATAGCGGGGTGCTGCTGCGACAGGCCAGCCACTCAGACGGATTGCAAGTGGTTGCCAATTTGCTGTCGCAAGATTTTGAGTTGGGGCAGTTGGTGGATACGACTGGGGCGGTTGAGTTCGACGCGGCTGGAGGTGACGATCGCGTTTGGATTCGGGGAACGAGCTTCACACGGCTGAGTGGCGGAAGTGGTTTTGATCAACTATGGCTTAATCTCGATCAGCCGACCGATTTTGTTGATTTGTTGACCGGTCGAGTCGATAGCTTTGAGGAGTATGGGATCGCCAGTGAGGCTGGGGTTGAGATCGTTTTGGATCTCGAAAGATTGGGAGATTTGATCCCGTCTGGGGATGTCCCCGTGCTGCGGTTAACGCGTGATCAAGACCTTGTCTTTAACGGGACAGCCTTTGCTGAAGATCCCATCATGTACGGGATGGAATTTGCACAGGTGATTCAAGCCGGTGAGCAACGGGTTCATGTGATTTCTGATCAGCCGTGGCAAAATGCTTTAAGCAAGTGGGATGTGAACTATAACGGTAAAGTGACTGCTAATGATGCTTTGTTCGCGATCAATCAACTTGCGAGAATGCCGGATGTGGCGTTGCCAGCCCTCGAATCACTTTCGCAGTTTGGCGGTGCATTCTTTGACACCAGCGGTGACGGCTTATTGACTGCCCGTGATCCGCTGCTCGTGATCAACGAACTCGCTCGGCGAGTGGTTCAGGCGGAGGGAGAATTGATCACGGTGAGCACGCCAGACTTCGGTTTAGAACTGTCGCAGTCACCCTTGGAGATTGTTTCTTTGCCGCCGGTGACGAAGAAGATTATCGGCATGCCGGAACAAATTGACCAAATCATGGAATCGGTCAGTTGGGATGAGATTGGCCCGCGTGATGATGGTGATGATAATGCGAATGCGAATAACAACCCCTTCTACTTGATGTAGCCACTGACGCAGGTTGGGTTGTCATTCGTTTTGCTGATCTGACTTCCTACCACACTTGGTTGATTGGCTAACGCTGAAGGAGCCGGATTGAAGGGGTGAAGATTGAATCACGGTCTAGCTGATTGCTCTCCGTTGAAGAAGAGCCCTGAAATGACCGCATTCCGGGATCAGTATCGATTTCGTCAAGCGATAAAATCGAACACGTTGCTTCTAGAACCAGTTGCGTTTAGACCCAGTGGAGTTCTTCGTCTTCTGGTTCCTCGTCCGCTTCCAAGAAGGCCAGGTGGTCCTGATCAAAAAAACGTCCCAACAGGAATCGCACAGGTACTAACAGCGCGATGAAGATTGGGAACAGGATTCGAACCGGTTCATAAGGGCTTACATTGATGACACACAGGACGATCAGGCAGATGAATTGAACGAATGTGTACAGGTGAATCGTGCGTGTAGGCACTCGCCGCGTGTAGTGATTGATTGGGTATAGCGACGAATCCATTAACCAGTAGCCCAGTCGGTCAATGAACTGGACGCCTCGGAGCGATGCAAAGCCCATGAATAAGAAAATGCCATACAGCGCAGCCATTGGAACGTAATTCAGCAGATTTAATACCAGCAACGTTGCGCCGATTAACAAATGAATGGCAATCGCGGTAATCCGATTCTCAAGGACGTGAATGATCTCATTACTGCCTTGGTTGCCGGACGTTTTTTCTTCGACGATTGCCAGCGAGCGCAGATGGGCGAGAGAACGCACGGTCGCTGCGACCATCCAGGGCCAGCCGAACAGCGAGCAGACACCGATTAGTCCACCGACCACGGCGAGATCCAGATGGTACGACTCTCCTTTGGTCAATCGATTTCCAGGGCTGTTGACTAGACGAGTGGTGATATTCTGTGAAAGGAAAATCAGTACAGCCGCGAGTGCTGCGGGACCGATGGCGGCAAATTTGATCCAATGCGGGACGCCTGCGAGGTCGACGAACCATGATCTCGAGGAGCCATCGGCCGCTTGCTCACCCAGTTGCAGGGTATCCAAAGTGGAGGCGTCCCCCAACCACCAAGCGACGGCAATCATGCACCCTAATGCGATGGAGGGACCGAAGTCGGCTAAGAATTCTCGCATCCATGGTGAGAGGTATCGACTGCGGCGAAAGCCGGCCAACGTCATCGCGATGTAGAACGTTCCGACTGCCAAGACCAACGCAAGTAGCCCTTTTTCGGCTGATCCCGTATCCCCGCCTTCCTGGAAAGTGATCACCAACCCTTGAATCGCTTTGTAAATGAAAATCAAAGACATCAAAGCGGAGAAAATTTCATCTGTGAACCGCGTAAAGTATCGCATCAGGTTGCTGGCGTTGGTTACCGCGAGCAAGAAAGTAAGCGCAGCGGTCCAGAGCCCTACCCAGCCGTAGATACCGAGGAATTGGTTTGCATATCCCATGTCGAGAGTGAGTCGATATAGGATAATAGTGAAAATCAGTAATGGACCGATCCCACCCAGAATGATGAGCGGTTGACCGGCCAAAACAGCGTAGACCAGACCGCAGACAGCCGTAGAGATCAGCATTTCGGAGGGGCCGATCGCTTGGCCAGTAGCTTGCCCCATGATCCCCCCGAACGTGACTGCGGGCGCGAGGCAGGCAAAGAACATGAACACAATCGATGCTAAGCATTTGGCACGCAGCCCCTCACGAAAATCACTCAGATAGTGCGGTGCCCTGCGACGGATGTCTGCTTTGATACCGGCAAACGGTCGCCGGCTAGTTTTTAGCCCTTCGCTGACGGGTTGTGGTTTGGGAGGTGCCGCGAGCACGTTGCGATTGACGTGCCGTTCAATGGCATTGAGCACATCTTGTTGCGTCTTTGCATACGTTGCTTCGAAATGAAAGACGTTGTCAGACATCAGTCTTGCAATTGATGACAACGTATCCAGGTGTTGTGGCGTCTGCTCATTGGAGCCAATTAGGAGAAACACGAATCTGGTGGCAATGCCGTCCGGTGCGCCTAGGTTGACGCCGTGATGCAGCCTCACGAAGACCATGGCAGGCTGGGAGATTGCTTCGTCGTATAGGTGTGGTACGGCGCAGGCATGCCCGATCGCTGTTGGAACAGATTTCTCTCGCTCGAGAATCCCTTCGACCACCTGATCTCTCAAGTGTTCCTGCAAACGGCCCGTTTGCACTAAGAATCCTACAGCCGCCTCAACGATGTCCCGCATATCACGAGCATCGAGATTGAGGATACAGCTGCCCTCGGCGATAGATTGAAACAGCAACTTCACGTCGATATCTCGGCGATATGTTCTTGGCTGAAATTCAATGCCCAGAAGGGCAACGAATAAGATTCGGTTGCAAAACCAAATTTTAGTCGAGAACAGTATTAAATCGACACCACTTTCGATTGACTAGTCTGGTTAACTCCCTGTCTGGTTTTCAAGACAGTTTACGTACAGAGCTCTACTCTCTCAAACTACGGCATCAAGCTTGGTTAGACTTAGTGAGATCAGATGCCTGATTCTGCCGAAATGCTGCTTGTTTTGGCATTCTGCTGTGCTCCGCGTGGAACTTTCGAAGCCGCAGGAGTTCCTCACGCACCGAATTGAAGTCATCAGTAATCTCAACCCAGAAATCACCCTCTCGAAATCGGTTTGACGTCTCGCTTTCAGCACGGGCAAGACGTTGCATTTCGCGACGCAGACGAAAGAAGGGGCCAGCGAATCGATCGGTTAGCTTGCGCAGATCACAAGCGACGATCAGTATTAGGAGCATGAATCCGGGCGATCAATAGGTCGATTCGCCGAGGCTGGAGAAGACTGCCTCCCAAAAGCTGACCGAGGGACTGGAAATCCACTCCCTGAAAATCAGGATAATGAAGAAATAACTCACGCTAGCGGCACTGTACAAAGCTGTCCGCTGCAATAACGAACCCTGCACGTTTTGGTCGACGAGTAATTGTTGACGCAGCAAGCCTGTGCTTGATTTCGCACCCTGAACCCCCCTTCTCGAACATCAGGCTAAGGGAAATCAATTGGCGAAGGCACCAACGATTGCATTGGCTGATGTGTTGAAGCTGTCTGCGGTGGCGCCGGCAAGCACGGTGGCTGAGCCAATGCATACAGCGATGATGAGAGCCAACATGACGGCGTATTCAACGGCTGTAGTGCCGTCTTCTTCATGAAAAAAATCAAGCACGGCTCGGAAAATGATCGACATAGCTAACTCGTATAGCGTCTTAAATGGGCAAACCTTGAATCAAAAAGGGGCAAACCACCCCGACTGGGAAACCCTAACATCCTGAGATGCGTAGTTACGCGAAGTAGGGATATCCCGGCTGCAGAATTCTTGTGCTACCGGCGTTTTTTTTCGATTATGCCGTGTGTAACGCGATCTACGATGGGATCCCTCCAACGAGTAGCACGGTGGTGCTATCCTAGCAAAGCTGCTCTGCTCCAGTTCAGGCCGCCTGGGGACGGGCGATACTGAAACGCCCGCCATACCCCCCACTGCCGATTTATGCTCGGACCAATCTTTTTTCGCGAAGCGACGGTGGTCCCCAAACGCCCCCGAACATACCTGATGAGGGGTGTCTATCTACTCTCGCTGTTTTTGCTGTTGTGCACGGGTTACCTCGTGCTTGACGGTTCCCGCTCGCTGACAACTAGCAGCGATTCAGCGCGATTTGGGGGATGGATGTTTACCGTCCTCGCCCCGCTGCAACTCCTCGTACTTGCTTCCCTAGCGGCGGTGGGCGCCGCTAGTAGCGTGTCTCAGGAGAAAGACCGGCGAACTCTGATCTTATTGTTATTGACGAGATTATCAGGATTTGAAGTGGTCGTCGGCAAACTGACCGCGACCCTGCTGACCCCGATGGCGATGTTGCTTGGGTCGCTACCCCTGTTTTTGACCCTCCCGCTACTCGGTGGAGTTTCTCCACAGCAGGTTCTTGGCGTTTTTGTCGTGACCGCAGCGACGATCTTCTTGGCAGGGAGTATCGGAACAGTCATTGGAATGTGGAGGGAGAAAACGTTTCAGGCGATCGCATTAACCGTGCTGCTCTTGCTGTTGTATGTTGGCTCGGGAGAGATCATCGCCGAGAGATTCACTGATTTACCAGAGTCGCTCGCGTTGGCGATAAGTCCGACACGAGCGTTGTTCGCTGCAGCTTCGCCGCTGGCCAGCTTATCGGGTGAAACCGCCATGGGGGTGGCTTGGTTTGTTGCTACCGCGATAGGCCTTTCATGTGTGGTACTGGGGATTGGTGTCAGGATGGTGCGGATCTGGAATCCTTCGCGAGAAGTGCGGATGAAGATGCCTGAACCCGAGACTTCGGATGAATTGATTAGCGAGGCGACGCCAACCAGTTGGAAAGCGAGGGCGCCGCGGCGTGTTTGGGAAAATCCAATCTTGTGGCGGGAAGTATGTACCTGGGCTTATGGCCGAAAGGTAATGTTGATTCGATTTGGGTTTGTGCTGTTCTTTTGTGTTGTCGCGGGAGTTTTATATTCCCAGGTCCAGAGTGGGGCTGCGTTTGAGCCAGGCGGTCGTATTGGTCGCGCTCTGCCGGCAGCTACTTTGCCATTAGCTGCTTTGGGTGTGATTTCCTTGGTGTTGGTTAATGCATTGGCTGTTAACTCGGTCACGAACGAACGTGACGGGTTGGCTTTGGATTTACTATTGGTCACCGATTTGAGCCCCAGAGAGTTTGTGTTTGGAAAGCTGTTGGGGGTTTTGTATGTTGGCAAAGAGATGATGGTGCTGCCAGTTTTACTTGTGATCTATTTAGCCACCAATGGCGTGATGACGATTGAGAACATGTGCTATGTGATCTTAGGTGCTATAACGCTTTATCTCTTCGTTTCGATGTTGGGAATTCACTCTGGCTTAAATTATGTCGCGGGTCGGTCAGCGATTCTTGCCAGCTTGGGAACGGTGTTTTTTCTGTGCGTAGGCATTGCGATTTGCATGACCATTATGGTCAGTTTCCGCGGCGCGTTTCAGCTGCAATTAGCTCCGTTTCTCGTAATGATTTTGGGTGGTGGAGCGGCACTCTTTGCGTCACTAGGCTGGCGGAATCCATCGTCTGCGATTTTCATCGCATCCTTCGGGTTACCGCTGGTGACGTTTTATGCAATCACTCAATTTTTGCTTCAAACTGACCATCTTTACGTATTCTTTGCCTTACTGGTCGGCTACGTTTTCACTACGGCAGCAATGATGGTACCAGCGTTGAGCGAGTTTGATGTTTCGCTGGAACGGGATCGTGGAGCGGGCGGAGACGAAGGTTGAGCTGGATAACGGACGCTTTACCTTGGCTGTGTGCGATGGCTGTGCTGATTCTGTTCAGCGCCTTGTTTAGTGGTAGCGAAGCTGCGTTGTTCTCCCTTGACTCTCGAAGTAGGCGGGGGCTTGAGCGGGCAGGGATTGGTGGCAGGATTGCCGCTCGGCTGTTGGCCGATCCTGAACGGTTGCTGTCAGCGATTCTGTTTTGGAATCTGTTAATCAACATGACCTACTTTGCGTTTGCCGCGGTCATTGGCAGTCGCTTGGAACAGAGTCAATCAGCAGGCAGTTCCGTGGCTGTCGGATTTACGGCGGTCAGCCTGCTAGCCATCATCTTCTTTAGCGAGATGCTGCCCAAGAGCGTTGCTGTTCTGGCGCCGCGGCAATTATCGATTTTGGTAGGTCCACCACTGTTGATTGCGGTGCGGCTGGTTAGTCCTGTGTTACCGTTGGTCACCGTGACAAACCTAGCGGTGAGTCGTTTGGTTTGGCCAAGTTTTGAGCCAGAGCCTGAGATTGACCTGAGTGATATCGAGCGGGCGATCGAGCTTGGTACCGATGATGCTGCCTTGTTGCAGCGTGAACGCACGGCGCTTCGAAGTTTGGTTGGGATTGCCGAAGTGCGAGTTAGCGAAATCATGCATCCCCGCAGCAAACTGTGGATGTGTCAGGAGCCTATCGATCGAAATTGGATTTCTGCGGAAACCTTGCGAGATGGCTATCTGATGATCACCGATGAAACGGGGGAAATGATTGTTCAGGCGATTAATCCCCGGCTACTTCGCCCAAGTCAACTGGATGATCTTAGTGCTGCTTGCGAACCCGTGATCTATGTTCCCTGGTCTGCGATGGTTTCTCAGGTCTTAGACCGACTTAATGAAGAGGATCGGCTGGTTGCGGTGGTGGTGAATGAATATGGTGAGTCAGTGGGGGCTGTGTCGTTAGATGATATTCTGCGCAATGTCTTGGCCCCCGCAGAGGATGTTGACCGGATTGGAGAGCCTTCACGCACTGAAGCACCGGCAGGTCGATTGCGGGTCCTAGGGAGCGATAGCCTGCGGCGTCTCTCCAAACGTCTCGACATTCCGGTCCCCAGCGAAGGAATCAATACGGTCGCCGGTTATCTTCAACGTCACAATGAGCGGTTCCCTCGCGTTGGAGACACCGCGCCGCTGGGTGACTATGTCTTGACTGTCGTCGAAGAAGAAGACGATGTGATTTGGATTGAGATTGAAGCAGCTGAATCCTCTGCAGGAGACGCTCCATGATCACGCCACTGGTTCTGTTTGCCGTTGGGTTAATGCTGAGTGCTTTTTTTAGCGGCAGTGAAACGGGTCTCTATCGTGTTTCCCGCACCCGCCTGGTGCTCGATGGTCTTGGTGGATCTGCGGCTGCACGTGGGTTGGTTTGGCTGCTCAATCACCCGGCGATTTTTGTAGCGACAACATTGGTAGGGAACAACTTCGCCAATTATTTTACTAGTTTTGCGATCGTGTCACTGATGGCGATCTGGTTCGGGGCCGGATCAAGTGCGGAGTTGATCGGGCCAATGCTGATGACCCCTGTTGTTTTCGTCTTCGGAGAACTGCTCCCCAAGTACTTGTTCTACCATGCTCCGTACCGATTGATCACCGCGACTCGTCCGATGCTGCTGGCGGCAACCGTGATTTTTGCGCCGGTATCGGTGATCTTGGGGTTACTGGGACGCGGCTTGCAATTGGTAACGGGTCAGACGCCTTTTCGTTTGCGACTTGTCATGGCCCGTGGTGAATTGGATCAGCTGTTGCGGCATGGCCACGAGGCGGGGATTTTGGCCGCAGGCCAGCGTTCACTGGCTCAGAAACTCTTTGAGTTTGGTAACCAGTCAGCGATCTCATTTGGTGTGCCAGCTGATCGTCTGGCAATGGTTGAAGCCCCGCTAGATCTGGTTCTCGCGCGGTGTCAAACACGTCGACGTAATCACGCAATCGTATTGGTTCAACGTTCGAAGAGTATCATCGGGTTCGTTTGGTACGCAGACTTATGCGTTGCAGATCAACAAACCGAAATACGACCGGTCATTCATGGGCGCGTTGGAGACCGTCACCTGCAAATACTGCTGCGTCTTTATGATGCCGGCAGCGAAGTTGCTGTTTTGCTTGATGAACGGGGCGCTGTTCGTGGCGTTGTCACGCGACGGCAATTGGTCCAACCGCTGATAAAATAAAAAGATTTGGGTCAAATTGGAGACAGGCTGGCCGTATGGCGACAGACAGCATTCGGTCGGTTTGGCCTCGGTACCCAGTTGGCAACGCTATAGGGAGACCCACGATTCCGGTCGTACGCAGGGTTGCGATTCCCAGGCGGTTACTTGCCGTCTTTGGAATAGCCTAGGCTGACCATTACATTCAACATTTCGTCACAGGTAAGGTAGCGTCGGTGGTGCGTGATTTTGTATTGGTCGATTGCAATCGCCAGTTCCCGTCCAGCTTCTGAAAGCCCTGCATGGGAGCTGCCGAATTGTCGGCGTTCTTGTCTGCTAGATCCACTTTGGGAGCGACGACGGTCGACGAAGCCAGTAGCGGGTAAAGGTTGCTCGGGTGCCATCTGCGGCGGCGACGAAATTGGCGAAGATGGCACAATAATAGGCGTGTTGGACGTTTGCGGTAACGACATGAATCGGCTCTTTAAGAAAGAAGATGGCTTGCGAGACGGTCCCCGTGCCTATTCACCCGATGAAGTCTACGACACAAAATCCTCTGCCGCCGGAGCTTTTCTAACAAAACGTTGCTGAGCCTTCAGCGATTGCAGAACGCGGGATCTGCTCGCCTCGTCAGGCAGAATACCTAACCGTCACAATCAGATCGATCGTTGGAGAGGTCGTTGTGGTCGAAAGCTTTAGCGAATCGGAGGTAGCGAGTTTTGGCGTGGATCGGTCGCCAGGCGAGCCTGTTCTAATTCCAACTGTTGCATCCAATCTTGCCCTTGCGCCAGCGATGGATTCAAGCGAACAGCTTCCGCGAATGCATTCTGCGCGGAGGCGGTATCACCGCGTTCCAAGGCAAGGGCGGCGAGTTCGATGTGTGGACTGTCGTTTTCGGGATCTTTTTGCGCGGCCCGTAAAAATGAGCGTTTTGCCTCTTCGAAACGGCCCACTTTTCGCATCGCGATACCTTGCAGGACATCGACCCTGGGAGGCGTTTGTTCCATTCCGATTCCCTCTTGCAGGCGATCCAGTGTCGCCAACAATCGGTCATAACGGCCTTGCCGACGATAGATCTCTGCCGCTTCCATTTGAACAGCCGGATAATCCGGTTGTAGTGCAAGGGCTCGATGATAGGCGGCCAAAGCTTCGTCAGCTTTTCCGCGAGCGTTGAAGCAATCACCCCTTAAAGCCCATGCGTCGGCCGAATCACGTTTCGATTCCAATGCCCACAGGCTGTGTCGGTCAGCTTCTTCCAGTCTTCCCAGCGTCAGGTACATCCGCCCTAATCGCTGGACGAATCGAGGATCGCCAGCGCTGAGTCGTACAGCGTGCTCCATATGCTTGACTGCCAATTCAAGCTCTTCGTGTTTCCAGTAGGATTCTGCCAATCCCCAGTGTGCCCGATCATCACTGTCGGATTGTTCGAGGGCATTGGTGAACAAAGTCTCAGCGACTTCCCATTGGTCATCGTGCATCGCCTCAAATCCCTGTCCGGACAAACGCCGCGCCGCGATTGCCTGGCGACTATCGCCGAATCTAGAGATTGCGCGGCAACCAGGAGCAGCTAGCAAGAATGCCGCAAGCAAAATGCGGTGAGATGCGACTGACATGGGTTACCTGAATCGTGGATTTCCAACCCTGTTTTCTTATCAAAATGCCATAACCCAAGGCAATAGAGAGCTTGCATCGTGGTAGCGATTGATCGTCTGTACGATCGGGTGATCCCGCGATTGACTATCCGCCCTACCACTCCGGAGTCGTGGTCTTTATCTTCTAGAATCTACTTCCAATTCCCCGAGTATCTAACCTACTGCGATCAGCTTATGCCCGTCACATTTGACTCCTTTGGTGTCAAGTTTCTCTATCCGGACAACTGGACGCAAGTTGATCGACCGGAAGAGGAAGGCAAGGAAGGAGTGACTCTAGAGCTTCCGTCCGGCGGATTCTTTGCCATCGAGCGTGTAAGCACGGGCGATCTGGCCGAGGATGTGATCGAGGAGGTTGCCGATTCCTTTGCCGAAGATTACGGCGATATCGAGCGTGAAGAGATCAACCTCGGTGGCAACGCGGATCAGGAAACGGCAGTCGAGTTCCGGTTTTACTATCTAGATCTGCTGATCATCAGTCGGCTCGCCATTGTTGAATTAAATGGCATGACACTCGTTGTGCAGATGCAAGCGGAAAGCCGCGACTTTGATGAGAATGAGCGTGTTTTTGCTGCGCTACTGCAGCAGTTGCGCGGCCCCATTTAGGAATTGTTACACCAAGTCTTGTTTTCGTTTGGTTCTTCGGTTTTTTCCGCAGTCACGGCAAACTCCCTGGATAATCATTCGGTGACCTGTGACGCGAAAGCCATGATCAGCCGCCACCTGATCACGGAGCTTCACAAGTGGATCACTCTGGAATTCGAATAATTGGCGGCAACGCGTGCAATACAAGTGGTCGTGCTGAGGATACCCGTAATCAAGCTCGTAAACGGTCCGCCCGTCGAGCTGGAAGCTCTTCAGCAGTCCTGCATCAACAAATTCGCGAAGTGTTCGGTAGACCGTCGCAGAGCTGACATAGTTCTTCTCCCCGCGTCGCGGCAAGCGATCAATCAATTCATCAGCATCAAAATGGTCGTGTTCCTGGAAAACAGCCTCAATCAAAAAACGCCGTTGGCTGGTCTGCCTTAATCCACGCGATTGCAGGTATTCCTCGAAGCGTTCCCGAGGTGAAAGGGAGACGTTGAGTGGTTGCAGCGGTTCGGATGAGGTTAACACGATCTCAGTCAATTCAAAGCGAGAGAGGAATCTTGGGTAAAACTGCATCGACCTCGACCGATAGGCGGTCTAGGGTGATTTGTCCAAGAGTCACCTTAGTCTACTCGATATTCTTCGTTCGCCCGACGCCCCGCAGTAAATACCTCGAAGTGATATCCCCAGCCACGTTCTGTTGGCCCTGGACCTGGCGAGACAGCCATCATTGCTACAGAGTTATGAAGCCCTGTAGCCTTCCGGATTCAAAGTATCTGTCGGCCGCCGCAGTCTTCAAAACGGCTGCCGAATGCCCGTCACACGGGGGGAAATAACCCTGTGGGGAGTCAAGGATGTTCTGGGATTCAGCCCAGTTGATCCAGGATGCGGTCGAGTGCCGCATCCAGTTTTTCGGGAGTTTCGTAGCTTCCGTCGGCGATTTGACGACGCAACTCAGCGACACGGTCGATTCGAATCTCACCACTACCAGCGACTGGGGCGCTGAGGTCAATCCGATTCGCTCCTGGCGCGGCGGACAGATCTAATTGGTCCACCGGGGCAGCGGATTGCTTGCTGTTAATCTCGGCAGCCTTCGGCGGCTGTGGACGCGATGCACCACCGGTCGGAGGTGTGGAAACCCTGTAAGGGCCGTAAATCTGCATAATCGTATTGCTCCCAAGAGGGACGGAAGTGTCCGAGATTGACTACGTCCAACATTGGACGCCCCTGTCAATCAGCGGAATGCAAAAGCGCAAATGACCGGGCCTGCGGCACATTCCATCCTGGAATGTGTTTCAGTCAAGCCGTTTCCACGTCGGTCGTCAGCGCCGCGATCCTTGTCCCAGGATGCAATCCGTAAGCGAAAAAAGAGACTTTTCAGCGCAAATACAAGCGAAAACATTTGTGGTATCGCCCAATTTACTCACTGTTCTTGACCCTTTTCGCGAAAAAGACCACTACTCCCGGCGACAACCGCCATTCGGAGGCTACCAGATCCGTGAAACAAGGGACAAGAGCAATGGGCTCGTTTTCATCCTGACGATTACCAGAGCCGCAATACGCTGATCACATTGTGATATTGATCGGTCCATAGCGGAGCATTCGAAATCGTTTCTTTGCTAGCAACCTCAGCGACCGACATACTCGGATCAAGCCACAGCGGGTGATCGATTGCAGTCAGCAGTACCCAGGTCGCATGTTGTGTACCCAAATCTTGGTCCCCTTCACTTCGGATCACTCTGCTGCTCAGCTTCGCGTCATTGCCGAGACGATGAACCAAAGGGACAAGATCGAGGTGGTTGTTCGAGACATGGACAGCGAGGACTCCCTGATCCGTCAAACGCTCTTGATAGAGTCTGATTGCTTCGCGAGTCAATAAGTGGGCGGGTATCGCGTCACTGCTGAACGCGTCCAGGACTAGCAGATCGAACTTTTGAGATGCCATCCGCTCAAGTACCAATCGTCCATCACCAAGGTGCGTGTTTACCGTGGACGGGGTATCTGCCAAAAATCGAAAATGCTCATTCGCGATATCGACGACCGATGGATTAATCTCAATCATGTCGAAGGAGTCGTTTGCTCGACCGTATGTTGCCAAGACACCGCAGCCTAGGCCTACGACCCCGATTCGCAAGGAAGCCCGATCTCGTTGCATTGAAGCGATCGCCAATCCAATACCGCTCTGCCGACCGTAATAGGTTGTCGGCTCATTTGCGTTGGGTTCGAATCGCTGCATTCCGTGAATTGTGCTGCCGTGGACTAAACGTGTTCCTGCCGCGTCGCGAACGACGTGCAACACACCAAAGAAGTTACGCTCTGACGCAATGATTTCGTCTTTGGGCGTGATCGCAACGGTGAGCAACGGCGCAATAAGAAGTACGAAAGCAGCAAACCGCAACCGATAAGCAGCCGACCAGTCATAGAGGGACTGACGCCAGCCCTTGCACGCAAAAAACATCAAGAAAGTGAGTGCGGTTACTACCGCCAAGCAGATGGGGAGTTCCAAGTGCGTGCTTAGCAGGACAGGACAGAGGATAGCCACAACCACGCCACCAACGGCACCACCGGCCGACAGCAACATGTAATATTGAGTTAATAGTGATGAGTTTGGCTTCAATCTCGCCACTTCCCCGTGGCAGAGTAAACACACACCAAATAACAGTGTTAGATAACTGCTCGTTTCGGCGATCAAACGCATTGAACCAGGTAAGAATGGTTTCAGTTGTATGGTCAGAATTGCTATCAGGGTTAGCCCTGCGATCAACTTTGGTTGGTACCAATGCGGCGAGTCAAAGCAGATGATGAAGCTAATCAAATACAGGCTGAGCGGCAGAACCCACAACAAGGGTATTACAGCGATATCTTGGCAGATATGATTGGTGACAACGAGTAGCGTGGTAGATGCTAAAGCTGGCAGGCCGAGCCATGCTAAACGGGTTCCCCAAAGACTTTCCCTCCCCAATAAACGTACGCCAGCAGAACTTGGTGAGTGTTGGCCTGTCTCGATTGGCTCCGCGGTGAATTGGGATTCGTGGTTTTCTGAGGTTGCCGCGAATAGAGAATTTTTAGAGCGAGGGTTTTCATCACCAAGACGCAGCAAGCGAATCGCTAGCCAGCCTTGAGTCACCACAAATGCCAAGAAGAGTAGTGACCAGGTGATCGACTGATGGGAGACAGATAAGAGAGGTTCCACTACGAACGGGTAGCTCAGCAAAGCCGCTAAGGACCCGGCATTGGACAAAGCGTAGAGTCGATAGACCCGCTGGCTTTGGTCGTGATAGCTTAGCCATGCCTGCGCCAGCGGGCCCGTGCTCGATAATACAAAATATGGCAGTCCCACATGTGCCGTCAGCATCCACAGCAAGTGAATTAGTGGTGATTCGGTGCCAGTTGGTTTCCACGTGTCGGAAGGTTCAATCGGCAGCGTGAGGGCGGCGATGGAAAGTAGGGCCAGATGAGTGAAGGCTTGGGTGGACGGTCGCAGGTAGGTCCGCAGTAGATGGGCATACACGTAGCCCCCACAGAGCAGTAGTTGGAAAAACAACATGCAGGTGGTCCAGACAGCTGGCGTCCCACCAAACCACGGGAGCACGCATTTACTAACTACGGGTTGGACCTGAAAAACGAGAAACGCACCTAAAAGTGTGGTAGCCGCGAACCAGAAGATTGATTCAGGACGCCAAGCACCTGGCTTGGAGGATCGGCTGTGGACCGTTTGTTCGGGTTGTTCAGGTTGCATGTTCAGCTATTTTTCGAGCACACGGAAAGTCTGCTGAAAATCGTAGGTCACAAAGCAAGCAGAACCATCCGTGCAGTCAAGATTCCAGTGCCAGCACCCGTGGAGAGACCGGTCGGCCGTCAAACAGTCCTGTTAAGGCTGCTGGTAGCTTCAGTCAACAGTCCAAGCCAGCCACGAAGCTACGCAGCAACGAAACTACGTATTGTGATAGGGCTCGACGTGAACATGGACATCGCGAACGCGAGGCATTTCGACTAACAACTGATCTTTGACTCGGTGAGCAATTCGATGGCCTTCTTCGACCGTTAGTGTTCCATCCACTTCGATGTGAATTTCGATGAAATACTCCATGCCACTTTTTCGCACGCGGAGTTTTTCCACATCTGCAACCCCATTCACATTCACTCCGATTGCACGCACGTGATCAACGACCACTGGTTCGGCTTGTTGGTCCATCAGTTCGATCGCAGTGCTTTGAAAGATGCGTAGCCCATTGAAAATCAAGATGCCGCAAACGCAGATTGCTGCAACGGGGTCGACATATTTGGCAATCGGGCCTAAGTAAGGTGCAGCCAATAGAGATACCGCCACGAGTCCTGAGCCGATCGCATCGCTACGATGATCCCACGCGACTGCTTTCAACGCAGCAGAATCGATTCGTCTCGCAACTCGTAGTGTGTGGCGATAGGTTAGCTCTTTCACAATTCCGCAGATGGCAGCGACCCCGCCTGCGATGAGACCTGGTGCGTGTCGTTGATCGCCCAGTCCTTTGATGGTTTCTAAGGCCAGGACCGCAGCACTGAAGGCAACAAGTAGTCCTACGCACAAACCTGCGATCGATTCGGCCTTTGTGTGTCCGTAGGGATGGTCGTCATCTTCGTCGGTTTGTGCGACATGCAACGCGGAGCGGACCGCGATTGCACTTGCCGCATCGCCGATCGAGTTGACCGCATCAGCAATCAAGGCTGCCGAATTGCTCATTACTCCGGCGGCCAATTTTACAACGACTAAAAACACGTTGACCCCGAGACCACGGAGGGCGGCACGCGAGGCATCAGCATAGAGTCGATTTCGAACAGCCAGGGATGCTTCGCTGCGAGGGGGAGAAATCGACACGTCGAGGCTAAGCGGGAAGGATGAGGGTTTTGTGCCTATCAGCCATGCTCGACCTCAATGAGGTGAGCGGACTGCGAACGGAGGTTCCAGTTTCATTCGGCATCGGTGACGTTCGCCATCTCGGCCAATTGGATGGTCGCCCTGCTCTGCTCTTTTTCGAGGTACGCGCGGCCAAATTTTACGTTGACATGGTCCCACGGTAATTTGTCCATCAATTCATATTTTTGATGGACTTGTTGTTCGACATCAATGTCCGCATCTGCGATCGCGGTCCACCAACGATCAGCATCCAAGTACTCTGTCCAGCCATCCATCCTTGCACCACGCTGCCAAGCTAAGCGGATTGCTTTTCCGGTGCGGCGATCACCACGACTGAGAACACCCTCCAATAAGCTCGTTTCGATTGCGTGGCATTTCACTGTGACACTGCGAATCCGGCAACGTTTTCTTAAATAACTGTGGGCCCAACGAAAATATTCGCGATGTTGCATGCCGTTCCATTGGTAGGGCGTATGCGCTTTGGGAACAAAGTTGGATACACTTGCGGTGACCCTTGCATAACGCCCCGTTTCTTCTTTTCCGACCGTCGCGATCTTCTCGGCAAGATCGATTATGCCATCCAAGTCGACTGGGCGTTCGCCTGGTAATCCGCACATGAAGTAAAGCTTGATACTGTCGAATCCATTGCGGAAAGCGACACGCGTGCCTTCGATCAGATCACTGTTTTTGATCTTCTTGCGAATCTGCTCCCGCATGTCGTCGCGGGCGACTTCAGGTGCCAGAGTCATACTGCGACGACGGTCGCTACCAAGTAGGATCGGTAAAGTTCGTAACTGCTCATTCACGCGTAAACTTGGAACGCTGATGTTCACCCCCAGCGGTTTGAAAACTTCATGCAGCTTTAAAACGAGAGGTTCGAAATGCGGATAGTCGCTGCTGGATAGCGACAAGATGCTAATCTCGTTGTATCCGGTGTTTTTATAGCTTTCTAGCGCGCCCTGAACGATCGTATCGACTTCTCGAACTCGCAGTGGGCGTTTAATCACGGTGCTCTGGCAAAATCGACACAGGTGCGGGCAGCCCCGCATAATCTCCACCGCAATGCGGTCATGGACACATTCGATGTAGGGAACAATTGGACTGGTGGGCAACGGAATACTGTCGAGGTCGCTAATCACACTTGGCGCTATCGTTTCTGGAACATCGTTACGAGTTCGATTCAACGCGGCGATTCGTCCATCGGCGTACTCAGGTTCATAGAATCGTGGCACGTAGGCACAGTCAAGCGACTTGGCGATATTCGCAAGAGCCTCTTCCCGCTGACGCTTGCCTTCTGGACCGCTTGCGAAAGTCCCATCTGCTTGACGATAGGGTTCACGCAATTCCAACCACATATCACAGATCTTCGGGAGTACCGGTTCACCATCTCCGGTGATCATGACGTCAAAATAATCTGCCATCGGTTCAGGGTTTTGACAGCACGGTCCACCGGCAACTAACAGCGGATCGCCAATGGTTCGATCGCAAGACTCGAGCGGGATCCCACCGAGGTCGATCATTGTCAGGACATTGGGTGAGCTGATCTCGTACTGCAGTGACAAGCCGATGACGTCGAAATCAGATAAAGCCGTGAATGTCTCGAGACTGTAGAGCGGAATGTTGTGCTCCCGCAGTTGCTGCTCCATATCGGGCCAGGGCGTGAAGACACGCTCGGCACACCAGTCGTCACGGCGGTTTATCAGTGAGTAAAGCACCTGCAGCCCATGGTGGCTCATCCCGATCGTATAAGCGTCCGGAAATCCGAGGCATAATTTGCCACGTACTTTGCTGTGGTCTTTGACAACGATATTTCGTTCACCGCCAACGTATTGAGCGGGGGTTTGAACGTGGGGCCAAACTCGGGACTCGAGTTGCTGTCGTCGCTGATGATTGATCATGAATGGTTATAATCGATTCGTGATATCGGATATCTTGAGAGCGGCTGACCGGGAGTCACCGCCTTGTTAAAGTGTGTCTGACAGCCCCCTTATGACGCAAGGGAACCTCGCGATGCGAGGGGAGTTAAATATTTTGGAAAATCGAGCGGGGATCAACGGTGAGTGAATTCGAAGTTGTTGGGAAAATTGAAGATTTTGAGGAGGGGCATGGTCGTGCCGTGCCGGTTGATGGACGCATGGTGGCGGTTTTTCGCACCGGTGAGGAGTGGTATGCCATCGATGATTTGTGTCCGCACATGGGGGCTTCTCTAGCAGAGGGGTATGTCGAGGATAACACCGTGACATGCCCCTGGCACGCCTGGAGATTTTGCATTAAAGACGGGAAATGGGTGGACAATCCGAGGACCGGCGTCGACTGCTTTGAGGTCAAAATAGATGGAGATGACGTCTTGGTTCGGGAGAGAGAGAAGCCGACCGAGTCCTAACGCATTGAACACGGCGGGGGTTTAATGGGGGTTGGGGTTTAATGTGGGTGTGAATCACCAGTCTGCTTTCGTGTGAAGTGAAAACTTATTCTACTCGCCGTTTTTTCCTCTGACCTATTCATTCGGCACCGCATTCTGAGCCAGCGAGTTGGGCGTTGACCTGACCTTGGGACACATTTGTGATTCGGTTTCGCGGGCAGTCGCCGGCGAAATCGTCAATCTCCAGCACCACGGTGGTTATAATTTCGACCCAAATGTGATCAACGCCGAGGAATCAATATGAAAATGCGAATCGATATGGTTGGCCTGCCGTGCAGTCTGTTTTTTTTAGTGGTGCTCGCCTGCGGTGCGACGTTGGGCCGAGCCGCTGAAAAGACTCTAATTGGATCACGTCCAAATGTCATTCTGGTGATGACCGATGATCAAGGGATGGGAGACCTTTCTTGTTTGGGCAATCGGCTTCTCAAGACTCCGAACCTGGACCGCTTTTACGGGTTGTCGACAAGATTCACGGAATTTCATGTCAGTCCTACCTGTGCTCCCACGCGATCTGCCATTTTTAGTGGCCGACATGAGTTTCGGAATGGAGTCACGCATACGATCAAGGAGCGGGAGCGGATGGCATTGAGCACAACGACCTTTCCGGAACTGCTCCAGAAAGCCGGTTACCAAACTGGGATTTTTGGAAAGTGGCATCTTGGCGACGAAGACGCTTATCAGCCCTATCGTCGTGGATTCACCAAAACCTTTATTCATGGAGCGGGTGGGATTGGCCAGTCGTATGAAGGCAGTTGCGCCGACTTTCCACCGAATCGGACGAATAAGTATTTCGATTGTGTCATTTTGAATGACGACACGATTGTTCAAACCAAGGGCTTCTGCACAGATGTGTTCTTTACAGCTGCCTTGGGCTGGACCAAAGAACAACTTGAGGCGGGGCAGCCTTTCTTTACTTACTTGACCCTGAATGCGCCGCATGGGCCGATGATTTCGCCGGAAAAATACAAGAAGCGGTTTCTCGACCTTGGTTACGATCAAAATACCGCCGGTCGTTACGGGATGATCGAGAACATCGATGATAATTTCGGCCGCTTAATGAAGAAGTTGGACGAGTGGAATGCTTGGGAAAACACCCTTGTGATCTTCATGACAGATAATGGCCAAGCGGGACGCAACGCCAAGTTGAATGGAAAGGGAGTCAAGTTATTCACCACTGGATTTAAAACCGGAAAAGGTTCTCCCTATGAAGGCGGTACCCATGTTCCAGCATTCTGGCGTTGGAAAGGAGTGCTCGGCGAAGGAGTGGATATCAATGAACTTTGTGCCCACATCGACTTGTACAAAACGATGTGCGACGTCGCGGGGGTTTCCATCCCCGATGGCATTCAAGCAATCGATGGGCGAACGATGTTGCCATTGTTAGAAAATAGCAAAGCTGACTTGCCTGACCGCTATCTGTTCGTGCATCAAGGTCGCTGGCCGAAAGGTGCTGACCCTAACGATTCGAAATTTAAGAATTGTGCCGTTCGGACTCAACGCTGGCGGTGGGTCAATAACTCGGAGTTGTACGACATCCAGAACGATCCGTACGAATCAAAGAATGTCGCGGACAAGCATCCTGATGTGATCGCGGATTTGCGAGAAGCGTACGACGAGTGGTGGGCTGAAACAGTACCACTGATGGTCAATGAGGACTCACCTTACGCTCCCGAACAACCGCAAGCGGTGCGTTATGAAAAGCAAAAAACTGAGCAGGGTATCCCCGATTGGGAAGTGCCTCAGATCTGATTTGCCCGTCAAGTGATCGAAAAACCGTCGTCAAGCTGTTGCTTCAGCTAAACGGCCGACATCGGCACCGGGGTGCCGCGCTGTTGTAAGGCGGTGGTGATGAGTTCTTGCATTGGAGCGTCAAGCGTCCATGCCATCGCACCCGCCGTCTCCTCGATTTGTGTCGCGCGTTTGGCGCCACACAAAGCTGCGGTGATACCAGGTTGGTGGATCGTCCAGTTCACGACGATTTGAGCAACCGACTTTCCTAACTCGTTGGCAATGAGGCGGAGTTGATCGACAAAGTCTTGGTTCTTTTGCCATTCGTCACCCTGGAACATCGCATATTTTGGTCGCCCATCACCCGGCTGAAATTGATGATCACGGGGTAGCTTCCCTGCTAGCAACCCTTTCATGAGTGGCCAATACACCAGCACAGAAACTTGGTTTTCAACGCACCAGGGGATAATGTCCTTTTCAATCTGTCGCTGCAGCATGTTGTAGGGTGGTTGGATGGCGGTGACAGGGCAGATCGAATGGAAGTCATGCAATTGCTGCAGATTGAAGTTTGAGACACCGATGCTGCGAGTCTTTCCGGATTCCATGATTTTCCGCATGGCTTCAGCGGATTTGGCGACGGGAGTCTTGGGATCTGGTGCGTGCAAATAGAGCAGGTCAACGTATTCGGTTTGCAACCGCCGTAAACTCTCCTCGCACTGAAGCTGCAACGTTTCCGGGCTTCCGTCAAGAATCTGCTTGCCGTCACGGCCCCATTGAATGCCTCCCTTGGTCGCAAGCACCAATTGGGTGCGATCGGGAGCATTCGAGCCGCTGATCAGCGACTGAGCAATCAATCGCTCGCTCTCGCCGTCGCGTCCGTAGCAATGAGCCGTGTCGAAGAAATTCACACCTGTGTCGACGGCTGCTTTCAGCGTTCGCAAACTGTCGTCGTCGTTTACATTCAAGCTGGTCATGCCGGCAATTGGCCAACATCCCATCGCGACAGTTGAAATCTCGATGTCAGTCGTGCCTAGCTTTCGTCGCTTGGTGTGTTGGGAATCGTCGTTCAAAATCTTGATCCGATTGTGACTTGCTTTCACAGAATTGAACGCGCGAGTTGCAAACCCGAAACGATTGATCTGGGTGAGCGAATCATCTGATGTGCAACTTGTTGCGTGTTTCTCAGTTCACGAGTAGGGCTCGCTTATTGAACTCGGGTTGGCATCTTGGCTTGAGAACGTTCCAACCACTGACTGAGTTTGCTGTTTAGGCGTTTCGCGAGTTCCGGTTGTGTTGTCGAGAGATCTTTCTTTTCTCCTAGATCCTCTTTGAGGTTATATAGTTCCAATTCATCATTGTCGTACCAGCGGATAAGCTTGTGATCCCCCTCGCGAATCGCAGCACCAAGGCGATTTTGTTTGTGGAAAGCATAGTTGGGATAGTGAAAGTAAATCGCATCTCGTTGCAGTGTGCCGCTTTGATGCAGCAACGGCATAAGGTTCTCACCATCTTCACCACCTTCTGAGATTTCGCTTCCCGCGGCTGCGATAATCGTAGGAAACAGATCGGTTGAAATGACGGGTGTTGAGCAGATTGATCCGGGCTGGATTTTGGAAGTCCATCGCGCGATCCACGGCACACGAATGCCACCCTCGTAAAGGTGTCCTTTGTTTTTCTTGAGCGGGAGATTCCCGAACAACGAGCCGTTATCAGAGGTGAAGATGATGAGCGTATCTTCACCAAGTCCCAGATCATTGACTCGCTGAAGGACTCGGCCAACTGAGCGATCCATCCCTTCGATCATTGCCGCGTAGCCGGGGTTTTCCACGCCCTCGCGTTTGCGGTACTTCTCGACGAGTTCCTCGGGTGCTTCGATCGGATAATGGACCGAGTAACACCACCAACACAGAAAAAATGGATTGTCTTGATGGTCGTCGAGAAATGAAATCGCTTCATCAGCAAGCCGATCGGGGAGGTAATCCCCATTGCGTCGCGGTGTGATGTTGGGGATTCGATACGGTTCAAAATAGCTTGGTGGGCCACCGAGCCTGCAGCCCCCAATGTTTAGATCAAAGCCTTGGGATTCAGGGCGTAGTTGCGGTTCCGTTGGGCCACCGCTGTCTTGCTTCGATCGGTGTGAAAGATGCCATTTGCCAATGAAGCCGGTTTCGTAACCGGCTGATTTTAGCTGCTCAGCCAGCGTTACATGATGTAGCGGTAGGTAGGTGTTCCATTGAGCACCCTTCAGTCTTGTTGTTTCAGACACATGGTCCGGGTTACCCGGCGCATGGTTTGTGATCCCCAAGCGAGCTGGCGACCTGCCAGTCATGATGGCAGCACGAGTTGGCGTGCAAACGGGGGCTGCCGCATAACCGTCTGTGAATCGCATGCCTTGGCTGGCTAGCCGATCCAAGGCGGGTGTATCGAGATTGGAGTTGCCTTGGCAATGAAGATCCATCCAACCCAAGTCATCCGCCATGATTAGGACGATGTTCGGTTTCTTGGTCCCCTCTGCACAGCATTGGCCGCTCCGGATAGTTTCGAAGCAAAACGCTAACGAGATCAGGAATAGGATGCGTAAGTTCATCTGATATTGATCCGCGTTCGAAATTCGATTCCCACTTCGATTACATCGGTTCGTCGCCCGTGCAATCAAAAGCATAGCCACGCATTGAGTCGCCCAGCCGCTACAACTCGAACGAGCCACCAACTGGCAGGATCACCGGTTTCGCAGAGGTTTGTTGGCTGATCTGATCCGCCCATAGTTGGGCGTCTTGCTCGATTGGCGGCCAGGTGTTGTAGTGTGATGGTACAACGCGAGCCGGCCCGAGCATTTTTGTCGCCGCAACGCTGTCATCGATTCCCATTGTAAAGAGATCACCGATCGGCAGGACTGCGACATCTACTCCCATTGCGTAGAGCTTCATATCGCTGAAGATCGCAGTGTCACAGGCGAAGTAGATGCGTTTCCCTTCGATATTTAGCAGGAATCCGGCTGGCTCACCGCCATAACTCCCATCGGGTAATTGGCTGCTGTGCAGCGCGGGTGTCATTTTGACCGTGCCCCAGGCTGTTTGGGCGGCACCCCCGATGTTCATACCAACCGTCGACTCGACTTTATGCTTGTCGGCGAACCACTGCGCGATTTCGAAAATCGCAGTGATCGTCGCCCCATTTTTATTTGCAATGACAGCTGCGTCTGCAATATGATCAAAATGACCGTGAGAGATCAAAATATCGGTGACGCCGACAAGGTCTTCCGCCTTGATCGTTGCGGTAGGATTATCACTCAGGAAAGGATCCAAGATGATTTTGGATTCCCCTGTTTCGATCAGCCAGCTTGCGTGGGAAAGCCAGGTTATCGTTGCCATGAAGAGTTCCTTTGGTCTTGTCGCGGCCGCTGGAGCGATGAAGCTTGTGATGCTTCATTGGACCTGCGAGGGATTTAATACTGCTGCTGAGTTCGACGAGTCTGCAACGCAATGCTACCAGGACTCGCCGCGCAACCTCGCGATTTCCATCGCATCTTTGTCACCACGACCAGAAAGGCAGACAACCAAGTGTTGGTCTTTCGGCATTTCGGCCGCCAGTTCAAGTGCTTTGGCCACCGCGTGACTCGTTTCTAACGCTGCGATGATTCCCTCACTGCGTGCCAACGTGTCGAAGGCTTGCATGGCTGCATCGTCACCGCATTCAAGGTAATCAACGCGACCGCTGTCTTTCCAATAACTGTGTTCAGGTCCGACGCCCGGGTAATCCAAACCCGCGCTCATCGAATGTACGTCGCATGTTTGTCCGTCGTCATCCTGCATCACATAGCTGTAGCTTCCGTGGAGTACACCAGGTTGTCCGAAGGTGAGCGGGGAGGCATGATCGCCAGCCTTGTGTCCCCGGCCTCCGGCTTCGACGCCAACTAAGCGAACACCGTCGTCTTCGACAAAGGGGTAAAACATTCCGGCCGCATTGCTACCACCGCCAACACAAGCAACCACGCAGTCGGGCAATCTTTCAAACGAATCGCGGCACTGTTCTCGAGTTTCGCGACCAATTACCGATTGAAAGTCTCGCACCATCATCGGAAATGGATGTGGTCCAATCACGCTGCCGATGATGTAATGTGTTTTCTCCACCGATGACATCCAGTCCCGCATCGCTTCATTGACGGCGTCCCGAAGCGTTTTGGAGCCACTTTCGACCGGGCAAATCTCGGCACCGAGCAACTTCATGCTGAAGACGTTCGGCTTTTGTCGCCGAATATCCTCACTACCCATGTACACCGTGCAAGGGAGCCCAAAGTGGGCGCACGCGGTCGCGCTCGCAACACCGTGTTGACCTGCGCCGGTTTCGGCGATGACACGGGTCTTGCCCATCCGCAGGGTCAGCAGGGCTTGCCCGACCGTGTTGTTGATTTTGTGGGCCCCGGTGTGATTCAAATCTTCCCGTTTGAGCCAAATTTGCGCCCCTCCACCGATCTCAGTCAGTCGTTTCGCAAAATAAAGCGGGCTTGGTCGTCCAACAAATGTCCGCAGCAGTTCCGACAATTCACGTTGGAATTCGCGGTCGTGCTTCGCCTTGTCGTACTCCTCAGCCAATTGGTCGAGAGCTCGGGTCAATGTTTCGGGGACAAACCGTCCGCCAAAATCGCCAAAGCGACCTCGGGAGTCGGGAACGGATGCCGAAACAGGGCTGGTGGTCATGGTTGTAGTTCTCGGCTGAATCGAGCAGCATGAAGGTTTGACGGCGACACAAAAGGTTGACCGCACTCTACAAGCCTACATCACCACCGCCGGTGCACCAAGAACCGGTCGGACTGCGACGTGAGAGGAGAATCGTGCCAGAATTACCCGAAGTCGAAACGATGCGACGCGGTGTCCTGCCTACCGTTGGAAGCCGGATTGTCGCGATTGAGCGACCACCCTGTCTCCGGAAGCCGATCTCGATTCGCCCTCGCATTGACGCTCTCGATCGCCGTACTCGTGGTCGGCGGGTCGAAGCGATTGGTCGAAGAGGGAAAAGGCTTCTGTTAGCATTGGATGATCAGCAATTGATCGTGATCGAACCAAGGATGACTGGCTTGGTTTTACTTGTAGACCCGCCTACCAAGGAACACCTCCGTCTGCGAATTCAATTGTCGGGAGGGCCCGTCACGGAGTTGTTGTTTTGGGACAGACGGGGGCTTGGCACGGTACGGCTATTTGCCCCTGGGGAATTCGATGCGACTGTTGGTGACCGCTTAGGGGTCGATGCGCTTGAAGTGACAGCCGATGAGTTAAAAAGAAAGCTGGGTGAAAGTCGTCGAGAGGTCAAAGTCGCACTGCTGGACCAGTCCGCCGTAGCGGGGATCGGGAATCTGTATGCCGCCGAGATTTTATTTTTGGCCGGTGTCGATCCACGCTGCCATTGCAATATCCTGACACGTTCCCAATGGCAGCGAATCGCGAAAGCGACGGGAATTGTGTTGCAAAAAGCGATCGAGAACGAGGGAAGTACGCTCAGCGACGGAACCTATCGAAATGCACTCAATGGCGAGGGGAGTTATCAGAATCATCACCGTGTTTACGATCGGGCGGGAAACCACTGCCCCCGCTGTGGCCGGGGGCCGATTCGCCGAATCGTCCAGGCCCAGCGAAGCACATTTTTCTGCCCCAGTTGCCAACGCAAACGTGGTGTCCACCCTCGTGTAGCAACAGCTTTGAGTGAGCAAAGCGACTTTTGAGGGTATATGGACGGATCTGGCACACCACGGATCTGGGACACCACCGATCTGGGACACCGAGGATCTGGGACATTGAAGTTTCCCTTTATTTCCACTGGTCGGTACAATACTTGACTACAGTTCAATAGTGCCACCAGTGCTGTTCGACGGAAGATCAGCCTCCGCTCTGGAACCAATTTGATGACGCTGAAGAATTCTCGACGCGATTGGCTGCGAACTGCCACCGTGCTGACTGTTGCAGGTACAGCAGGAATCCATTCAGCTACCGCCCAAGACGACCGGGAAAATCGCTGGGATGAATCCATCGAAAAAGGTCTGAAATGGCTCAGCCGCAATCAGTCCTCACGCGGCCAATGGAACACCCAGGTGTACCCGACGGCACTCGCTGCTTTGGCCGGCACGGCTTTGATCGGTAGCGGCAGCACGACAACCCAGGGACCCTACGCAAAAGAGATCGCACGCTGCTCGGACTATCTGATCAGCAAGAGCCGCAGTAATGGGTTGATCGGTGACCCCCAAACTGATCAGCGGTATACGTACGGACACGGGTTCGCAATGTTGTTCATGTCGCAGGTGCTCGGTGAAGAGGGCTTGCTTGATCGCCGCGAGGAGTTAGTTGAAGTCCTCACCAAGGCCGTCGAGTTTAGCGGCAATGCGCAAACAGCCGCCGGTGGTTGGGGGTATGTCTCTGCCCGTGAAGGAAACGATTTTGACGAGGGTTCGACCACCATCACACAAGTCCAAGGGCTACGGGGCTGCCGTAACGCTGGTATCCCTGTGACCGCCAAGGTGATCGAGAATGCAAAGCAATACATCTACGGCTGCAAGAACCCCGATGGTGGTATCAGCTACAGTAGCCGACAAAAAGGGAGCAGTCGGCCAGCCATCACGGCGGCCGCGTTGGCAGCTCTCTACAACGCCGGTGACTACGACAGCAATCATGTTCCCGAGATGTTGAAATACGCGAAGGACTCACTGCACGACATTAGTGATGGTGCACGAGCGTTTGGGCATTGGCATTACACTTATCTGTACTACAGTCAGGTCGTATACCGACAAGGCAAAGAGTTGTGGTTGCCGTTCCGAGATCGTCTTTACGATCGAATTGTTACCGCTCAACGCCCTGATGGTTATTGGGAGGGTCAGATCCACCCGGTCTATGTCACGGCCTGCAACTTGATCATGCTGCAGTTGGACAAAGCTTTTCTGCCAATCTATCAACGCTAAGCCGAGCGATGGCGTCTCGCCGATTTTCGGGCGGAGTGTGAATAGATTACGGTACGCGGGCCGATCGCCATCCTTTGCGATGTATTTAAGTGCTTACGGTACGCCGACTGATTTCGCGTTTCAGGCAATGCCGGTCGCAACAAAAACGGCCTCTTACGCCGCTCCAATGCTGGCGAGATAGCCAAGGAGTGCGATGATGACGACGCATACAGCGCACGAGATCAGGAAGCCGGCGACATCCTTCGTTGTGGGTTTGACAAATTCCCAGTCTGAATTGGGGAAGAGCTTTCGGGTGAAAGCTTGCTGCGGATCCGAGTAGGCTTGGTCGAGCAGACGCTTGTCAGCTTGCGGATCTGGATCGACCGGCGTATTCATCTTCGCAAAGTAACGATCCAACACCCTGGCGTTGGTGCGTGGGGTCAGGTAACTGAGGGCAATCAGCACCAGGAACGGCGTTAGCAGTCTCGCTGGCAAACGCAGGGTTTCCAGCGTCGCCTTCGATGCCCCCGAAAGATCGATACCCACCAGCGAATAAAGCAGGAAGTCGAGATTCAGAGAGCCTTTTCCCACCTGCTGGTTGGTGATCTTTTCAACCCGGATCTCAACGCCATTCTCATTGCGTTGATCGACCAATTCGTAGGTGGGAGACGATCCTTCCGCGGGTGCCACTCCACCTCGCCAGTAAATCGACTGACCGCCACTCTTGAGTGTGAGCGTGATTGGTTCACCGACTACCGCTTGAGGCGGCTCAGGTCCGAGCAGTTTGAGCTCCGCATCGCGTTTAGTTTGATCACTTTCAGCGTTGCTTGAATCATATTTACGGCTGATTTCTTCCTGGGCGGAGACCCAGGCTTCATGTCGGGCTACATCGGAATCGGTCGCATCACGCTGAAACGTTTTGGTAACAGAATTGGTGCTCGTGGCGAGGGATGGATTCTCTCTTAAACCGGGCTGCAACATGGGGATGGCATAGGGCAATACAAAAAAGACGAGCAATGAGAACGCGATCGTCCCCCACACCGCTGTTCGATTTGCGCGTCGCCAATACATGCCGACCCAAAACGGTGCCGCAAACAGAATCGGTAATTCAATCGCCATTCGAAACTGCCCGAATACATCAGCCAGAGAGATCGACACAATTGCCGCGCCCACAATGATGATCAATCCAGTGATTCGACCAACACGAACATATTGTTTTTCACCGGCATTGGGATTGATGTAGGCAGCGTATACGTTTCTCACGACGAGGGCTGACGTTACGATCATGTAGGTATCGGCTGAGCTCATCATTGCGGCCAGCAAGCAGGCCAGCATCAATCCGACCAGCCCCAAATTAAGCGGTCCCAGAATCTCCCGTGCAGCGACTCCCCAAACACGATCGGGATCGGCTGCAATCTCAGGGCTTCCCGCTAGCAAGGCGAGCGCGATTAAGGCCGTCAATGCCCAGCCGACCGTACACAGTCGCTTCAGGAAATTTCCGACAACCAATCCGATTCGTGCTTCGTCTTCACTTTTCGCGGATCCACCACCGGTGGCGATGAAGTGCGGTTGCACGACGATGCCGACCATTGCCAGCAGCGAAAGCGAGACGATGTACTGTATTGGGAATTCACCACTGCTGGGTCCCGAAAATAAATTGAAATAGTCGGTTGAGACCCGTTCGTGCATAATTCGGAATCCATCCATCAAGCTTTGTTCGTCTGGTCCGCCAAATTGCTTGGCGACAGCCCATAAGCCGTAAGGGATCAAAAGCACGGAGAGCACAATAATGAACAGGCCTTGAATCAGGTCTGTCCAATAGGCGGCGGTTAGTCCACCCAAGACGCCGTAGGCAATCACCACGATTGCGATCAAGGGGATCAGTGTAAATTTCAAATCGAGTCCGAAGAGCCCGGTTTCAAAACCCAGCAGGGGTACGGCGAACTTTGCGATCGCCGAAAACATGGTCGAAAGATAGAACATGTAAAAAACGATCGCGAACAGCGTGTACGCGACACCCATCGAGCGGGATTCGTATCGTTCGACGAACCAATCACCCAGTGTTAAATGCCGCATTCGGCGGTACCAAACCGCCGTGATCCAGTACACTGGCGTCACAAACAGCCACATTAAGGCAGACCAGACTCCGCTCAAGCCACTCGTCCAAGCTGTTCGGCCCACTTGGACCGGCTCATGGGCCCCGGTTCCAGCACCAAATGCGGCGAAGGTTTGCAGCAGTTTGCCGAAGCCACGGCCGCCCATGAAGTAATCTTCTTGGTCGCTGACGCGGCGCATTGCCCACAAACCGATGCCAATCATGATGGCGAAGTAGGCGATCAAAACGATGTAGTCTGTGATTTGCATGCGAAGAATGTAGTCGTTGGCATTGCCAGTTGGCAACAATTATTCGTGTTTTTGCCGTGCCGGCCGTGCATCGGACCCCGCCGCGTTCCGCTCCCCTGACGACAAAACCTTTCTCCAAATAGCTCGAATCGGCAGGCTAAACGCCTGCTGAGCAGGTCTGCATTCCCTTCGGCGTCTTGGCCGTCGGATGCGTCCGACCCTGGAAAACCCTATGCCAACCCAACCCAGTCGTAGTCGTTTCGCTGAGTATCGCGAGAAAGTTCGTGAGCGGCACGCTAGCGGTGAACGGCCTGCCCCGCATCGTCGCAGCGGCGGCACGCCAACCAAGCTCGGTGAACGGGATCGAAAAGTTTGGGAGTTGCTCAAAGCCTTCTGGTCTCTGACCGGTCGTCAACGCACTCGGATTCTAACGGCACTCGTCTTCCTGACGGTCGCGATTGGATTGCGATTGATACCACCGCTGGGTACAAAGCTTGCGATCGACTCGGCTTTAACCAGTCCGCCGAAGCCGATTCCACAGCCCCTCCAATCATTGCCGCTACCCGATTCTGCGATGGGGCTGCTGGTTGCTGTTTCGGTCGCAGTTGTGGTGATCACGATCATCGCAACCATTGTTCACTTGACTAGCCGCTGGATGGCGACCAAGGCGGTCAACCAAACCCAGGTTTCGATTCGCCGACATGTTTTTGAGCATGCAATTCGATTGCCGTTGAACAAAGTCTATGACATGAAGAGTGGCGGCGTCGCCAGTCTGATCCGCGAGGATGCGGGAGGAGTTGCAGAGTTGATTTTCAGCATGCTCTACAATCCCTGGCGAGCGATTGTTCAGTTTGTTGGTAGCTTGGTGATCCTGATGCTCGTGGATTGGAAGCTGATGGTTGGTGGGCTGCTGTTATTACCTGTTGTTTGGGTCACGCACCGTACATGGATCAATAGGATCCGACCTCTCTATCGTGATCTTCGTAAGCAGCGGCAGCAAATTGATGGTAATGCGACTGAGACGTTTAGTGGTATTCGCGTTGTGCGAACTTTTTCACGCTCCCGAAGCGAGTCGACTCGGTTTGTCCGCGAAAGCGATTACCTCGTTCGTCAGCAACTCTTTACTTGGTGGTGGACGAGAATCATCGAGATGATTTGGGAGGTGGTTATCCCATTAGCTTCGACAGCGCTTTTGTTATACGGCGGTTACCAAATCATCGGTGGTGAATTGACACTTGGCGACCTTATGATGTTCTTGGTCTATCTAACAATGTTGCTTGATCCGCTGGCGACGATTGCTGGCAGTGCTGTGTCATTTCAAAACAACTTGGCTGGACTGGATCGTATTTTGGATGTCTTGGAAAGTGAGGAGGAATTGCCTCGCAAAGAAACATCGATGCGATTGGACCGCTCAAGCGTCGCTGGAGCGATGTCGTTTCGTAACGTTTCCTTTCGATATCCAGATTCTGAACCCTTGGTGCTGGAAGGCATTTCGCTTGATGTTTCGCCTGGTGAAACGGTCGCGTTGGTTGGGCGGAGTGGAGCCGGGAAAACAACGCTCACCAATTTAATTGCCCGTTTTTACGACGTAACATCCGGAAGTATCTGCCTGGATGGCCGGGATTTGCGAGACATTCAGCTCGATTCTTATCGCAGTTTGCTCGGGATTGTGGAGCAGGATGTGTTTCTGTTTGACGGAACTATCCGTGAAAACATCGCCTATGCGAGGCGTCGTGCGAGCGAGACTGAAATCATTTGCGCAGCGAAAGCGGCTGCTGCCGATGAGTTTATTCTTCGGTTGCCTCAAGGCTACGACACCACGATTGGCGAGCGAGGCGTCAAGCTCTCTGGCGGACAACGTCAACGGCTTGCGATTGCAAGGGCGTTGTTGGCCAACCCGAAAATTTTGATTCTCGACGAAGCAACTAGCAACTTAGATAGCGAAAGCGAACAGCTGATCCAGCAGAGTTTGGCCGAATTGCTGGAAGACCGAACGGCGTTTGTGATTGCCCACCGACTAAGTACGATAACCAACGCCGACAAAATCGTCGTTCTAGAAGATGGACGCGTGATGGAGGTGGGGACGCATCAAGAATTACTTGATCGAGATGGTCAATATCGCCAGATGGTTTTTCTTCAAAACAGCGACCAGAGTTCGTTGGACGCATTGGGGCGGTCATCTTAAGGAGAGTTGACCGGTGGCAATGTTGATAGCACCCTGCACTGGTTCACGTACGATCACCGTTTCGATCAAGCAATGATTTTGCTGTCGAAGTATTTCGAGAATCCGATTCGTGAAGCGAGCTTGGTTATTCAGAATCCCGCCGCTGAGGGCGAGACGCAACGGACTGCTGCTGGTTTGTAGCTTTCGCTGAAGTGTCGTTACGAGGCTCGCAAGTTGCGAGGCTGCCTCTTCGATGATCTCGCAGGCAATGGAGTCGCCAGTTTCGGCGGCTTGGAAAACGAGAGGGGCAAATGCTGCTATCTCGGCCCGATCCGTTTCAGTAGCGTAAAGTTTGGGGATTGCTTCGTTCAGTGTTTTGACGTTCAAACGCTGCAGCCAATTTTGTCGCAGTACGGTGCTGGGACCACGTCCGTCTTCGTCCCACGCTGCGGCGCGGAGGGCAGCGATAGCGATGCTGTAGCCACTGCCTTCGTCGCCAAACAGTCCACCCCATCCACCACATCGATACAAGCTGCCGTCCTCATTCCGCCCAATCGCTAAAGACCCCGTGCCGGCAATCAAGCCAATTCCTGCCCCATCAGGAAAAGCCGCGTAGACCACCGGTAATGCATCGTTGTTGACGGCCACCTTTTCGGCCAACTTGGCTTGCTTGGCCCACTGCTGGAATTGTTCTTTTTCGATCGTGCGATCGGCGCCTGCCAGCGCCAGGCATGCCGATGCAACCTCGGTCGGTTGTCGATCCGCATTCTGAAAGGCTGCCGCAATCGCTTGCTTAAGATGGGTGATCGCTTGTTGAATTCCAACGCTTCGGCAGTTGGACGGCCCTCCATGTCCGATGCCGAGGACTGTTGGTGGGTTGGTGAGATCGCTTTCTGCCAGGCAAGCGATTGTTTTGCTGCCCCCCCCATCCACTCCCAATATAAGTTTGTTCTGGGAATCCAACGGAGGATTTTTCTTTGTCATCGTTCCGGCCATTCCAACGCGTCTCGGAGGTGTCCGCTGGCCTCGGTCAAAAGCCGTCTCGCTTCCGCCGGATCAACTCTGCGAAGGTGACTGAAGATTGCCGTTTTCACTTCTTGATTGCAACTGGCGAGTAGAGATTGTGCCGCGTCGGGATTCAGTCCGGTTAGTTCCGCGACAATTCGCCCAGAACGCTCGATCAGTTTTTCATTGGTGGCTTTCAAATCGACCATAAGGTTGCCGTAGGTTTTGCCAATTCGCACCATCGCACCGGTGGTCAGCATATTCAGAACCATTTTTGTAGCTGTGCCCGCCTTCATGCGAGTCGAACCACTGATGATTTCGGGGCCAACGACTGGGGAGATCATGATTTGACTGTGAGGCCTCAAGCCACACTGCTCGTTGCAACTGAATCCGATCGTGGACGCGCCGACATGACGGGCGTACTGCAAGCCACCGATGACGTAAGGTGTGCGACCACTGGTGGCGATTCCCACCAAGACATCTCGGTCACACAATTCAACCTCCATCAAATCACGCTTACCAAATTCCGGATGATCCTCGGCTCCTTCAATCGCTCGAGTGAGTGCGCTATATCCACCGGCGATCAAGCCTACGACCATCTTTGGGTCGGTGCTAAAGGTCGGCGGACACTCGCTTGCGTCAAGGACACCGAGTCGGCCAGAGGTCCCGGCCCCCATGTAAATCAGGCGTCCACCAACCCGGAATTGACTCGCGATCACGTCAATTGCTTTTGCAATTGAATCGGCGACGCTCGCAACGGCATCTGCGATGCCTGCGTCTTGCGTATTCATTAGACGAACGATCTCGATCGCGGTGAGCGAATCAAGGGTCGCCGAGTCGGGATTTCGCCCCTCGGTCGTCAGGTGATTTAGCGATGTAGGTTGTTCTTTGTCCATGTTTGATTCACAATCAGTAGCTATTGTAGGGCAGGTGTGAGGTGAATCTATCCCGGTGAGTGTGACACCTCCGTATTGAATGAAAGGAAATCGGTTTGGCGATTCATGCGATCGATGCGGCGATCTTGGTGTTTTACATGCTGGGGATGGTGGCACTCGGATTGCGTATTGGGCATCGCCAGCGTGATCTTTCTGCGTACTTGCTCGGCGGGCGAGATTTGCCTTGGTATGCAATCCTGGGATCGATCGTCGCGACTGAGACGAGTACCGCGACTTTTCTAAGTGTGCCCGGAATCGCTTTCGCTGTTTCTGGTGACATGAGGTTCCTGCAGTTGACGATTGGTTTTATCGTCGGCCGTACGGTAGTGGCGATCGTTTTGGTCCCCCTCTATTTTCGCGGGGAAATGTACACTGCTTACGAAGTATTAAATCATCGGTTCGGGGGCGCTAGCAAACGGGCTGCATCGTTGCTGTTTTTGGTGACCCGAAATTTGGGTGACGGACTACGGTTGTTCTTGGCCGGTATCGCGTTGGAACAAGTTCTCGGATTTCCATTGCCAACTTGTATCGGACTGATTGGTGTAGCAACGATCTTGTACACGTTTTTTGGTGGGATGAAGGCCGTGATTTGGAGCGATTGCATCCAATTTGTGATCTACATGGTTGGTGGGGCGATCGCGCTCTGGATTTTAGTAAGCCAAATACCGGGTGGTTGGAGCGAGTTAGTGGCGTTTGGTGAATCGACCAAGCGTTTGCAAGTCTTTGATTTTCGTTGGGCCAGTACGGATGACTTCAGCCTATGGACAGAGCCTTACACTTTGTGGGCCGGAATAATCGGCGGCGCAGTGCTTACGTTAGGAACGCATGGGACAGATCAAATGTTCGTGCAAAGGTACCTTGCTGCACGAAGCAGTCGGGATGCATCCCGTGCGGTGATCGCGAGTGGATTTGTCGTTGCGTTTCAGTTTGCTCTGTTTCTGACACTCGGCGTTGCCCTGGCGTGTTTCTACGAACGTGTAGTGCCGCGCCAATTTGAAAATCAGGACGAAGTTTTTGCGACCTTCATCGTGAATCAGTTGCCCATAGGGATTGTGGGGATAACCCTAGCGGCTGTTTTTGCTGCTGCGATGTCGACTTTATCGAGTTCATTGAATTCGTCAGCGACGGCGGCAGTCGCCGATTTTCTCGTCCCATGGCAAGAGCGGCGAGGACGAAGTATTGATGCGGATCAGTTGCTTCGCGTTAGTCGTCGCTTCACCGTTGCGTTTGGGGTTCTTCAGATCATGATTGGGATCGGAGCCAGCTGGGTATCAGGCAGCGTCGTGAGTGATGCACTCGCGATAGCGGGATTCACCGCCGGTATTCTGTTGGGCGTTTTTGCACTCGGTGTTTTAACAAAGTCAGCCCATCAACGCGGAGTTTTGGCGGGTATGTTGTGTGGTGTCCTGGTTTTGACTTACATCAAATTTGGTACTGCCATCGCATGGACTTGGTTTGCCGTGATTGGCTCGGTCGTCACGTTTGCGATTGGATTGCTGGCAAGTTGGGGCTTCCCACTGAGCCGGTCAGTAACACCTGAAACAGTTGAGGAAACTACCCCGTGAACCCGTTGTCGACCGTTGCTTTGCTGCTGCTGGTGTTGTTCCCTGGCGTTTGCGTCATGGGGCAGACTCTGGCGGGAATTGATGTGCTGGAAGCGGATGATTTCAGTGCCTTGCAAGGTCGGCGTGTTGGTTTGATCACAAACCATACCGGCGTCAATCTCCGTGGGATTTCCACGGTGAAGTTACTCGCCCAGGCGGAGGAGGTTGACCTGGTGGCTTTATTCAGTCCCGAACACGGATTCGCAGGCCAGCTCGATCAGGCCGAAATTCGTGATGATCAGGATGCACAAACCGGGTTGAAAATATTTAGTCTGTACGGTGATACACGCGTGCCAACCAGTGAGATGTTGAAAAATGTCGACACGATTGTGTTCGATATTCAAGACATTGGAACGCGTTTCTACACTTACATCTCAACCATGGGTGGCGCGATGCGTGCCGCTGCAGAGCATGGACAGCGGTTTGTTGTTTTGGACCGCCCGAATCCAATTAATGGAGTTGCGGTTGCAGGACCGGTTTTGGATTCCGGGGCTGAATCATTTGTTGGGTACCACACGATCGCTGTTCGGCACGGCATGACGATTGGCGAATTGGCTGGCATGTTTCGGGCGGAATGGGATCTGGATTTGGATCTCCAGGTGATCAAAATGCAGGACTGGGATCGGGGCAAGATGTTTGCCGCGACGGGACGTGTGTGGATCAATCCTTCCCCAAATATGCGAAGTTTGACCCAGGCGATTTTGTACCCGGGAGTTGGTTTACTGGAAGTCACCAACCTGTCGGTGGGACGTGGTACCGATACGCCATTTGAAGTTGTGGGTGCTCCTTGGATCGATCCTCTGGCGTTTGCCAGCACGCTTCAAGCGGCACGTTTGCCAGGCGTGGTTTTTGTGCCGATTCAATTTGTTCCAGATGCCAGCAAGTATGCCGGGGAGAAATGTGGCGGCGTTAATCTCGTAATTACGGATCATAGCCGGTTTGAGCCAAATCGCTGTGGGTGGTTGCTGGCTTTGACGCTTCGCTCGATGTATCCGAAAGACTGGGATACAAAGTCACTAAACCGCCTGCTGGCTGACGAGGTGACGCGTAACGCTATTCTTGAAGGTCAATCAATCGATTCGCTGGAACGTGGTTACGAAGTTGAGTTGGCAGAGTTTGAACGCCGACGCGAGAAGTTCTTGATTTACGCGATGCCATGATGGCTTCTGGGGAAATGTTGCTCGGCCTGGAACTGCTCGAGCGTCGCGGGCACCCTTGGATCGATCATGCAAGGATTGGTTTACTTGCGAATCCCGCATCGGTAAATCGTGACTTGGTTCATGCTTGGCAGGTGATCGATTCCCAGAAGCCTGGCCAAATCACTGCGATCTTTACTCCGCAGCATGGTTTCTGGGGAGAAGCGCAAGCGAATATGATCGAGACTGAACATGGCTGGCATCAGTCGCTCGATGTGCCGGTGTACAGCTTGTACAGCGAGACGAGGCGTCCGACATCGCAGATGCTCGAAAAGATTGATTGCCTGGTCGTCGATTTGCAAGATGTTGGCACTCGCATCTATACATTCGCGTGGACCCTATTGGAATGCATGCGTGCTTGTGCCGAGGCGAATGTTTCCATGCTCATACTGGATCGTCCCAATCCACTGGGAGGATGCATCATCGAAGGGCCAATGCTGAGTCGGGGCTACCAGAGTTTCGTAGGAGGGGCAACGATCCCAATGCGACATGGCTTGACCATTGCAGAGCTGGGGCGTTTGTTTCAACGCCGGGAGCAATTGGATTTAGCTTTAGAATCAGTCGCAATGGAATCTTGGTGTAGTGATTCTGTTTGGAGTGACTTGGGTCGAGCTTGGATACCGCCCTCCCCTAACCTGCCGACCAGCCATTCAGTCCGTTTGTATCCGGGGCAGGTATTGTTGGAAGGGACCAACCTCTCTGAGGGCCGAGGTACGACCGTCCCGTTCGAAATGATTGGAGCCCCGTTTGTCGACGCAGAGATATTGGCAGCGGAGTTACAGCAGGTTATCGCTGATTCGGTCCGGGTTTTACCCGCTTGTTTTCGACCAACCTTCGATAAATGGGCCGGCGAGCTATGCGGTGGCATTGCGATTCATGTCGTTGAACCGGATAGGTTTCGGTCATTTTCCATGACGATTCATCTGCTAGCTGAGATTCAGCGACTGTATCCATCTGGATTTCGATGGCTTGATCCGCCCTACGAATATGAATTTGAAAAGCAGCCGATCGACATTCTCTACGGCAATGAACAGCTGCGTTTGCAGCTTGGTGACGTCGAGCCATCACTTTTGTCCGCAGCTCCCAACTTAGTTCATTACCGAGAAGACGTCGGTGAGTCGATACTTTATTCACGCGATGAAACACGCTTTCGTGAATGATCTCATAACGCGGTTTCTTGTTTCGGTATAGCGGGTGTACCGCGTTGTGATACGAAGAACGTGTTTGCGGTCCGCAACGGATCTGCGTTGTTGGATATCGTAAGCTGTGTTTTCGTCTCTACTAAAATGCGATGGTAGGCTCCCTTGATGGGAAGATTTGCATTGGACGCATGGGTGAAGATCCCTAGTTGTCGACCTTATAGTCTGGGAGCGATTCTAGGTACGCGGTTCCACGCTCAAGATCCCACTGTTGATGACTCGGGTACTCCATCCAATCTTCAGGTTCGACCCCCAAGCCATCTGCAATACGGTTTATGTAGTTGAAGTAGCCAATGACTTGGGTTGCAACTGTGATTTGTTCGTCTGTGATGCCGGAATCGCGGAGGCGATCGAGATGCAAGCGTTGGACCTTCGCAGGCTTGAGAGTAAGCAAAATGGCAAAGTCGCAGAGCCTTCTTTCTCGTTCTGAGAGATCTGCTATTCGATAATCGAGTACCAGTTGATCTGCCGTATCCTGTCGTTTCGACTCCTGACCGAAGTCGCTTGCGTGGCTGAGCGTTCAGTAGTAGCAGCCATTGGCGTTGCTCACGACCGTTGCGAGCATCTCTCGCTCGGCCACGGGCAGTGGGTTTTTAGATTTCATTAAGCTGACGTAAAACTGCATCGACTTTGCCGCGGTTTTAGCATCCAGGCTCATGACCGTGATGATGTTGGCAACGTGTCCAGATCGCCCACGCGCATCGTCGTAGACTTTCTTGAGCATTCCGGTCGCTCGCGCTGTGTCAATTTTTCGAATGTAGGCCACGGTGATTCCTGGGGGTCGATGATGCCGAAGGGTCTCACTCTCGTTCTAGAGTCTTATTATACTTGGCACCCGTATCGTTCTTATTCGCATCCGCGTGCAAGCCCCTGTCCACAAATACGCAGGATCATAGTTTCAAGGGGCAGCATTTTGATCCTTGTTCCGTGTTCAATTTCGCTGTTGGTCTCAGGGCCCTAGCATTGGCTCTTGGTGCGATCGACTGTGAATCCAACCTATCTTCCGTCCAGGAGCACTTTCTGTGTCACGACATCATTTGTCCGCCGCTTTTGGCTTTTTTTGTTTTATGGCCTCATTTTGTTTCGCGGACGAAGGTGGGAGTTACCGCGTCCTTGTTGAGGAAGGCAAGCATGCAGATGTGCTTGACCCGAACGGGAATCCAATCCTGAGATATATGTGTGAACGGGATACCTCAAGCCCCGAACGAAGTTTTGATACTGCGAAGGTTTTTGCCCACGTGATTGGGCCCGACGGCAAAGAGACGCTTACAAAGGGTGCTGGCGGAAAGTTTCCTCATCATCGTGGTATTTTCGTTGGTTGGAATCGGATCGAGCAAGATGGAAAGCAGCACGACTTATGGCACGTTCGAAACACGCTGCAAAAACATCAGGAATTTCTTAGCACGCAGGCCAGCGAGGATGGCGCAGCAATCACCAGCATCATTGCCTGGGTTGGAGTCGATGGGCAGACGTTGATTGAGGAAA
>JARGNK010000032.1:29275-53182 GCA_029213145.1 Rubripirellula sp. | reverse complement strand
CGCCGACGGAGGAGCCATCATTGGCCTGATCGACAAAGGCGACGCCCGCGATGGCTCCGATGTTGGAGGCCAGCACCTCGCGACGCTCCATTCTCTCCAGCCGTAACTGACGTCTACGAACAGCTGATCTTGATCTTTGGCTGAACCTGCGAGCCCGCCCAATGATCTTTCGCCAAACCATGTTGCAATCCATTGCTTACAGAAATGTTCCAGACTAAAGCAAGCCAACGCCCCCCCCTCGCCGGGGTAAACTCAGTCATCTCTTCCAAGTGGAAAATAGACTGCTCTATTTCATTTATCGGACAAGTTGCCCGATCGCCTTTATGGCCACTGCTGTTTGTTACAAAAACAGCGATCAACCATTACCAGCGGTACTCAGCACCAATGCTGACCCCTTGGACCCAATAATCGGTGGTATTCCAAGCGAATGCGGGTCGTTGCGATCCTGTGAACGGATCAGCCGCAGGAGGAAGAAAGTCAGTGTTCAAATCTCTTGAGATGTGATCGCCGGGGCGAACCACATTCGACCAATAGATGAACGTGTAGCCGACCGTCGCACGCCAGTGATCGGTTGCCTGGTAGCCGAGGTTGAACCGGAACTCAGGAACAACAGCGAACTGATCTTGGCTGTAGCTGCCGATGTTCGAGGTCTGAGTCAACAAACCGCCTTGATAAGTCTGCGTCGCAGGATCGAGACTCGGGTCATTAACCGTCGTTTGACCAGCGAGCGTGGCCGTTTGGCGGGTGATCCCAATACCCATTCGGAACATCGAGTCATAAGTCCAACACCCTCGCGTCCGTCGATACTTCCAGCCAAAGTCAAATCCGTTGAATTGGTTACGTGTTTGGAAACTATCTTGAATGAGAAACCCGCCAGGTGCGGCGACCAAAGCACTGGTCAGATCTTCGGTGACGGTCACTCCTTCGTCGAGTTGAAGATAACGATAACCAAACAACGATTCGCTCCGGCTGCAGAAAGGTTCAGGGCAACCGCAGAAGAACCACTTGGAGAAACCTTCATTACAACATGTTAGATAGCGAAAGTTGACACCGCCTCCCACCAGCTCCGTTTTTGCTGAGGCGGCCACCGAGCCTGTAATCACATCAGGAAAGGCGACGAGTTCTGAATCCTCGAGTCCGGTCTGTGTGTTGAAGAAGGGGCGAGCAAGAATCGGGTTGCCCTCGCTCGTGCCAGAAAAGCCCGTGCTAACACTAGAGAATTCGAAGTACTCACCACCGACGCCCCAGGTATGAGCTCGGTCGAGCCAAACACCGTACTGGAGACGTCCACCCTTGAACGTATCAGTCAAAACCTCGTCGTCTCCGAACAAGACCGAGGTCGTAGGACGCCCCAAAACCCCGGCATCAGCCTGGGAGACACTCGGGTCGATGCTGGTGGTGACCAACGGTGGCAAAGTCATGCCATCCTGGTACCAAGCGAGGTACTCAAACGACACCCAGCCATCCTGGGGGATACAGAGCGTGATACAAGGACGCCAAGCCTCATCGCTGCAAAGTTCACCGCAGGTACTGCAACCACCCAAGCCGCAATCACCCGAGGAGCAGGTCCCGCAATCTCCGACGCACAGAGCGTCGCCGCATCCGCAGTCGCCGGGAAGTGCATCACAGGAACCATCAAAAGCTGGCGAGACCGTGATCTGACCATCCATGATGGGTGGCCCTGGCATCGTGTGAATCACTGATTGCGGCTCCGCGGTCGGAGTCGGAATCACCTCGGCGTGTTGAGTTGGGTCCTGGTGATGATCCACCAATAAGACGCGATTTGTCTTGTTCCGCGACTGATCGGCAGGCTGTTGCCGACTTGGGCTGACGACTTGTGTCCGGGTCGGACGCCAAGATGCCCTGGCAGTTCTTTCGCTGCTACGCTGGCGGACAGAGGATTGCTGGGCAGTGACCTCGCCAACCAGACTGGCGGTGACGAGAACGGCAGAGACTAACAAATGGAAGGTTCGCACTGGCTTCACCAAGGAAAGGCAGGTAAGCGGAGTCGTGAAACTCCACCGAAGCAATTGGTTCCCCCCGGACCAAGCCGGCCTCAGGCTTGCACTCGCAAACTCTGTTCGACCGGTTCCTTAGCGATATCGACTAGAAGCAGTTGGATCATCGACTTAAAAACAGAAAAATCGACAAAATCGTTAAAATCAATGCAGGCCGCAAACTTTAACAGCGATTTCGCTGCTCTCTGCGAACAAACCAGATCACCAAGTTGTGGCTCAACGCTTAAACTTCGCAGATGCAGAGCGAAACAAATCCCTACGCAGTGAGCCCCCTAAGCAGTGATTCAGCGACCGAGCCCATTCATTTCGGCGGCAGCTTAAATCGCGACGACTTGCTGATTTCACTGCGAGATTCTGCACCGCGTTCACGGATTTCGCTGGTGCACTACGTGGGGCGGATTTTCCTAATATGCGGGCTGCTGTGGGTTTCAGTCTCGATCGCGCCCATTACGAGTATCGATTTCAAATCGATACTATGGCCACTCCTGGCCTATCCCTTGCTACCCGTCTGGCTGTGGTTTGCACGGTTCCTCGCTCCGGGAGATCGACGACGACGACGCAGGCTTGAGGAATCAGCCAAGCACTGCATGCCCAATTATGGCTGGATGGATCAAGAACACTTGGTTCTTTATGACGATTCGATGTTCTTTCGGGCTAGGTGGAGCGTCTTCGGACCAGCCCTGCTTATTGACAGACACCTATTGCTACCGACCGCCGCCAACACGACTTATCGAACCGTGCTCCCGATCCGTTTTTTTTTGTCACCGATCGATGCCAAACAAGGAATCGATTTGGTCGATCACCAATGTGGTTACCAGATCAAGCAACCGCCAAGCGACAACAAATTACCAGAACTAGTTCAATCCGAAGGCTACGAACCGGCTCCGCATCGCATCGATGAGACCATGGCCTGGGACGCAACGAACTGGCCGTTTGAATCATCAGGAGAAGACGAACAAGTTTTCTCGCTAGAACCATCCGCCCGCCAAAAACATGTTTATTTGCTCCGCGGCGTACGGAACATTTTGCTTTATCGGCTGTGGTATTTCCTTCCTATTTGGGGCACCACTGTCGGGTGGCTGCTCGTGATGTCAAATTCAACAGGCAGCTGGTCGTTTCTGCTCGACCAGAAAACAGTCACTGCACTCGTCGTTCTCCCAGCCATTCTGTGCCTCACTTTTTTCACCTTCAATGCGGCCTTTCAAATCTCCAAGATCCGCCAGTCACAATCTCAAACGCTTTTGATTCAGATCCGACAAGCGGGCATTCACCTGTCGAATGCAAACTTCGAATCTTGGTTTCGATGGTCCGCGGTGGACAAGGTCATCAGTCGAAAAAACGAAGCAGGTTGGATCCCCGCTAGAACGAAAGAAGAAACGGCGTTCACAAGATTTTGGTTCGAAAGCGAGCAAGATTTCCAGCGATTCAAAACAGCCCTAGCACAGCTTGACCACTCAGGAGAGGTTTGAGCAACCAACCGGCAATGCACGGACAGTCGATTCGTTCTGCTGGTTAGTCATCAAAACCCCACAGCGATCCAATTGGCGGGATCTTTGAACAAAACCAAGCCCCGAGATGGCGACGGACTTATCAGCAGCTTGAACCAACGTGGTGAGCCGAATCATGTTATTCTATGGGCTGATTCCTCCTTTGCGAAAATAGGTTGTCATGCGTTTATTATTGCTCATTTTCGGATTGCTTTATCCACTTGCTTGTTATGCGAACAATTCAGTCCGCTGGGCCGCCGAGAGCCCTAAACCAACCTGGGTCTGGGATGCGGACGGTGCCAGTAAGGGTCAAACGATCTACCTACAGAATACCTTCGAGGTTTCCGCGAAACCAAAAACAGCGAAGCTGTACACCACCTGTGATAATCGAATGACGCTCTGGATCAATGGAACGCGAGTGGCATCGAGCCCAGATTGGCCGCAGCCCATCCACCAAGACGTCGCGAAGCACTTACAGGCAGGAAAAAACGTCGTCGCGGTCGAAGCAGCTAATAACTCAGGCGCAGCAGCATTCGTAATGAAGCTCGCTCTTGATTCGGGTGAGGTTGTTCTTTCAAACAAGAATTGGAAAATGTCGCCCACCAAACCAGCCGGGGATTGGATGACGACGACGGCAACGAACTGGCCGGGCCGGCTTAAAGAGCTTGGTCAACTCGGGGTACAACCTTGGGGTCTGCCAGGGCAAGCCGGGGCGGGCGCGATCACACAACAGGAAAGCATTCAAACACCCGATGGGTTTAAAGCCGAACTGATTTACACGGTTCCGAAAGAAACGGAGGGTTCTTGGGTGTCGCTCACCCGCGGGGCAAAGGGAGAACTGATCGCCTGTGATCAAGGAAACCGTGGAGCCTTCATTGTCCGCGTCCTTGAATCTTCCGATGGCCCAACGGCAGACGTTCAGGCGATCGAAGTGAATGAGCCAAACAGTGATCGACGCTTGAGCGGCGCTCAAGGGTTGCTGTGGGCATTTGATTCCTTGTGGTTCCATCGCAATGGTGGCCACCTCTATCGCATCACGGACTCCAACGGAGACGGCAAACTGGATCAAGCCGAACAGATTCCGAGTCAACGCGGTGGCGGCGAGCACGGCAACCATGCAGTCATTTTGACCGAGGACGAAGAAGGAATTTATATGGTCGGCGGTAACCACGCACCCCTAGCCGAACTGGAATCGTCTCGAGTTGTTTCTTGGGATGAAGACTTGCTGTTGCCAAGGATGTGGGATGCCAATGGGCATGCAAGAGGAAAACTCGCTCCCGGTGGTTGGGTAACACGACTGGACCCGACTTCCATGCAGCAGCAACTGATCTGCATCGGCTTCCGCAATGAATACGACGTTGCGTTGAATCGCTTTGGTGATTTATTCACGTACGACGCCGATATGGAGTGGGATCTCGGTTCACCCTGGTACCGACCGACCCGAATCTGCCAAGTCGTCAGCGGTGCTGACTATGGCTGGCGGAGCGGGACCGGAAAATGGCCAACCTATTTTGAAGATAGCCTGCCGCCGGTTGTAGAAATCGGCCCCGGATCACCAACCGGCGTCGTTGCCGGCTTGGGCACCAAATTCCCAGCCAAATACCAAGATGCGATCTTCGCGCTCGATTGGACCTTTGGAACGATTTACGCAGTTCACTTGCAACCCGATGGCGGCGGTTATCGCGGCACAAGCGAACCGTTCGTGACGGGTGCGCCGCTACCAGTGACCGACGCGATTGTCGGTGACGATGGTGCACTGTATTTCACTGTCGGTGGCCGCGGAACTCAATCAGCACTCTATCGAATTCGCTATGTGGGATCCGAGAGCACGGCCCCCGCCAGTGATCCATTACCCGCCACGGCAATTCGTGCCAGAAAGATTCGCCAGCAACTCGAGCGACATCACGGGCATCCCTCTGAACCAGGTGAGCTCGATGCAACGCTCGATTCGATTTGGCCGCACCTTGGCAGTAACGATCGATTCGTTCGAGCGGCAGCACGCGTCGCACTCGAATCACAACCGGTCGCAAAATGGAGTCCACGCGTCCTTTCCGAAACTTCGCCGCAAGCCATGATCACAGCCGCTGTTGCCCTGGCCCGATCTGGCGACCAAACCCACCAAGCACCGCTGCTGGAAACACTCACGCGATTGATCCAGCAACCACTACCAGTCGATCAACAACTTGGTGCGTTGCGGGCGATATCACTGACTTGCATCCGACTCGGCGGACCCGATGAAGACCAACGCCAACAACTCATCGCTGCTGTTGACCCACTGCTCCCAAGCAAGCACGGTGACGTCAATTCCGAACTTGTCAAGCTGCTCGTCTACCTCAAATCGCCCACCGTGGTCACCAAGACGATGCAATTGATTCGCGATCGCCAGCCAACGCCCATCCCAGATTGGTCTGAACTAGCAAGCCGAAATGGAAGATACGGCGGAACGGTACAGCGAGTGCTAGACAATCATCCACCCAGTCGGGAGATCGGCTTCGCACTCGCCTTGAGTCAATTGAGAGTCGGTTGGTCAATCGAACAGCGACGGGACTATTTTGAATTCTTAAATGAAGCAGCCCGCAAATCCGGCGGTTCAAGTTTCCCAGGCTTCATGGAGAACATTCGTGAGGAAGCGATCGGCAACTGCTCCGACGCAGAACGTCTTGCCCTTCAAGATATCACTGGTGAAAGCTACGCCCCTGTTCCTGATTTCAAAATTGTGCCGGCCGCGGGCCCGGGCCGAGAATGGAAACTGGACGAAGCGAAGCGGTTAGCAAGCCGTCTCAAAGATGCTGATTTCGAATCAGGACGGAATCTTTACTTTGCCGCCAACTGTGGCAAGTGCCATCGCATGGCTGGCTTGGGAGGACACGTCGGGCCAGACTTGACCAGCATTCCGCGCAAGTTTGATCTGAATTACGTGATCGAACATATCATCGACCCCAGCAAAGTGATCTCCGACCAGTATCAATCATCCATCGTATTGACCAGCGATGGACGCACCCTCACTGGTTTGGTGTCTCGAGCTGATGGCGAGACAGTCATCTTCCCAGCGGATGTGCAGTCCCAGCCGATCACCCTTGCGGACGGCGACATTGAAGCGATCCGCCCCTCGGATATTTCGCAAATGCCCAAAGGTTTGCTTGACCCACTGAATCCAGAGGAACTTCGCGACTTACTCGCCTACCTGATGAGTGGGGGCGATCGAGAGAACCGAAACGTTTACCCAAAGTAGGGCCGACTGTTATCACAGCCTCCTTCAACCACCGGGAAAACAGGTTCGCGTGGAAGGGGGTGCCAAGGTATCGACCACTCCTTCCGCGACCGCAAAGCTGCCTTCACGACTTTGCAAATTTAACGATTCGCGCACGTTCGCTTTCGTTCTTAATTCTTACGAATTCCATCTCGGCACCTTACGGTTTCTAACAGTCCTGATCTGTCTAGCAATCGACCCTTTGTTTATTGAAGCTCAGCTCACTCAACCTTTTCATCAAGCCCATGAATCGCCACACGCTGCTTGCAATCGTTCTTCTTTTCACTTCTCCGGCTTTGTCACAGGATGCCGCATCCAACGCAATTGATGAGTCAACGATTCGAAGTCACATTCGATTTTTAGCGGATGATTTATTAGAGGGCAGAGGCCCGGGAACACGTGGCGACCAACTGACACAACTTTACTTGTCGACCCAATTCCAAAGCTACGGCCTGAAACCGTTTGCGGGCGACGGGAACTGGACGCAAGCTGTCCCCCTGGTTGGAGTTCAGACCCGTCCTCCCAAGACCGTGACGTTTCGCAATCGAGACCAATCGGCAACATTCGAGTCATACCAACAATTCATGTCAAACGTTGGTGGCCCGATGAAAAGAGCATCGCTTAAAGATGCCGAAGTCGTCTTTGTCGGCTATGGCATCGAAGCTCCGGAGTACGACTGGGATGACTACAAAGGAATCGATCTACGTGGCAAAGTGCTGCTGATGATGAACAATGATCCCTCAGGAGATCCCGAATTATTCGAAGGCCGACGACGTCTTTACTACGGCCGCTGGGACTACAAGTACGAAATTGCGGCAGCCAAGGGCGCTGCCGGTGCGATCATCATTCACACAATACCCTCGGCTGGCTATCCATGGCAGGTGATCCAAACATCTTGGAGTGGTGAGGAATTCGAATTGCGTGGTGAAACAGGCCCCCGCATGCAACTCAAGGCTTGGGCAACAGAAGATGCTGCAAGAGAGTTGGTCGACTTAAGCGGGCTTGACTTGGATCAACTCCGTCGTGACGCGGAACTGCGTGACTTTCGCCCTGTTCCACTCGGTACCAAGCTTTCGATCGACTTAACCGCTGAAGTTCGTGAGCAAGACACGGCGAACGTAATCGGCATCATGGAAGGCAGTGACCCGGACCTAAAGAAAGAAGCGTTAATCTACATGGCCCACCACGACCACCTCGGTCTCGGTGCGGAACGGGACATTCGTGGTGACAACATCTACAACGGTGCCATCGATAACGCCGCGGGCACCGCGTCACTCCTGACGATCCTCAAAGCTTACGCAGCGCTTCCCGAGCGGCCCGCCCGATCGGTCATTTTTGCCGCGGTTGGTGCCGAAGAACAAGGTTTACTCGGATCCAAACACTTCGCTAGCGATCCGCCACTGCCACCCGGATACATGGCAGCGGTGATCAACATCGACGGCACCAACTTTATTGGAGCGACCCACGATGTGAACGTAATTGGTTACGGAAAAAGCAACCTCGATAAGGTGGTTGAAGCGGTGGCGCGAAGCCAGGGCCGCAACGTGACGCCCGACCTGTTTCCCGATCGCGGTTACTATTACCGATCCGATCAATTCTCACTTGCAAAGATTGGTGTCCCCGGTGTCTATCTTCACTCGGGCGTCAATGTGGTTGGCAAACCTGCAGGATGGGGAAAAGAAAAACTCAACCAGTGGGTGGAAAAAACCTATCATCAACCAAGTGACGAATACAGCGAGGACTGGGATCTAGCCGGCGCGGTACAAGACACCCGGTTGTTGTTCCAAGTCGGCCGAATCATTGCTGACCAAGCCGATCAGCCAGCCTGGAACCCCGGGGATGAATTCGAAGCAGCACGGAAAGCCGCGTTGAGCGAACGCTAAAAATCGCACGGCATCGCGACCACCCGACGCGTGCCGCTAACGCCAGAGGTTTCATCCGCGGCAGAAAGGCGGCACTGTGGAATCGGCCGGCAAATTCGCATTTACGCGAAGATCTCCTTCGCAACTCGGCCGTAGACATCGGTCAGGCGGAAATCGCGACCGGCGTAACGATAGGTCAACTCGGTGTGATCGAGTCCAAGCAGGTGCAGGATTGTCGCATGTAAATCATGCACATGCATTTTGTTTTCGACCGCTGCGATCCCAAACTCATCGGTCGCACCGTAATTGATCCCACCTTTCACACCACCTCCAGCCATCCACACGGTGAAGCCAGTAGCATTATGATCGCGACCATCCTCCCGCCGCACCGCTGGTGTGCGACCAAACTCACCACTCCAGACAATCAGCGTTTCGTCCAACATCCCGCGGGATTCTAAATCACTCATCAGCGCGGCGATCGGTTGATCGGTCGCTCGGCAGTTTGCGCTCAAACGACCCTTCAGATTATTATGCTGGTCCCATCCCTCATGGGTCAATTCAATGAACCGGACACCCGCCTCCGCAAATCTCCGGGCCATCAAACATTGTCGTCCGAAATCGTCGGTCGCGTTTTGGCCAATGCCATAGGCTTTCAAAGTTTTCTCGGACTCACCGTCTAGATTCATGACTTCGGGAACGGCGCTCTGCATCCGATATCCCAATTCGTAAGATTCGATCACCCCTTCTAATTGGCTGTTGGATGGATTCTTGGCGGCGGCTGCACGATTCATCGACTGCAATAAATCTAATTGCTTGCGTTGCAGCTTGCTCTCCATCGCACTACGAATATTGCTAATCGACGATGCTTCGACTCGACCATTTTGCCCAATAGCTGTTCCTTGATAGACAGCTGGCAAAAAGGCACTGCCATAGTTCTGAGCCCCACCCAACCGCGCCGGCGGTTTGATGGTGATGAAACCTGGTAAGTCTTGATTCTCCGTGCCAAGCCCGTACAGCACCCAAGCACCCATCGACGGACGCACGAACTGAAAATTACCAGTGTGCAATTGCACCAGTGCCTGTGGATGGTTTGGAATGTCAGTGTATGACCCATTCAGCAGACATAAATGATCAGCATGCTTGGAAAGTTTCGGATAAAGCTCGGAAACGAGCAATCCACTTTCACCCGACGGCTTGAACTTCCAAGGGGACGCTTTCAACGTCCGACCTTTTTGACCGTTGAGTCCCTTCGCGATTTCGCCTGCTGCCTTGCCGTGATGTTTTGCGAGGGCGGGCTTGTAATCAAACGTGTCAACGTGCGAAGGGCCACCCCGCATGCACAGGAAGATCACTCGTTTTGCTTTCGGAGCAAAGTGTGTTTCCTTCGGCTGAAGTGGTCCAGCCCCTTCCCGGATCGCGGCTTGGGTCGTGAGCCCAGAAAACGCCAAGTAACCAAAACCGCAACCGGTGGTCTGCAGTGCAGAGCGTCGCGAAAACATGACTGAGTTCCTTGAGTACTGGTTGGTTTGTTCGTTGCTGGCGATGACGCTGTTTCAAATTTGCTGGATACGCGTGATGGTCGCTGATTCCATCATGGGGTGGCTAGCACCGTTCCACCAATGTCCTAATTCAGATATCGAAATTCACTTGATCCGAACAGTGATTGGCAAAACCCAGCCCAAGCAAGCGAATCCGATTCCTGCTTTACATCGTCGATAAAACCGAGTGCGACCTTCAATTCGTCGGCGGAAGGCTCACGACTAACGACCAAGCGGTAAGCCAAGCGGACACGATCCTCGTCTTCGTAGTCGACTGTTTCCATCAGGCGTGCCGCCAATTTTTCGGCTGCTTGGATGACACTGGGGTTGTTCATCATATAAAGCGCCTGAGTGGGCACAGTAGTCACGTCGCGGGCACCGCTAATGATGCTCGGCTCGGGAAAATCAAAAACCCGCAGCACTTCCGGGACGACTCCCCGCACAATAGGCAAATAAACACTGCGGTGAAATGATTCTTCCCCCAATTGTTCTGGTCGAATATTGCGGCCAACCAAACCGTTACCAACCTTTGCGACGACAGACGATTGGGCCGGGGCAAGATCGATCTGACCACTTGCAAACAGCATCGAATCGCGCAACACCTCCGCTTCCAGACGCCGCTGATTCATCCGCCACAACAACAGGTTGTCAGGGTCCTTCGCCAACCCCGACTCGTCATCCATGGAACTGAGCCGGTAAACACGACTCGTCATGATGCGTCGGATCAATCGCTTGACCGAACCGCCATCGGAATTAAACGTCGTCGCCAGATGGTCAAGTAACTGCGGATGACTTGGTCGATCACCATTCGCACCAAAATTGTTCACGGTCGCCACTAGCCCCCGTCCGAACAGGTGCTGCCAAACTCGATTGACCATCACACGAGCGGTCAGCGGATTCGCCGGATCGACGATCCACTCCGCCAATTCCAATCGGCCGCTGCTATCTTTGGCGATGCTGGGCGGCTTACCCGAACTCGCGATCGTCAGGAACCCGCGGGGCACGACGGGGCCGTGATCGGCCGGTTCGCCTCGCACTCGCAGGGGCGTGTCATTCAGCTTATCTCCCTCGACCATCGCCATCACAAGGACAGCATTGGAATCGGGCTTTTGCTTGACATCAGCAACCTGCTTCAGCCGGTTCTTTGCTCGTTGAATGTCCTGGCGGACAGTCCGTATCTTTTTCTCGACGGCCTGCTCTGCTTTTTTACTGGATGCTTTTTCAAGCTGTTGCTCGAGTGTCCGCAATCGTTTCTCGGCCGCCTTTAGCTGATTGGCATAAACCTTGCGCTGCCGCCCACTGCTGTTATCTGCGAGTGCTGTTTTCTTCACCGTGTCACCCGACAGCGCAAGCACCTGCCCCGGGTTTCGATTGCCGTTGGTGCGGCCGGTACCATACAGCGTTTCACTGCTGGCAAAGATTCCGGCCAACGCGTAATACTCGGACTGCGGAATCGGATCAAACTTGTGATCGTGACACCGTGCACAGGCGGCGGTCAGACCGATGAAAGCACGACTGACAACGTCGATCTGTTCATCGACGACGTCCATCTTGAATTTCTCCTTACTCGACTCGTTCAACGATTTTGGGCCGAGTGCTAACAATCCAGTTGCCGTGTAGTTGGCATCCCGATCAACATGACTTTCATTCGGCAAGCAGTCGCCCGCAATTTGCTCGAGCACAAAATCGCGGTACGGCTTGTCACGATTCATCGCATCGATGACCCAATCCCGATATCGCCATGCTTGAGGGTAGGTGCCGTTGCGTTCCATCCCTGTCGACTCTGCATACCGCACGACATCCATCCAGTGACGCCCCCAACGTTCGCCAAAATGCGGACTGTCAAGCAACTGATCGACCAGAGATCCAATCGCGTCGTCAGCGTCCTGCGCGTACGCATTGGCGAATTCATCGGCCTGCTTCGGGGAAGGTGGCAAGCCAATCAAGTCAAGGTAAATTCGGCGACCGAGCGTGTAGCCATCGGCATCCTCCACCGGTCGCAAACCTGCCTGCTCGAGCCGAGCGGCAATGAACGCGTCTGTTTCAGTTCGCGACCATCCGGGCCGTTTGACGGCCGGTACTGAAGGATCGGCAATGGGCTGAAAGGACCAAAATTCCCGCGCCCGTTCAAAATCGATTTCTTGGCGGATCGGCGCGCTCTTACCATCACGCGGATCACTAGCCCCGTCCCGTACCCACTTTTCAAAATCAGCGATAACACGATCGGGCAACTTACCTTCCGGGGGCATTTCCATCGATTCATACTGCATCGCGGTCAGTACTAACGAATCGTTTAGCTCGCCTGGGACAACTCCGTGCCCACTGTCACCGCCACGCCGAATTCCCTCACGGGTATCTAGCAACAGCCCCCCCTTTGGTTCTTTCGAACTGGAGGAGTGACACTCGTAACAATGTTTCACCAATACCGGGCGAATCTTGTTCTCAAAAAAAGCGTTTTGGTCAATTGTTTGGCCGCAAACAGGTAATGCAACCAGGAAACCAAAACTGGCAAGAAAACAAACGCTTGACTTGTTGTACATGGACGAATCCGCATCCAGGACTCGAGAGGTGGGAAGCCGCGGCAAACTACCACAAAGAGTAATTGGCGACCGTCCTCCAATATACCAATCGTCCTCGAAGAATGCGAAGTCGAAAGCGATGCTAAATCAATGACCAAGCTGCTTCGTTGGTCCCCTCGTGTGGTGGTCGCGTCTAGGAGAGCTGGGGAAACTCAACGGAAATGGAGGAATAAAGTGGTTGCGGCCAGGAGAGGCTCGTTCGGACCGGTGCAACCCAAGTCATCTCAAGACCTCATCGAACGTATCAGAACGAACGAAACAGCCCAGACTGTAAGTCGCCAAGACAGATCAGCATTCTGACGCAGGACAGCTCCAACCAAAATGCTGCGGTCCAATGAACGGAACACAGTCCTGAACGGAACACAGTCCTGAACGGAACACAGTCCTGAACTGGAAATGACCGCAGCGAGGTTGAAATCCGGTACGGCTGGAAAACGCAAACGCGTTCACTCACGCAACCGATCCCAGGTAAAGATTTAGATCGCTACCGTTTCTTCCACCGGTTCGCCGCTGCGCCAATCTCCCCAATTGTCTGGATCGCGGTGCACCCGACGATAAACCGTATCCCGTTCGATCGGATCGCGACCGGCTTCCACGATCAGATCTTTGATCTTATCGACGGAGAGGCATTCGGGCGTTGTTGCTCCGGCGTCGTGATAAATCAGTTCATGCCGAACGGTCCCGTCAATATCATCAGCCCCATAAGCCAACGCCGCCTGAGCTGTTTCAATGCCCAGCATGATCCAATACGCTTTGATGTGCTGGACATTGTCAAGCATCAACCGACTCACGGCCATCGTTCGTAAATCCATCAGCGCTGAAGGTTTCTTGATGTCGGACAACTTGGTATTTTCTGGGTGAAACGCAAGCGGTATGAACACCTGAAAACCACCGGTTTGATCCTGCAATTCACGCAGCCTCAGTAGGTGGTCGACGCGGTGATAAGCGTTCTCGACATGCCCGTACAGCATCGTGCAATTGGTCCGCAAACCGATTTCGTGCGCGGTCCGGTGAATTTCAAGCCAAGCATGAGTGTTTGCTTTGTGCTCGCAGAGTTGGTCCCGCACCTCGGGATGGAAGATCTCCGCGCCACCACCAGGCATGCTCCCCAAACCGGCTTCCCGCAGATCCTCGAGAACCCACTGGATTGATTTCTTGGTCTGGAATTCAAACCAATTGATTTCAACCGCAGTCCAACCCTTCAAGTGGATTTGCGGATATTTTTCGTGGAGCAGTTCGATGATGTGCCGGTACCACTCGTACGGTTTCTGATGGTGCAAACCGCCAACGATGTGCATTTCGGTGCATCCGTTCTCCGTCGCTTCTTGGCCGCGGGCCAAAATTTGATCGTCGTCCATCGCGTAGCCCTTGGGGTCACGCAGGTCGCTCCGGAATGCACAAAACCGACAACGGTAAACACAAACGTTGGTCGGATTGAGGTGGGTGTTGATGTTATAAAAGCCGACGTTGCCATTTTTGCGTTCGCGGACAAAATTGGCCAATTCCCCGACAGCTTGTAGCGGGACATCGGGCTGGTACAAAAAGATCCCATCGTCGAGCGACAACCGCTCATCCGCTTCCACTTTATCGCGGATCTCTCGAAATTGGGCTTCGCGTTCGGTCGCATTCATCAGCAGAATTACTCAAAAGAAGCGTGGCTAACTAACAGAAATCTAACCGGAGAAGCCACAACAGAACAACTCCCGAGAATTTCTCTTGCGGAACACGACACGTTCAGATCCGCCGAAGTGCATGCTTGGCCGCTCCATTAGCAAGCCAGACTCCCAAACGGCCAGACTCCCAAACGGCCAGACTCCCAAACGGCCGGGACCTCCGAACTGAGCTCACCACCAACAATCGACGGCCCCGCCGACCAGCAGGATCAAACTGATGGCAGCATTCGTGTCAAAAAAAGCCTGATTCACCCGGTCCAAATCGTCTGGCCTCACCAAGCGATGCTGGCGAATCACCAAGCCCGCGACCACAGCCAAAACAACCCAAAAAATCGGCCCAAAGCCTGTCTTTGCGGCTACCAGCGGCAACAAGCACAGCAGACCGAGCATCAGCAGATGGCATCCTGCCGCAACTTTCAGGGCGCCTGCGATCCCTAATCTCGCGGGAACGCTATGCAACCCAGCCTCGGCATCGAATTCAGCGTCCTGACAGGCGTAGATGATGTCGAACCCTGTCACCCAGGCTGCCACGGCGGCGGCCAATATCCCGGGTGCCAACAAATCCGCAGGCGTCAAAACAGAGGGCAAACCTCGTATCGCCACCCAGGCACACAACGGAGACAGGCTCAGCGCAACGCCTAACCACAAATGAGCGGCAGCCGTGAACCGCTTGGCCAGAGAATATCCCATCAGAACCATCAGCACGGGAACAGCGGCAAACAGCGGAACGGGATTAGGCAAAAAAATGGCAGCCGAACCGATGAACCCAATCATGCAAAAGAACGTGAACAACCAAACCTGCGATGAGCTCATAACCCCCGCTGGAATATGACGACTCGCCGTGCGGGGATTTGCCGCGTCGATGCGAGCATCAACGACCCGATTAAACGCCATCGCCGCGCTACGGGCAAAGACCATACACAACAAGACGCCCAGCAAATCACGTAATCGAAAGGCAACCGACTGCCCATCGGGCAGTGGCGTTACCAACGCCATCACCACCGCCAAAGCAGCGAACGGCAAAGCAAACACAGTGTGACTGAACCGAATCAGCCCCAACCAATCACTCAACCTGGGCTTCTTGCCGATATTCTCTTGCTGACTCATTTGCTGAGATTTCTCATCTGTTCCAACCCGGCTGCTCATCATCTGCTCGCGCTTATTGTCACCTTATCGCCTCGTCGAACACAGTATGCTGATTCGCCTTGCAGTTCCATCTGCAAAAGCGGTCAAGTGACTTGCCGACGGATAACCGAGTTACCGCGAGCCCCGCCTCGGCCGGACAGTCAGTTGCTTTCGATTTTTCGCAAAAGCCTAAGCAGCTGATCAGACTTGGCACGATCGCGCAACGTGCCGTCGACAATCCCGCGAACAACTCCCTTCGAATCAATCACGTAGCTGTCAAACGTCATCCGTTTCGAACTGTAGACCTTGGTCTGCTTCGCCTCGCTGTCAAAAGTAAGCAGATAAGGAGGGTCGTGCTGCCGTTTGATTTTTTTCAGCCCCTCCACCCCTTCGGATTCCTCTCGAAACACGACGAGCACCTCTGCATTGAGCGAATTAAACGCATCAGCATCTTTTTTCAGCTCGACCAGCTGATTCATGCAAAAGGGTCACCAGTGGGCCCGGTCAAACAGCAAGACGACGCGCTTTCCCTTGGCTGTTAATTCGCTCAACCTAAGCGGCATTCCGTCGATGCCGATCACGGTAAAGTCGGGGGCCTTCGCACCAACCGCTACCTCGCCCCGCTCCTCCGCCGACAGAAGCGAGGTCGCCAAAAAGAGACAGCAGCCAGCCATCACCAGCTTCTTCATCAAAACGCTCCCAGACAGAGAACAGCAAGTAGGAACACCCGCCCCGCCAGCAGGCAGCGACAGCCACAGCGACAGCGACAGCGACAGCGAAAAAACGTCCTGTTGCATCGTGGTCCAGACGCTCTGAAGTGTCAATCCAGCCCTGTTTTGGCAATGACCGCGGCCTCGATCCAAGCCACCGACGACTAACCCGTCGGGAAGTTCCCAATTATTGTGTTCGCCTCAATCAAAACAGCCCAGTTCGGAGAGTCAAGGAACCGAGCAAGCCTTGGATGTATCTTTTTGCACGGCATTGTGCCAAAATTTGGTGCCCGGAGGCGTTTGCTGGTCTGGTGACCGCCCCAGTCTTCAAAACTGGTGAGGCGTCGGCAACGATGCTTGGTGGGTTCGATTCCCATCCGCTTCCGCTTAAATCGCTCGATCAAACTGAATTTGCAATGTCGAGCAACTTGGTTCCCACCAAGATTCAAACACCCTTCACTAGGCGGTCGCTTTTCGATTTATTGGGCCGCCCCGCGGAAGCACAACCCGGACGGCAAAGCGATCGGAGCTAAGTCTTCGAAGCCGCTGCTCGCGATTGAGAACGCGAAGCCGCCAGGAAGCGACCGGGTGCACAGCGAACCTGGCGGGAAACGACTGGGTAAACAGCGAAATCCTTGACTGTCGGTGAACGCTACTGAGAGGATTCCACCGAGACGAAATACGAAAGCTGTCGCTCGTCCAGCCGGCGACAAGATTGACAGAGATGCCGCGGGACGACATTGAAGTTTCCGGGCAGTGGCGAAACCGAAAATCGCGGAGCAACAGGCGGGCAACGAGTCGATGCGGAAAACCCAACCTGCTTTACAAAGCAACCCTCGGGGTGATGGTTCGCCAACTGGAACCGGAGACTACCCACTTGATGCAAAACGGAAATCGAGGCTGGACTAGGCTTCCGCGGTCGCGTAGACCGACTCCAACTCGGGAATGTGAATTTCACCCGCCATGTCACGGAGTTTGTCCATGGCGCGACGCTCGAGTTGGCGTACGCGTTCCTTGCTGATTCCAAGTCGGTCGGCCAACGCCTGAAGTGTGTGAACTTTACGGTGCGAACCGAGTGCGAACCGAGCTCGCACGATTAGCTTCTCGCGACGATCCAATTCGTTCAGCATCAAAGCCAATCGGCTACGCAGTTCGTGCCAACGCTTCTCGCTGATCGCGGATGCCTTGTCTTCATCGCTGATTTCGATGTCCATATCTTGCAGACCACCGACAACTTTCTGCCGATCCTGCTGATTCGTAACCACTGTGCGGTATGAGTTCCGACGCAGCACTTGGGTTGCATAGGTACTGAACCGAAAACCCCGATCGAAGTCGAATTTTTCGACGGCTCGAATCAAGGCGACAATCCCATCACTCAACAAATCATCAAACGAATTGTTTTCGTTCACGAATTTCTTAACGACGGAGAAAACCAAACGCAGGTTTGACTCAACGATCCGATCGCGGTGCCACTCTGCGAGAGCGACCAAACGCTCAATCAGCTCGAGACGCTTCCGAGAGGGGCGGTCGGCGTTCAACACTTGTCGGTGTAGCGATGCCTGGAACAACAGAAAGTTCATTCGCTGGAAAAGCATTCGCTCTTGCTCAGGCGTTAACAAAGGGGCTTCGCAGAGACGACCGAGGTGAATCGGAAGATCGACACCGCTCTTTCGCAGTGCGGCGATTCCGAGTTGTGTCTGCCGCGGTGGCAATTCCAAACCTTCGACGAACACCGATACCGCGTATTTCGCGTCGGCGAACTGAGCGTTTCCGATGAAACCAATTTCTTCTCGAAGACGTCGGCGTGTCTGTTGGGCGAGAACCTCGCGAGACTCACCCTCCTTTGAAACCAATCGCTCATCTGCTTCCGAATTGGCGGCAGTTAGTTCCGCAGACCGCATCCATCTGGCCGCACGGGCGGGGAAGTTGCTAGCGGTGAGTTGCTTGGACTCGGTGGCGGGTGCTGCTGCGACAGTCATAGTCGACTCCGGATGGCCGTTTTGGGGCGGGCAAAAGTTGGTATGAACGTTTTATTCGTTCAAAACGTTCATTTAGTTCTATCGGCCTCCGAGCCCCGAGGCAAGCAGAAGCATGGCATTTTTTTTGTTTTTCATTAAAAACCTCGCCTGATCCTATAACAAAAAACCGCAAGATTGACTAACACGGTATACTTACGGTGTCGCGAGGCGAAACGTTCACCCGATAACCAAAGCGTTCAATTCGTTCGATCGCACCGAGAATGAGCTCTGCTCGCACCTAGGAAGACAGCGAAAGACCCCCCATGGTTGCCAAACAACCGCACTTCTCACCCAAGCAAGTCGCCGCTGCTCTGCAGGCGAGCGAATCATCCGTGAAACGATGGTGCGACCGCGGAGCGATCCCAACGGTTCGCACCGTTGGCGGGCATCGCCGCATCACCCTGGAGGCTTTGCAACGGTTTTTGATGGAGTCGGAGCGAGAGATTGGGATACCGGAATTGCTCGGATTGCCGAACAATATCTCCCGAGGACAGGGCACGCTCATTCCGGGTGGTGACGATCCTGACCAAGCCGCGTTTCGTGAAGCGCTTGCCCGCGGCGATGAAGCCGCGTGTGAGAAGATCATGCAGCGATTGCTTGCATCTGGGAGCAGTCGCAGCGAAGTCGTTGAATGGCTTGTTACCGATGCGATGCACGGAATCGGCGAGGCATGGGACTGCAACCACCTCGACACTTACCAAGAGAGACGTGGCGGAAGCATTTGCGTGCGATTGGTCCACCGACTGCGTGAGCAACTACCACCGCGATCTCCGGGAGCACCGATCGCCATTGGTGGCACGCTGCGCGACGATCCCTACCAATTGCCAACGATCATGATCGAACTGGCACTGATGGAAACGGGCTGGGATGCTTTTAACCTCGGGTCCGGGCTGCCTGCCAACAGCCTGCTCAATGCGGCAAAGGAATATAAACCGAAACTCGTCTGGCTCAGCATCTCAACCTTCAATGATCCGGATGAATTCGTTGACCAAGTGAACCTGCTAGCCGAGGGACTGGGAGACGAAACCTCATTGATGGTGGGCGGTCGAGCACTGACGGATGAGATTCGACCACGCCTAAAGTACACCGGTCACTGCGACAGTCTACGCAGCCTAGTTCAACTCTCCAACATGATTCGAGACTAAACCGAATTCCCAGAAAGCACCTGGGGATAGCACCCGAATCACGCGATCACAAGCATCACTGATGCGATCCATTCGCATCGCTGATATGCAGCTGAAACGACTTGCAAACACAGGCCGGTCGAGTGATTTGATTCGCCTAGGTTTCGCTGATAGCCGAACAGCCATCAGCTACCTGCCCGCAGGATTGCAACGGCCACGGTGAAAGACCGGGTTCACAACAACTGGGTCAACAATAACCGGGTCAACAGCGTGAGAACCGACGCAAGCCAACCGAGATTGCGAAACCTGCATGCCTGCAAGGCAAGTTTATCGTCGCATTTTCCACGGACGAGCAATCACAACCGAGCTAATCGGACATCGCGATTGGCGTTTTGATGCGCGCAAAAAAAGAGGGTCGAACGAATCGACCCTCTACGCCTGCTTGCCTAGCTGGACTTCGCGATTAGTCGCGGGAACCACCGCCACCGGAACGCTCTCGCCGACCGCCGCCGCCGCCGCTGCCGCCTCGACCTCGTCCACCACCGGATCCGCCTCGTCGTCGACGCGGACGATCGTCATCACCACGATCACGGTCACGATCGCGATCGCGATCCTCTCCGCCACCATTGGCCTCAATCGCTGCCGCCATCTCGTCTTCCTCACCCAACTCTTCTAGAGCTCGGCGACGACTCAGCTTCACGCGATCATGCTCATCCACATCAATAACCAAGACCTTCATCGCGTCGCCAACATTGACAACGGAATCAATGCTGCTGATGTAGCCACTGCTCAACTCGCTGATGTGGCAAAGCCCATCGCGACCGGGCAGAATCTCAACGAAGGCACCAAATTCCTTGGTACTGCTGACGACACCATCATAGATTTTGCCGATCTGGACAGTCGCGGTGCAAGCCTCGACCGACCGTAGCGCCTCTTCAGCGGCATCCTTGCTGGTGCTGGCGATGAGCACGGTCCCCTCGTCATCGACCTCGATCACAGCACCGGTCGTTTCCTGAATCCCGCGGATGTTCTTTCCGCCAGGACCAATCAGGGCACCGATCTTATCTGGGGCGATCTTCGTTCGCAGCAATCGCGGTGCAGTTGCCGAAATCTCTCGTCGTGGCCGCGAGATCGTGGTCAACATTTTTCGCAAAATCTCGATCCGTGCCTCACGAGACTGCTTCAGTGTGGCACGAATGATCTCGTCGCTGATTCCAGTGACCTTCAAATCCAACTGGATCCCGGTGATCCCGTTTTGGGTCCCGGCAATTTTGAAGTCCATATCACCGAAGTGATCTTCACTGCCAAGAATATCGGTCAGCAACACCCAATCGTCGTCCGAATTTCGGACCAGACCGACCGAGATCCCGGCGACAGGGTTACTGATAGGCACACCCGAAGCCATCAGCGCCAACGTGGCTCCACAAACACTCGCCATCGACGAACTGCCGTTGGATTCCAAGATGTCGCTAATGACACGAATCGTGTAGGGAAAATCCTCTGCCGAAGGCAGAACAGGGGCAACGCTTCGCTCAGCGAGGCAACCATGGCCGATTTCGCGGCGTCCCGGCCCTCGAATTGGCCGGCATTCACCGACGCTAAACGAAGGAAAGTTGTAATCCAGCATAAACTTCTTGCTGTACTCGTCCATCAGACCATCGACACGCTGCTCGTCACGAGCGGTACCGAGGGCGACCGTTACCAAGGACTGAGTTTCGCCACGCTGGAACAAGGCAGATCCATGAACGCGGGGCAGCAAGTCAGTTTCGCAGTAAATGGAACGCAGACTGCTGTTATCCCGTCCGTCCGGGCGAGTGCCGGCGGCGATCAAATCACGAACCACCTTCTCCTCCAGGTCATGCCAGACGCTTTTGAAGCGTTTGACTTCGATGGCTCCATCCGCAGCGGGATCAGGAATCAACTCGGCCATCACCCGGTTGCGAAGCTCCGAAGTTGCGGCAGCTCGATCCTGCTTGCCCGGCGTTTGCTGAGCCGACTTGAACTCATCGTAGTAGCCGTCACGAAGACGCTCGAACAGGCCATCGTCTTCCGGTGGAATGTACTCGACCTTGGTCGGATTCACTTTCTGGTAGAGCTCGTCCTGCAGCTCGATCACGTCGCAAATGACGGTCTTGGCGAACTGAATCGCATCCATCATTTCGTCCTCGGGCATCTCTTGGGCGAATCCTTCGATCATCGCCACTTCTTCGCGGGAGCCGCTGACGATCATGTCTAGCTCGCTTTGCTCCAGCTGCTCATGAGTCGGGAACGCCACCAACTCACCGTCCACTTTACCAACCCGAACACTGGCGATCGGCCCTTGAAATGGCAGTTCGCTGATGTGCAGGGCAACTGCGGCGCCGTTCATCGCCAAGACATCGCCATCATTTTGCAAATCGCTGGCGACGACGAATGCCTGCACCTGAACTTCGTCCTTGAAGCCTTGCGGCCAAAGCGGTCGAATTGGGCGGTCAATCAATCGTGCGCTGAGTGTTTCCTTGGTACTTGGCCGGCCTTCACGCTTTAAAAAACCACCCGGAAACTTACCAGCAGCAGCCAATCGCTCGCGGTAATCACAGGTCAACGGGAAAAAATCGAGCCCCGGACGAGGGTCGCTCGACGCGGTCGCTACGAGCACCACTGTTTCGCCGTACTGCACGGTCACGGCTCCGGCAGCCTGCTTGGCCAAAAGCCCGGTTTCAAAGGCGAGAACACTTCCGCCGATCTGCTTCTCAACTCGAATACGTTTTTCAGTCACTTCAATACTTCCTTACAACCTACAAGACAACAAAAGGCCCCCTGCCGCGAATCGGGCCAATCGGCTGGATAAACTTCCAACCGACCCCGTACGCGAGACAACCCAACTTGGAGCTGGCGGGGAGTGTTTGCATGTGAGCAATCGCACGATCGCGCAAGACAGAAAAGAATTGGCCGCAGCTCCATCCACCCAATTTTCCGGCGGGTAAGAATGCCGGAAGGGTGCTCGGAGCGACCGGGCAGGCTAACGAACTAGCCACCGAGCCACATAACGGGGGGCGATTTTGGCAGTGCCATCTTCGCATAACCGCAGCTCGCTTGGGGCTATTTTCGAATGCCCAGCTTCCCGATGATATCGAGATATCGCTGTGGATCTTCGCCACGCACATAATCGAGAAGACGTCGGCGACGGCTTACCAAGCCCAACAAGCCTCGACGTGAGGCAAAGTCTTTGCGGTGGGTCCGCATGTGCTCGGTTAGCCCGTTGATTCGCTCGGTTAAGATGGCAATTTGCACCTCAGGCGAGCCAGTATCGGCATCCGTTTTTCGATGTTCGCCGATTACCTCGGCCTTACGCTCGTTCGAGATCGTCATTCGATTCTAAGTTCAATTACGTCGTATTTTGTTCACATGAATGGCCCGTAGTGTACCGCTAACGGCAAGCAACGCAACGGCAAATGGGGAGAGGATTTCTCGGTTCTGCCAGTGAGGGCTTTTCCCCAGGCCAAGGCGTCTACTGTCGTCGATAACTGCCCGCTGGTACAGCCCCCTACTGCAGTGGTTGGCTCCAGCCAAAATCTTTGCCTCGGGGAGTCGTACCCAGCCCTACTGAACAGCGAATCCCGGCGTCGCAACGGAATCACGCCGCCCAACTGCGTTCATGCTTTTCCGGCTAAAAACCGAGTATTTCGCGAACCTCCGTGGCCTGCTCCGCAGGGGTTCGATCATCTCCGCCTGCGATCACCAACTCCGGCGACAGCGGCCGTTCATACGGATCACTTATCCCGGTGAAATGCTTGATCTCACCCGCTCGAGCCTTCTTGTACAACCCTTTCGGATCCCGACTCTCACAAATTTCCAACGGCGTGTCGACAAAAATCTCGACAAAATCACCCGCTTGCCCAGCCGATTCAACAATTTGGCGAACACGATCGCGATCTCGTCGATAGGGGCTGACAAACGCGGTGAGCGTGACCAACCCAGCCGACGCCAACAGGGAGGCAACGGAACCAATTCGGCGGATATTTTCTTCGCGATCCACCTCGGCAAACCCCAGACCGAATCGATTCGCAAATACCTCGCCGTGCTCCTCGACCAATCGCTCCGGCGGGGCGCAAAGTCCGTGACGAATGTTGTCACCATCGAGCAGCATCGTGGCCCGCCCAAGCTGCTGCAGCTGCCGATCCAATTCGTTCGCAATTGTGCTTTTGCCACAACCACTCAATCCGGTGAACCAAATCACCCGGCCGCGCTGCCCGAGCCGCTCCTCCCGCTGCTGCCGCGTGACGGTGTGGTCGTGCCAAACAATGTCTTCCATGGAAACGATCGTAATTTTGAGGTGAGAAAAGCTGAGCCAACGGAAGTTGACTGGAACGACGCGACAGACTGAATCAACGGAGCCAAATCGATGAACGAAACCGGCGGCACAACCGTGCGAGACACCAAACTTCAACCGAGGCAGCGTTGTCGTTCACATCCGTTGATCCAACCTAAACTGCCTGTCACAAACTGCCTGTCACAAACTGACCGACATGAACTGACTGATA
>JARGNK010000032.1:20726-29175 GCA_029213145.1 Rubripirellula sp. | reverse complement strand
AAACTGCCTGTCACAAACTGCCTGTCACAAACTGACCGACATGAACTGACTGATATGAACCAGCCGAGCCCAGCGTGGACCGTCGCCCACCGGAGACCGATTCAACCACCAAGCTTACTCGAGTCAAGATGACCAAACAGCTCAGTCCCACGCGGGATCGCAAGGGACCGCTCAAATCTTGTCCACTTTTTGGATTGTGTCGATGGGCACGAATTGCTCCAACGCCCGGTCCGCAGCTTCCTCATCCGCTTCCGCTTCAGCCGTTACCGACGCCAGCGTTAAACCGTTGATGACAAGTAACGCATCTAACGCAGTGATGATCCCATTACCGTTGGTATCGTAACGCTTCATCGCGTCAATGCTGGCCAGGGTCTCACCCTCACTTTGCGCTGAATCGAACCCCAGCTTGCCAGGCAAATCAGCCAGCCGGACCGAACCGAAGTTACCCAAAAAGTTGATCACGACCAATGCATCACGGGGCGTCAATTTGCCGTCACCGGTGGTGTCATGAGGCTTGTCACGAAGTGCCGGCAGGATCTCGAACCCTGTTTCAACGAAGCGAATGAGATTGTCGGGCAGCTCTTGGTCCATGCCCCGCAACAAGGCCCAGGCGCCACCTTCACCCGCTGGCTGAGGAAGTAATTCAACCTCGCCGGCAGCGACGGCGCGAACTCCGATCCGCAGCATTTCCTGCCATTCACTCGCTTCCCCTTCAACTAATTCACTGACCGTTTCTTCCGCTTTCACGCCGAGTGATTCAATCACCCCATCCTTGAGGGCGTCTGGGGCTCCCTCTTTGAACTTGTCAAATTGTTCAGCTTTGAACCCTGGACCGAACTCAACGTTCCCTGTGACCTCAAAGTACTTGGTGGGAATCGCAAGATCGAAGAACGCACTGTCCAGCCCGCGTGGGCGATCACGAAAATCTTTGGCTTTGAGCTGCAAGAATAATTCGTCACCCTCACGAACATCAGCCATCGGCTTGCCACTGGAATCAACCGCAGAAACGGCAAACTCAGCCAAGTGATCACGTTCCCACTGAACCAAGCGGGCAACATCGCCCTCTAAGTCGGCCGCATAAAGAGCCTTCGACTTTCCGAATTCCAGCACGACCAAGACACTAGGAAGCCAATCCAAATCGATCGCTCCACCGGGCAGCTCAAGCGGCAACCCGCGGTCGAACAGCCGCTCCACCGAACGAACTTTCAACTCGCCGACAGACACCCCGTAATCCTCAGCAGCTTGCAGAAGGACGGCGTCGACCAACTCTTTAACCTGGGGTTCACGCAGTCCAACCACACTGATTTCGACAACCGCCTGCGAATCCCGAACGCCATCGCTGATGACGTATTCGAACTGCAAAGAATCAACGTCCTGGAAGGCCGCTGCTGGGATCTTAATCGCACGGCCGCGAACGATCTCTGCACCTTCGGGAGCTCCGATTAGTTCGACAATCTGTACGGATGGTCGAGCCCCACGACGACTCACTAAGTCATTGGCGAGGACTTCAAAGACTTGATCGTGTCCATGATCACGTCGGCGGAATTGATCGTTCACCGCTTCTAGCGGGGGCAATGGCCGCGGCAACGCAATGAGCGCTGGGTCACTTGGCTGCTCCCAGTCGTACTCTTCCAAGTGATCGGCCAGACGCACGACAAGTCGCTCGGGGGTCACGTCCACTTCCACCCAGCGATCAATGGGAATTGCACCCTCAAGCTGAAAATCTCCCGCTTCGCCGAGCCGCCCAAAAACCCACTGATTCTCTCCGAATGAACGCTGCCGCCCCTCGGCTGATCTGACTCGGCTCTGTTCTGCGACGAAACCAAAACGCTGGGAATCCTTATCGATCAGCACGAGACTCTCATATGAAACCGCACGCAGCTCGTCAGGAAGCTGGCTTTCACTGAGAATCGCCTTTTCAGACAACGAAACCACCAAAAAAACCGTTGGCTCCCGGACGCCGGGGTCGAGGGAAAGAGGTGCCAACCCAAGTGATTTGCGCGAAACAAGATCTGTGTCGATTTCCTCCGCGTCAGCCTGCAAATCGTCTTGGACCGAATCAACCGCGGCAGCACGCTGTCCCCGCAGGACTAGCCGATCACCCATTCGTATCGCGCCGTGATCAAGCTCGATTCCGTCGGGTAGCGTCACCGCCCGAACCCGATCCTCCGCCTCTAAATCAAGCTTCAAGTCGGTATCGATAACGAGCAGCGATTCCCCTTTCCAATCACCAAGGACGACGTAATCAGACCCTCCGAATGTGACATGACCGTAAGCTCCATCCACACCAATCGACTCCACCAACTCAATGCCTTGCCCGGCAAAATCGAGCAAGGCGATAGTGGTGGTCGGCATTCCTTCGTCGAAGTCCTGGTAGACGGCAACGCCCGTCAAACCATCTTGGGCGACGCCAAAATGAACGAGAAAACCTGGCCCCAGTTCGACCGAAGCCGCCTCGCGGAGTTGATCGTCTGTCTTTTCATCGTCTGTCTTTTCATCGTCTGCCAGCGAGTAGCGGGCGACTGAGACGGTTGGCGGCGAAATCTCGGGAGCCGGCACAACCGAGGTATCTTCGTCAACTTCATCCCCACCCCAGAAAGGGAGAACCCAATCCACGAAGTCACTCTGCTTGGTGCTGGCCACAAACAGATCATTCTGCCGAGCCACCGAGGTTCCAAGCAAAGGAATCTCGGCACCAGACGTTTTCTGCAAACCCTCAGGCGTGACCTGATAAGTAGTCGCAAGTCCTGAAAAGTCAGGTGAGAAAGGACTTCGATCGTGGCCAGGCAGTGGAGAGAAGAAAGGTTGATGAAGCGAGGAGATAACGACCAACCGATCCCCTTGCGAATGAATCTTATGCGAAAGCCCAGGCAGCGTTTGCTCGACCACTTCCCCTTCAAATTCAGGATCCACACTGATCGTCAAAGCGATGGTTTGGACGGTTGGTGGCTTCGGCATCCAATCCTGATCCAGCTTCCAATCTCGACCTGAGGACGCGTCTTCAAACAGGGCCGAAATAGCGTTACTGGCCGCAGTGACCAGCCCAGACGGTGCCATGATCCGTACATCGAACCGGTTGCCAATGAGGACGACCTGTTCTTGATGAACGAACATTTGGTCGACATGCATCTTGAATTTCGACTCTTTGACCAAATCCAGTTCGCCCTCGACGGACCGCTGGAACACGAGCAGGCTTCCCCCATGGTCAGGCCCGCGTCCCTGATCGACCACGAACAATCGATCGCCGACTTCTTGAACCAAGTCGGGGCCATAGCTCAAGCCGGGATAGAGCATTGGGGAGACGAAATCGAGACTCTTTACTCCCTGGAGCAGGTCGGAGTCGCCAAGGATCGCCTTGGCCTGTTTCAGATCGGCAGAATCCCAGGAGATCCCAGCTGATTCCCAGGGGATGCGATGCAGCGGCTCAAAACCACCGAGGTCTAGCTTGGCGGCCAGCAACCGGCGGCTTTCCAACGATTCATGCCGAAGGGGACGCTTTGATTTCATCTTGGAATGCCTGTACAAGCAACGATAACAAAGTGGATGGGAGCAAATGATGCAGCAAAAGTACGTCGAGACTCTATCCGATTCGGTAGCCAGAATCCAGCATTTGGACCGATCCAACTGAAAACGTACCGCCGGTGAACCGTCGTGAGATGGGGCCGAATTCGGGGACTGGAGAGGTGCACCCGGGATCAGGATGGACTGGTTCAACTGGGATGATTGGGGCGACGAACCCGCTTGTGATCCTCGAAGAATGCGGGTGATCCTCGAAGAATGTGGGTGATCCCCGAAGAATGCGGGTGATCCTCGAAGAATGCGGGGCTGAATCAGCCCCTGAATGCTTAGAGCGACTGCACAGTGTCGGGATAGATCACCAATTCGATGCGACGATTATCCGCGCGGCCCGCCGGTGTCTCATTGGATTGCCGTGGCACGCTGGCCCCCTGAGCAATGGTGAATAGCTGCGCCGGCGGCAGTCCATTGCGACGCGTCAATACCTCCAAAATCGCACCTGATTGTGCGGAAGTTAGTTGGTGACTAGTCGCGAGCGAACCGCCATATAGCGTCGCATTGTCGGTGTGTCCCTCGATCGCGATTCGCTGACGGGGAAAAACCGTTCGGAGTTGATTGGCGATCGGGTCAAGCGTCTGCGACGCGGAGGGCAACAACTGCGCCGTACCTTGCTGAAACAGTCGATCTGAGGGGATCAGAATTCGAATGGATGCACCATCTTGAACGACAGGTAATCCGCCCGTGTTCAACTGGCTCGCTAACTGGGAAAGGTTGGTATTGGGAACGATGGTTGCACCACCCCGCACTTGCGAAGACGCCTGCATTCCACGTACGCGTTGCTCAGCATTTCTGGCTGCGATGGCGGACGATTCCATTTGCTTCGAAACATCAGCCAACTGCCGGCGCAGCACCTCCGATTCATCTCGATAAACCTGAGTTTGCTGTTCACTCTGCGCCAACTGGGTGTGCAGCTGGCGATTATTGTCGTCAAGCAACTGAACGCGTCGATTCAACTCAGCAATCTGCACATCGGCGGTGTTGACCGAAGCAGTCTGAGGGGCGGCCTGCCAGGTAGCCCCACCCGGAGCGGCAAGATATGGATTTTGGCTGCACCCCACCCCCAACGACACCAACATGGCGAGGGCCATTAGGCTGATCCAGCGTTGCGGTTGAGGCAAATAACGAAGCATTCTTCGATCCGTTCTTCAGGAAAATCCCGTCATCTGTCGGCGACCGTAGAATTTCTGTCGCCAGCAAAGCAAGATCAATTCGATTGCGACCGCCGAGACTCGTTCGAGAGGCCAGCCCGCCGCCGGTTCCAACGGGGAAGGGCCAGCGGAATGCCAGGGCAACAATGGTAGGGGAAGCAGGGTAGGGGACAGGCCACAGGGTAGGGGACAGGCCATGTTTGCAAGCATTGCATGGTCAAATCAGGGCAGAGGGCGGGGGACAGAGTGCGGGGGACAGGCCATGTTTGCGATCTCACCGAGGTGGAGCGAGTCGCGGATTCGGGCGATTGAAAGTGGGATTCCGACAGGCAGGTGGGGCACACCGCGGCGGACACAATCCGTCTTGCAGCGGCGAATTGGTGCCTGTCCCCACAGCCCGGTCTTGCAGCGGCGAATTGGTGCCTGTCCCCACAGCCCGCGAAGAACTGAGGAGAGTCCCTGCGGCCCCCCGACTGCGGCCCCCCGACTGCGGCCCCCCGACTGCTGGCAGCGATCGCGGCCAGCTGCCCTTGATTGTCGATTCGATCGATTCCTCACCAAGCTGAAAGTCGTGCCTAGGCGTACTTGCTACGCGAACAGAGATGATGTCAGCTAGCAGGCAGCTAACGCACGGCAAATGTCGCAGCCCAGCTTTTTTCATCGAAAGGGTCAACGAATGCTATCAAAGTCCGACGTCTTGGTTCTTCGCAACCAGTTTCCTGCGTTGTCGAAGCAGGTGGATCACCGTACCGCGGTTTACTTTGACGGCCCCGCCGGCACCCAAGTGCCTGAGCGTGTAATCGATGCCATTTCGAATTACTTGCGCAACCACAACGCGAACCATGGCGGTGTTTTTCAGACCAGCGTCGAAAGTGACCAAGTTGTAGACGAAGCACATCGTGCCGCCGCCGAATTGGTAGGGTCAGCAGACCCAAGTACGATTGCCTTTGGTGCGAATATGACGTCACTCACCTTCGCTCTTTCGCGGGCACTCGCGCAAACCTGGCGAGCGGGCGATGAAATTGTCGTATCCCGGCTTGAACATGATGCAAATTTCACGCCCTGGATCTTGGCGGCACAAGATGCTGGAGCGACCGTTCGCTACATCGACATCAATGAAACAGACTGCACCTTACAGCTTGAGCAATACCAGGAAACGATCAACGACCGAACCCGCTTGGTGGCCGTGGGTTGCGCCTCCAACGCCGTGGGAACCATCAACCCAGTCAAACAAATCTGCCACTGGGCCCGACAAGTCGGCGCACTCACGTTTCTGGATGCCGTTCATTACGCACCACACGGCTTGATGGACGTGGTGGATTGGGACTGCGATTTCCTCGCCTGCAGCGCCTACAAATTCTTTGGGCCTCACGTTGGCATCCTGTACGGACGAAAAAACCTGCTGGAATCGATCCAACCTTACAAATTAAGGCCAGCCCCAAATGATTTACCGGGCAAATGGATGACTGGCACCCAAAACTTTGCCTGCCTCGCCGGCACCCTGGCAGCAATCGATTACCTGGCCGACATTGGCCGCTTGGAGGAAACAACGCCCCCGCAATCTCAGCCAGACACTCCAACTTTGCCCCCAGACGCCGGTTCCGGCCAATTCCGACGGCCCGCCTTAGCCCGAGCATTCGATCGAATCGGTGAATACGAGCGATCCTTGCTGAAACCGCTGCTGTCGGGTTTGGCGGCGAATCCGCACATCAAAATTTGGGGAATCGCCGACCCTGACCGCAGTCGCGAAAGATGCCCTACGCTTTCAATCACGCACGATCGGTGGAGTCCTCGCGAACTCGCTCAACGCCTCAATGAGGTTGGCATTTTTGTTTGGCACGGCAACTACTATGCGTTGCCGTTAACCGAGCGACTTGGAGTTGAGCCAAGCGGGATGGTTCGCATTGGAATCACGCACTACAACACGCACGAAGAAATCGAGCGTTTGCTCGATCGCCTCTAGCCAAGACCGAATTGCCAAACTCCGATGGCAGGCAGAGAGCCCGATGGGTAAAAGAGGCAGCGAGAACGACAGCGGGCGTTGATGGACAACATGCCAACAACGCCTCGCCAAGACGGACTTCTCCAATCACTGCTGACCACCGCGATCGATGGTCGCTACTTGTCTTCGAGCTTCTTGACGACTTTGTCGATCAATCCGTACTCGTTCGCTTCGTCGGCCGACATGAAACGGTCACGGTCAGTATCTTTCTCGATTTTCTCGAGCGAATGACCGGTGTGCTCGATCATGATTTCGTTCATCCGTTGCTTAATCCGTCGCAATTCCTCGACGTGAATTTCAACTTCCCGCGCGGTTCCTTGCATGCCGGCAAGCGGTTGGTGAATCATGATTCGAGCGTTCGGCAAGGCGAATCGCTTGCCGGCGGCGCCTGCGGTCAACAAAACGGCTCCCATCGAAGCCGCTTGTCCGATGCAGTAAGTCGCAACATCACACGAGACGAATTGCATTGTGTCATAAATCGCCATTCCGGCGGTAATACTTCCACCAGGGCTGTTGATGTACAGATGGATGTCCGATTTCGGATCATCCGACTGCAAAAACAGCATTTGTGCGACCAGCGAATTTGAAATTTGGTCGTCGACTTGCTGACCGAGAAAAATGATCCGGTCTTTCAGAAGCCGGCTGTAAATGTCGTAGGCACGCTCTTCGCGGCCGCTCTTTTCGACAACGTATGGAATGACGGGCATCGGTGGGACGTTTCCAGTGGAAGGTGTGCGGAAAGGAATTCGGACGAAAACGTAATCGATTATTCGTCTTCATCAGTGTCAGACGGAGGCTTGATCAAAATGTCATCGACCAAACCGTAACTTTTCGCCTCTTCGGCACTAAGGAAGAAATCGCGATCGGTATCGTCCGCAATTTTCTCCACCGTTTGCCCCGAATGCTTGCTAATAATGCGATTGAGCACATCTCGGTAGCGGAACATTTCGGCGGCCTGAATCTCGATATCGCTGACTTGGCCGCCAACACCACCCATCGGCTGGTGCATCATCACGCGACTGTTCGGCAAACAATATCGCTTGCCCTGAGTCCCGCCGACCAACAAAACCGCTGCCCCGCTACAGGCTTCACCAACACAATAGGTGGCGACCGGGCATGACAGCATTTGCATCGTGTCGTAAATCGCCAGAGTGGCTGTGACACTGCCGCCAGGACTGTTGATGTAAAAGTGAATGTCTTTGCGGCGATTCTCACTCTGCAAATAAAGCAGTTTCATCACCATGTCGTTTGCATTGGCGTAATGAATCTCGCCCTGCAAAAAAACAATTCGGTTTTCGAGCAACAAGTCGCCAAGGGTCAACTGCCGCTGACGTTGATAACTCTGGTAAGCGTGGCTGTTGCTCAGCTCTCGATCTCCGATGGAGCCGACCGCCATCTGGTGAGCCAATGGATGATTCATACAGTGATTCCAACAAACAATGAGTTTCGCCGGCCACGTTTCTGCCAGCGAATGGATCCTTAGTGTTCAAGATTCCCGAAAATAAGACAAGGGGAAGTGGGAAGTTTGAATCGATCAGGTTGAAACGGGCGATTAGCCCGCACCGACCGCCTCGATAAGACTGGATCTCAACAAACCCAAAGTAGGACCAGACCTCGCAATCCACCAAACCCCAATACCTGTCCCCAAACTGCCTCTCCCAACAATGCCTGTCCCCAAACTGCCCCAAACTGCCCTCCCAACAATGCCTGTCCCCAAAGGCTC
>JARGNK010000032.1:14529-20626 GCA_029213145.1 Rubripirellula sp. | reverse complement strand
CTCCCAACAATGCCTGTCCCCAAAGGCTCTGCTCCCAAAGGCTCTGCCTGTCCCCAAAGGCTCTGCAAAGGCTGACAAGGCTCCAAAGGCTGACGGCCTAAACTGCGGAAACAATGCCTGTCCCCAAGGGCTGTGTCCCCAAGGGCTGTGTCCCCAAGGGCTGTGTCCCCAAGGGCTGGGTACAAACAATGCCTGTTTCCAAGCTGTCCCCCCAAGCTGTCCCGCCGCACGAGCTGCCAGCATTTGCAAGCTAAAGCGAACCAGCGTCGGTTGATGCCAATACAAGGCCAAGCGTAACGCAACGACTCAAGCAGCTGCGTGGTTGAGGGGCCACGACGAGCAAGGAGGCCGAGTCGACTTACTCGGTTCCTTGCGTTTACAGATCCTCTCGGTCCCTCCAGGCGATCATTGACCACCCTGGAACTGCGACAGTGCCTCGCCAATCACGCCTGACTGACGAAAACTTTCAGCGAGTGGTGAGGCATCGGAATCGCATTGCCATCGACAATGGGTCCGTCGAGATCAGGATAGATATCCTCGGGTGACTCAGCAGCAGTATCGACAAACTGGCTCCACTGCATGCCACGCCCCACGGTCGGCAACTGAAACTCGCGCGTCTGACCCGTGCTATTGAACATCAACACGATGTCACGGCCGAGTCCCTCGGGATCGTCGATTCGACTCGGAGCAGTGATGTAGGCAACCATCGCCAATTCGTGCTGCCCCCAATCAAGGTTGTGGCCGTCAGGCGAGTACCAAGAGACATCGGGAATCATCCGACCATCGATCGGCATCCCGGTCAAGTAAGTCTTTCGACGAACCGTCGGTTGCTCACGCCTGAATCGAATTAGCCCCTGGACGAACCGGAGCATACTCTCGTGCTTCTCGACAAGCCGCCAATCAAACCAACTGATGTCGTTGTCCTGACAGTAAGCATTATTGTTGCCTTTCTGCGTCCGACGAACTTCATCACCACTAACCAGCATTGGCACACCCTGGCTAAGCAGCAACGTGCTCAACATATTTTTGATCTGGCGGGTGCGGACCGTATTGATCGCTTTCTTGCGTGTTGGTCCTTCAGCGCCGTAATTGTCGCTGATGTTGTGATTGTCACCGTCGCAATTATCTTCCCCATTGGCCATGTTGTGTTTCTCTTTGTACGACACAAGGTCGTTCATGGAGAAACCATCATGGCTCGTGATCAAGTTGATACTACAAAAGGGTGGTCGGCCATCGTGCTGGTACAAGTCACTGCTGCCGGCTAGACGTGTTGCGAGAGCCCCAAGGGTCCCACCATCGCCACGCCAGAATCCCCGTACATCATCACGATAGCGGCCGTTCCATTCTGCCCAACGATGGTTGCCAAATGAGCCGACTTGATAGGCACCAGCAGCATCCCAAGCTTCAGCAATGATTTTGGTGTCGGCGAGCAATGGATCCTCGGCGATCAGTTCCACCATCGGTGGATTGGGGATCAAGTTGCCGTTTCGGTCGCGGCTCAAAATACTCGCCAAATCGAAACGAAAACCGTCGATATGGTAGTTGTGCACCCAGTGACGGAGACAATGAAAAATCATCTCGCGCACAACCGGGTGGTTTCCGTTGACGGTGTTTCCGCAACCGCTGTAGTTACAGTAGTGCTGTCCCTCACTCAGAATGTAATAGACCTGATTTTCCAGACCTTTGAACGAAAGTGTTGGCCCTCGCTCATTCCCCTCACAAGTGTGATTGAAGACAACGTCCAGGATCACTTCGATCCCCGCGGCATGCAGTGCCTTGACCATCTCCTTAAATTCACGCACTTGAGCGCCCGGCGTGCGATCGAACGCATAACCACGATGTGGCGAGAAAAACGCCATCGAGTCATAGCCCCAGTAATTGGGACGCTCCATCCGGTTGCCGTGAATATCCTTGATCGGAAATTCGTTGATCGGCATCAACTCAACTGCTGTCACCCCGAGCGATTGAAGGTAGGGAATTTTTTCGATCACACCCAAGTAGGTTCCGGGAGCCTTTACCTTCGCCGTTCGACTCTTCGTGAATCCGCGAACGTGCATCTCGTAGATGACTGACTCGCTGATGTCATGACGGATATGCCGATCCCCTTCCCAATCGAAATCATCATCAATCACCACGCACTTGGGTGGTCGGATGATGCCATCCTTACACTTCTGGAATTCACCGGCCAACGCCTGGGCATACGGATCGATCAGCCGAGCAGAAGAATCAAACCGGTGCCCACGTTCGGGATCCCAGGGCCCACTTGCCTGAAAATGATAGAGTTGCCCCTTATCGATGCCGGGCACATTCAAACTCCAAACGTCGCCCCAGCGGTCGGAATCGCGATCAAATTCAATCACTTCCGCCGGTTCGCGATCACTTACCTTGTTGTAGAGCAACAAGCGCATCGCGGTCGCAGATCGGCTGAAAACCGAAAACTGCACACCGGTATCCTGCAACTTCGCCCCAAAGGGTGGCTGGTAGGCAAACTGCAGAGTGGGGCACGGATGTCGCATTAGCATATGGTGGGAGCTCCTTGCATGTAACCAAATGACCTCGGTGCCAACGATCTCGTCAACGGACTGTCGATTTATCGTTCATCGTTGCGGGTTTCTTCACCGCGATTTTCGTCCACCTTGCTAGGGGCGAGAATCGGACCGCTGAAGGAACACTACCACGGAGGTTCTGACGTGCCGGACTTACTGCTCAGCCAAACAAGAATTCCTTGGTGGCACGCGAACAACACGACGATTGGCGATTACGTAGCGAAGAAGCCTCCCAAAATGATGAGCGAAACTTTGATGATTAGTTAAACGGAAGCAGCAGAATTGTTAGAGTCTAGAGGACGAAACCGTCTAGCCCGGCAGAACTCGGTGGCGGAAACGCTACGGCGGCTGCGACCACCGCTGGAAAGCCTTTAAAGGTGCGAATCCCGCTGTTTTAAAATCTCGCCCCGCTTCTTGGAGCCATCGCCTGTCCCCCGGAGCCCTCTGATTCGGTCGAAACAGCTCGAAAAATCGGTACGCTCATCAGCCGAGGCCTCCCCTCCGCCGGCGGAAGAAAGCTCGAGACTCCGCGGAGCCCACTGCTAGCATCAAAGCGGTGCGGGTGGCATGATAAACGCCGTCCTTCCTCTACTGCCAAAGGCAACATGTCCGCAACTTACAAAGATGCCGGCGTTGACCTCGATGTGTACGCCGAATCGATGAGCCGGCTGCCGCGGTTGATGCATCGCACTCACAGCCCACGCGTGATCCCCAGTGATGGGGGCTTTGCTGGCCTGTTTCAACTCGACTTCGCTGGCAAACTCTTTGCCCGTAATTACCAAGACCCCGTCTTAGTCAGCGGGACCGATGGAGTCGGCACCAAGCTGAAAATCGCCCAACAAACCGATCACCACCAAACCGTCGGTATCGATTTAGTCGGCATGTGCGTCAATGATCTGCTATGCACCGGTGCCGAACCTTTATTCTTCCTTGATTACGTCGCGATGGGTCGCGACGATCCGGCTAGATTGGAACGCATTGTCCAAGGCATCAGTGACGGATGTGTGATCGGCGATATGGCGCTGCTCGGTGGCGAAACTGCAATCATGCCCGACATGTACGGCGATGAAGATTACGACTTAGCCGGTTTCGCTGTCGGCGTTGTAGAACGCAGTCGCCTAATCGACGGAAAGCAAATTAGCGAGGGCGACGTTGTGCTAGGCCTCGCGTCGAGCGGGCTACACAGCAATGGCTTTTCGCTAGTGCGTAAAGTCATTCGCGATGCCAAGTGTGATTGGGACCACGCACCGCCACAACTGGAGGGAAAGACACTCGCCGAGGTCTGCTTGGAACCAACACGAATTTACACCGCCGCCATCCGCAACGTGCTCGCACACTACCGCGTCAAGCAGGTCTTACACGGGTTAGCCCACATCACTGGGGGAGGATTCGAGGAAAACCTGGATCGTATCCTGCCCGCCCAAGTCGACGCGGTGATCGATGCTTCGTCTTGGAATGCCCCGCCGATCTTTGGGTGGCTGCAAGAAACCGGCAAGATCGAAACAAGCGAGATGCGGAGAGTATTTAATATGGGAATCGGAATGACCGCCGTGGTCAGCGAGTTCTATGCTGCCAGTATCGCTTCCCAAATCAACGATGCGGGCGTTCCGTGCCATCCGGTTGGCAAGATCGTGGCGGGAACCGGCACGGTTCGCTACCAATAAGACACAGTCCGTCAGCAAGAACGCATAGTTCTCTTCCGACAAAACGCAGGGCACGAACAGAATCAGGCCGAAATTTCTGCGTTGCCCCCAAGCAAAATCGCTTTGCAACTTCGCCAGGGAACTGCCAAACAAAATCGCAACCCCAAAACGGTGGAGCGATAGTACTGGCCCAGTAACCCAACGGTCGTTGTGCCACTCACCGAAACACGAACACCCAGGTGCGAGCCTTCGGTTGTGTTTGTCTCGAGCCTCGGCTTTGGTCGATCCGCTGCCTCGCCTGCCAGGGCATCTCGCCAACCAACGCATCTCGCCATGAATAGCGGCTAAACTAGTGATTCCGCTGGTAATCCACTCGTTGAAAACTCACGCCATTTGTGCCAAGAACATGCGATTTCAATTCCTCACCTTGTGCTTGCTGCTATCGCCCATCTCCCTCCGCGGCGACGATTCGTGGCCGCAGTTTCGTGGTCCCCAAGGCAACGGCATTGCAACAGGACAAACCATCCCTGCGGAGATTGGCGAGTCTACGAACCTGGCTTGGCGAACTGAATTGCCCGGCCGTGGTTGGTCGTCTCCCATCATCGCCGATGACATCATTTACGTGACCACCGCGGTTGAGCGAACTCCAAACGAAGCAGAACGCCTGGCGATGCTCCGCGATGAAGGCATTGAGGAACGGAAGTTCAAACAACTTGCGATTGCAAAATCAATCGATCTGAAATTAATTGCGATCGATTTCAACACGGGATCCCTGCTGCGAACGATCGAATTGAGCATGATCTCCGATCCCGATCCGATTCACTCGCTGAACAGTTATTCCTCTCCCACACCGACGATCGATGGCGAAACGATCTACTGTCACTTCGGAACCTACGGCACTTACGCGGTTGATCGAAAATCTGGCGACGTCGTGTGGGCGCGACGCTTACCGCTGGAACATTCCGTCGGTCCGGGAAGCTCACCCTTCATTTACAAAAACCTCTTGGTCCTAATTCAGGATGGTGTCGATCGACAATACGTCACTGCACTGAACAAAAAGACTGGTGAAACCGTCTGGGAACGCGACCGCCCAGAAATGGACGCTCCTGACGGCGATCAGAAGAAAGCCTATTGCACACCGATTGCCATCACGGATAAACGTGGGCGGGAGCAACTGATTTGCATGGGTTCACAATGGATGGTGTCCTACACACCAGCGACCGGCGAGGAACTCTGGCGAGTCAGACATGGCAAAGGTTTTTCGGTTGTCCCTTGCCCGGTGTATGGAGACGAGGTTGTTTATTTCTCAACCGGCTTCACCAAGCCAGTTTTGTTCGCGGTTCGTGTAGATGGTGACGGAGATGTCAGTGATACTCATGTGAACTGGGTCGCCAAGCAAGGCATCCCGGCAAAACCTTCACCAATCCTGCATGACGGTTTGATCTACTTGATGGCCGACAATGGCGTCGCAAGCTGCTTGAATGCTGACGATGGCGAGCAGGTATGGAAAAAACGCATCGGCGGCGACTACTCAGCTTCGCCCATCCTGGCCGGCGGACATCTTTACTTCGCCTCGCAAGATGGCAAAGTAACGGTACTTGAACCGGGACGCGAAGGGAAAATCATTGCCGAAAGTCAAATCGATGGTCGCATCATGGCGTCACCGGCAGTGGTCAAAAACACGCTAGTCGTGCGATCGGACCAAGCGATCTACCAATTCAAGTAGCCGTCGCGACCAACCGATGTGGGACACGGAGACCGGCCCGCAAGCAGACGCTGGCCATCACCGGAGCTAACGTTGTTCGTCATTTGAAAAAGGGGCAACTGCCGTGCCGGTTACAGTGCCCCCCATTCTCTCCTACAGAATGAAGCTCTCCTACAGAATGAAGCTCTCCTACAGAATGAAGC
>JARGNK010000032.1:1578-14429 GCA_029213145.1 Rubripirellula sp. | reverse complement strand
CTCTCCTACAGAATGAAGCTCTCCTACAGAATGAAGCTCTCCTACAGAATGAAGCCGCCTAGAGGACGAAGCTGGCCCTGGGGAAGGCGGCCTGACTCTGGTTTTCTTCCTTCTTCGTACCCGCGCTCGTACTCCTGCTCGGCTTTGCGGTTCTTGCACTCGACTCGGGCAACACGTACAGCGGATACCCTAGATTCGCGCATGCGGCAGGATACTTGAAACGCCTGCGTTCACGCATTGCGATCAGCCGGTCACTCGATGAGTTGGTGTCGGCCGGCCCGGTCGGAGTGAAAACGCGGTCACTGAATCCACTTGCAACTGTTTGGATTCAGCGATCGAATGCAGTATTTGTCGACAGAGCTGCTCCAACAGATCGGGATCGATCGCGACCCTCGCGTTGACGATCAATTGAATCTTTCCGCTCATCTCTCTGGCTGCCGCCAGGCCGACATCGACCGTACTTTCGTTGCTGACCAAGTTGGCAACCGCCTGGGCATCGCCTCCCAACACTGACACCTTCAAGTGTGCGATCTGCCCGTCTTGGGCCACGATTTGTTGGCCGATCGCCCCGACCAAAGCTGACGCTAAACCATCCAAGTCAACCGCGTTCTCAGCAGTCACGTGGGACGATAAATTCACCCATCCAAGTTCCGCCTCCCCATCGGCGTAAATGTCGTAGTCAATTTGCAGCAATCGTTGCCCCGCAGCCATCGGCGACTCGATCAAACCGAGCACCTCGCTAATTCCATCTCCATCGCGTGGACTTACCGACAACACGGGAACGCCCGGCGCCACTTTCGACAACGAATCACGCAGCGATTCGACCGCCTCTTCACCCAACTGATCCTTGCGGCCAATCATTAGGTAGTCAGCTTCCTCGAGCTGCTTCCGAAAGATGTACTCGGCCTGGGGTGAGAAACCGCTACGCTTGGTTTCGCCACTCCCCAAGATGAGCCTGCCGTGGGAGGGCTTCAGCAAGACTCCAAAGGGCGCTAATTCAAATCGGTCACCAAGCAATTGCTGGAGCGGCAAGATGACCGTCGCGACCAAATCGGTGCAGCTGCCAACCGGCTCCGCCAAGATCACATCGGGAGCATCGTCTCCTGAAAATCGATCGGCAGTGGAAACGAGATCGTCAAACCCACAGCAAAAGCATGCTCCAGCGACCTCACCGACCTCAAATCCCTGTGACCGGAGATTCTGGGTATCGACAAGGTCATCAGCCTGATCGTTTGTAATGATTCCCACGCGACGACCGTCAGCGACGTACCGACGGGCCAGCTGCCCAATCAACGTCGTTTTCCCGGCACCGAGAAATCCGCCGATCAAGACGAAACGAGTTTTGCTCATTGAAGAAATATTTTTAATGGAACTTAAAAGAAGGCATTCGCTCGACGTTGCAGTACTATGTTACCCGCCGGAACAGCCACAGCACGGCAACCGGCCGTTAAATCTTCCATGACCACTTCCATCCCATCAACCCGTAGGTCCATCCATGATGAGGCCTAAAAACCCCCGAACGCCAGACAAACAGGCTTCCTGCGGGGTCAGCGGGCAAACCCACGCGTCTCTCCAAACAGCCACAGCGATTTTTAATCAATCCGAGCGACTTGATGTCGCTTGGAACTCGTTGTGGATTCGGTAGACGTGATTTATTCTATGCCAAATGACTTCCTCCTATGACACGATAATCATCGGCGCCGGGATGAGCGGCTTAGCTGCTGGCATCCGCCTCGCTCATTTTGATCAACGGGTTTGCATCCTTGAGCGGCATTACACGATTGGCGGCCTGAATTCTTTTTATCGACTTGGCGGTCGAGATTATGATGTCGGCCTACACGCGATGACTAACTTTGCTCGTACAGGGACGAAGAAAGGTCCTTTAGCAAAGCTGAGTCGGCAACTGCGATTTCGCTGGGACGACTTTAAACTGGCCGAACAAGTGGGGTCATCCATCCGTTTCCCGAATGCTTCTCTCGATTTCAGCAACGACATCGAACACCTTGAAGCGGACATTGCGAAGAACTTCCCGAGTCAAATCGATGGCTTTCGCTCGCTATGCGCCTCGCTGTTGGATTACAGCGACATGGACGGCGGTGATCCAAACTTCATGCGATCAGCCCGCGACGTCATGAAAGAACATTTGAGCGATCCGCTCTTAATCGAGATGCTACTCTGCCCGCTGATGTGGTATGGCAACGCCCGCGAAAACGACATGGATTTCGGTCAATTCTGCATTATGTTTCGCGCTTGCTATCTGGAAGGTTTTGGTCGCCCCTTCAAAGGCGTTCGCGTGATCCTGAAAAACCTAGTCCGGCGTTTCCGAGGCTTGGGAGGTGAACTGAAGCTACGTAGCGGCGTCTCAAAAATTCACGTTGACAATGGTCAGGCGACTGGCGTGGTTCTGGACGACGGGACCGAACTGCAGGGAAAACGAATTTTGTCGTCAGCGGGCAATGTCGAAACGATGCGTCTGTGCGACGACATCACCGAACCGACCATCGCCAAGGCGGGCAAACTATCGTTCATTGAATCAATTTCAATCCTCGATCGCAAACCGATCGATTTCGGCTTCGATCGCACCATCGTATTTTACAACGACAGTGATTCGTTTCATTGGCGTCGCCCCGATCATACCTTGTGTGATACACGAACCGGCGTTGTCTGTTCGCCCAACAACTACATTTACGATCAAGAGGATGGCGAATTACCGGATGGAGTGATTCGTATCACAACACTGGCGAATCACGACCGCTGGTGCAACCTACCAGAAGCAAAGTACCAAGCAGCGAAAGTCGAACAGTACGACGAAGCAATCGAATCGGCGGTCCGCTTCATGCCTGACTTTCGTCGATACGTTACCGACACCGACGTGTTCACCCCGAAAACGATTCGCCGCTTCACTTGGCATGACAATGGTGCCGTTTACGGCGCCCCGGAAAAGCAACTTGATGGCACAACCCATTTGCCTAACCTGTTCCTCTGCGGTACCGATCAAGGTTTCGTTGGCATCGTCGGAGCGATCGTCAGCGGGATCAGCATGGCAAATCGACACTGCTTGCACGGCAACACTTGATCAAACCATACCGACATTTGAGTGTGTGAAGCCAAGCCTTGATTTTACGAAGCCCGCACCTAGCAGCACGAAGCAAGATTTGATCCCCAATTCATGGAACCCTCGGTGACAAGACTGCAGACCGGAATCCCGCGATTGGATGAATTACTTGGAGGTGGCTTACTACCAGGCACACTGACCGTCGTGATGGGAGCAACGGGCATCGGCAAAACACAACTGGGATTGGCGTTTGCCGACCACGGACGCCAACAGGAAGGCGAACGAGGCATCTTGTTTGATTTAACCGCCCGGGGTGACTCTCAGAATCATCAAGCCTACGCCGAACGAATCTGCAACTGGCAACTGCACGAACAGTGCGTCGACGCCACGCTGGTCCCCGAACAAGTCTGGGACAAATCCCTCGCCAGACGCGATTACCTGCACATTTTTCGGCAAAGCGGGCGACGGGTTACCGCTGGTGACATGGACTCCGACGCTTGGCGTGAATGGAAGTACGAACAGGCCAAAAAGCTCGATCGTGCAATCGCCTTTTTCTATGGCAATCTTGCCAATGGCGTTCGCCGCTGTGTCATCGATGGCATTGAACCGGTCACCAAAGCCGCGGATTCCATCCAGTTAGAGATGTTTGATTACATCTATCATCAGATTCTCCACAAGGAGCATGACTGGGTCGCCCGAGATCTTTTTCGAGTCGGATTCCGAGAACATGCCGAACGCGTCGAACAACATGCCTACGATCACAAGGCTGTTGCTTGCTTGTTGCTTTACACCAGCCATGAAGTGATGCTCGATGATTTGATCACGCGACCGATCGAAAGCGGAGACGAATTGTCCAACGCCAACACGATCATCCTGATGGGTAAAACGCGCGAAGGGAATCGAATGGGACGTGCACTGCATGTTGCCAAACATCGCGGCAGCGCTTGCGATGAATCGATTGTGCCGTTTCAAATCAGTGAAACGGGCTTGATCTTGGACCAATCTTGAGCCCGGCCATCGGCAGCAGCACCCAGAACCGAACAACAGCGTTCAGTATCGAACCACAGCGTTCAGAATCACCTGATTGGGCTTGAGATTAGCCGAACTGTTTCGGTTCGCCCATCTGAGCTCTCGACTCGTCGTGCGTTTGCTGACGCTGCAGTTGTTCCAATGCCTGCTCTCTCAGTTTGGGGACGCGGATCTGTTTTTCGATCACGGCGTGCGGGTCATCGACAATCGCTTCCAGACCTTCAATTAACTGCTGGGTCCACAGATCTTCTTCGTCACGAATGGCATAGCCAATCATTTGACAGATCGTGGGTGCCATGGCTGCAAATGCTTTTCCCTGGCGACGAATGATTTGTAATACAGGCAATGGATCAACCGCTGGCTGCTTTAACAAACGGATGAGTTGCGGTTGGAAAGGCTCCAACGACATGCCTAGCTTCTCAGCTGATTCGAATGCTGCCGCTCGCATCACAGCAGAACCACGGGTGATTAGGCGCTGCAAGCACGATTCAACCTCGGGCTCAATCGTGCGCAGTCGCCCCAACACACGTGTTGCGGCGGGTGCAAGATCACGATCACCGCGACGAATCGCTGTTAGCGCGGACTCTGCAACCGATGGAGGCAAATCGTCACGCTGAACCAGCGCGAGCGACGAGGCATAGGCCATCACGGCGTCCTCGCTGGTCAACCAACCCGCCAATTCGCGTGGATCACACCGTGTACTCGGGATGGTTTCGGCATCGAATAACAATCGGTTCCCATGCCGAGATTGGGCAGTGAAATAGTTCGTTGCTTTTTCGAAGGCGACCTTTGAGTCTAACCGCAAAGACGAGATCCACGGCGGCCGTGTCTCGTGACGTGTTCTACAAAACAAAGCCAGTGCATAACCAATTTCGGCCGCGTTATAGTAACCGGCCCGCGACATCGACCAGCCTGACCATCCTGCTTGAGTCCAGTTTTGGTCGTAGAAGCAAGCGTCACTTGCCAGCACGCCCAGCCCGCAACAAATGGGAAACAGATTGGTCGTCCGCGAGTGCAAGTCCAACTCCCGTCCGTCCGTGAACTGGTGCCAAAAGTGACAGGCATATTGATAGGCCAACTCAATCACCGTCCTCAGCGGATCAACGATCGTCTCGCCTGCCAAGGTGATCACCGCTGCCCCACCCTCTTGCGATGGCGTGTAGGTCGAAGGGAAAGCCAGATCCTCCAGCGATCGAATCGCCAACTCACAGCGCGTGACCGCTGACGGCAGCCGTTGCAAAACATGGTCGGCTGCCATTTCGAGCCGTTGCTGACCCTCGACCGAATCCAAACCCCAAGGCTTGATGTCTGTGACGACATCGACCTGACGCACCCATTCGGGGGTAATCGATTCAACATTTCGCCTCAACAACAAGTCGATATCGACCTGTCGAGCGGTCGTCAGCGGCGATCGATTTTTTCGTAAGCCAAACATGCAGGCAGTGTACGCGAAACTCGCCTGTTCGTCGCTGAGGATTCAAGCTGGCTCCCGAGCCAGCTTCCCCAATCCCGGCTGACTCTCGATTGGTGTACGATACGACGATTCATTTCACTCCTCCCACGGCTCCGCCCTCCCATGGTCAGCTCTGAAGTCTTCCAAGGTTGTATCCCAGCATTGATGACGCCCTGCGGCGAAGATCAAACCCCCAATTTTGATGCCTTAGTAAGTAAAGCCAAACAACTCGTCGACGCCGGTATGCACGCCGTGGTTTACTGCGGATCGATGGGTGATTGGCCGTTATTGTCTGATGCTCAACGTCAGGAAGGCGTGGCGCGATTAGTGGCGGCTGGAATCCGCGTTGTGGTCGGCACCGGTGCTCAAAATTCGGCGATCGCGGTTCAGCATGCAGCCCACGCGCAAGAGGTTGGAGCGGCGGGGTTGATGGTGATCCCACGTGTCCTATCGCGCGGCACCTCCCCAACCGCCCAACGTCACCACTTCGCTGCCATTCTGAATGCGGCACCCGACTTGCCCGCGGTTATCTACAATAGCCCATATTACGGTTTCGAAACCAAGGCTGATCTCTTTTTCGATCTCCGTAATGAATTCCCGAATCTAGTTGGGTTCAAGGAGTTTGGTGGCGCGGACGCATTGAGTTATGCCGGCGAGCAAATCACCCATGGCGATGATCGAGTCGTGCTAATGGCGGGCGTGGATACACAGGTCTATCACGGTTTCCTCCACTGCGGCGCGTCCGGTGCGATCACGGGAATCGGCAACTGTTTGCCGGAACCTGTTCTAAAACTAATTTCCTTGTGCCGACAAGCCGTTGCCGGTGACGCCCAAGCAAGGACCTATGCTCAGCAACTCGACGAAGCACTGATCGTGTTGTCGACGTTTGACGAAGGCCCTGATCTGGTGCTCTACTATAAATACTTGCTGTTTCTTCAGGGAGAAAAAGAATACCAGCACCACTTTGTCGCCACCGATCAATTGAGTGACAGCCAACGTGGATTCGCCGAGGCTCAGTTCACTCAGTTCCAATCTTGGTGGCAATCATGGCCTGGTAAAACGTACGGCGATGACTGATTCAAAAGCACGCATCCGCACATTGCAAGTCATCGACTCACACACAGGCGGCGAGCCTACCCGAGTCGTGATTGATGGCGGCCCCGAACTGGGGACCGGACCACTCACCGAACGTCTTGATCGCTGCCAGCAGCAGTTCGATTCATTTCGCTGCGCGGTGGTGACCGAACCCCGAGGTTCCGATGTCCTGGTGGGAGCACTGCTAGTACCACCGCATGCTGCCGATTGTGATTTCGGAGTCGTCTTCTTCAACAACGTCGGCCTGCTGGGGATGTGCGGGCACGGCATGATCGGCGTTGTCGAAACCCTGAAACACCTTGGTCGCCTGGATCGCAATCACTGCCGCATTGAAACACCGGTTGGGTCCGTCGTCTGTCGATTGCACGAAGACCAGTCGGTTTCGATTGAGAATGTTGACAGCTACCGGGCGGCCAGCGATGTCAAACTGGATGTCGACGGGATTGGAACCGTTGTGGGCGATGTCGCCTGGGGTGGCAATTGGTTCTTTCTCGTGCGAGAACCCCACCAAGACGTCAGTCTCGATCAAGTCACGCGTCTCTCCCAAATAGCCGTTGATATTCGTGCCGCCGTTCACCAAGCCGGGTTCCCTCAGGTCGACCACGTTGAATTGTTTGGCGAACCTCACGATCCGGACGCCGATCTGCGAAACTTTGTCTTGTGCCCCGGCTTAGAATTCGATCGGTCACCCTGCGGGACGGGAACCAGCGCGAAGCTCGCTTGCTTGGCAGCTGACGGTAAAGTTCAACCCGGGCAAGTCTGGACCCAGGAGGGAATCCTGGGGTCGACCTTTGTCGCCTCGTTTCAATGGGCCGATCAATCTAAATCGGTCATTCGCCCGGAAGTTCGCGGCCGAGCCTTCGTCACGGCTGAGAGCCAATTGCGGATGGATCCTGATGATCCATTTGCCTGGGGCATCGGTGCCCTGCGTGGTATCGAGGTAGGCGAAACAGGCGCCTCCGAGCAAGCTGACAAAACCACTTCCGCCAGCTAGGGAAGACATTCAGTGTCCAAACGCGTCGTGATCGTGGGTGGCGGTATCGTCGGAATGGCGACCGCCTGGTACTGTCAGCAGCAAGGTCAACAGGTCACGCTGGTCGATCGCGGTCCGGCGCATCGCGACGGCTGCTCGTTTGGCAACGCCGGCATGATCGTTCCGAGTCACTTCATCCCGCTCGCTGCGCCAGGCATGATTCGACTCGGATTGAAATGGATGCTCGATCCCGAATCCCCGTTCTACATCCGCCCGCGATTGTCGTGGGAGTTGCTCCGCTGGCTGTGGTGTTTTCGGGGAGCCTGCAAGGAATCGCGAGTACGAGAAGCCGCACCACTGCTGCGTGACTTGCACCTTGCCAGCCGCAGGTGCTTCGAAGAATTGCAAACCGAGCTCGAGGGTGGCTTCGGGCTTGTTCAACGAGGGCTACTCATGCTTTGTCGTGATGAACACGTCTGGCAGGAAGAAATCGAAACGTCAGAGCGTGCGAGGCAACTCGGCTTACCGGCGCGAGTCCTCGACCCAACCGCACTGGCAGAAATCGATCCGAATATCGAGATGGATGTGCGGGGCGCAATCCACTATCCCGATGACTGCCACCTTTCACCCAATCGCTTGATGCTGGCGCTGCAAGAAAAATTGAGCTCGCGGGGCTGCACATTTCACTGGGAAACAGAGTGTCAAGGATTTCGAAATCAAGGAAACCACATCACAGCCGTGGTGACCAACAAGGGAGAAATCGAGGCCGATGAATTCTTGATCTGCGGCGGTATCTGGTCGCCCGAGATGACGGAGCACCTGAACTTAAAATTGCCGATGCAGGCCGGAAAAGGCTACAGCGTGATGCTGGACCAACCTCCAGAACTACCCGAGCTTTGCTCCATCCTGACGGAGGCTCGAGTTGCCGTTACACCAATGGGCTCCGCGTTGCGATTTGCCGGCACGATGGAAATTGCAGGAGTCGACAGTTCCATCACCCAATCCCGCGTGAATGGAATCGTTCGATCCATCCAACAGTACTTTCCGAAATTCACGGAGACGATATTCAAAGAATGCCAGCCTTGGGTTGGGCTGCGTCCCTGTTCACCAGACGGCCTGCCGTACCTCGGCCGGCCAGCGATATGGGAAAACCTGATTATCTCAACCGGCCACGCGATGATGGGAATCAGCCTTGCCATGATTTCCGGAAAAATTGCTGCCGAAATCGTTGATCGGCAACCAACCACAATCAAACCATTGCACCTGCTTGCTCCCGACCGCTACGGTTAATCGACTAAACGATCGACTGGTTGGATCAACAAGTTGGACTCGAAACAAGAAGCCGATTTACGATAAAACTCTTAATTGACCACACCGAATGACCGGATTCACCGAAGCCTGCGACCCCGCCATGATTGAAATCGAATTTACCTCCCAACTTGTCCAACAGGTTGACTGCCCAGCGATTCAGTCAGTCGAGGGAGCATCGGTAAGAGAAGCGTTCGAATCGGCATTTACAAATCATCCGAAACTTCGCGACCACGTTTTCGATCCGGAAGGGGGGGTGCTGCCGCACCTTGTCATTTTCGTCAACGGCGAAATGCTCGATAGCCCGGATGCCTTTCAGGCACCACTTCGAGATGGAAGTGAAGTCTTTGTGATGCAAGCGGTATCGGGTGGGTGAATCAGGCCCAACTGAAACCAACACTGCTTAGCTGAAACTGCCACAGCAGCTGATTCATTTTCGCGTCGGCAGCGACTTCGCCGACAACTTTGTTGAGCATCGTGTCCGAACACGACTCTCAAAACAAACGCCACGCTGACCTAGCGAAAATGAAGCGCCGCGCGACCCAGTTGCAACCAACTTGTTCCGGCGGCGTCCACCTGCATGTCGTAGCCCTTGGTCGGAATGTAGGCGCGAGTCTTGTCGACCACTCGGATTGGGATCGTACTCTGTCGAGCCAAACGTTCCATCTGCCTGCGATTGGTATAGTGCAGCACAATGAAACGGGCATCGCTGGTGATTGAAGCGATCTGCCAGGCAGCCGCATCGAGTCTCAATTCGGCCAATTCTAACATTCGTTTCGCAGCATCCGGCAGCGGGCCGAACCGGTCCCGTAACTCCTCACGGATTTCTTTGATTTCGGCGGCTTCGTTCAATTTTGCTATGCGTCGATACAAATCGATTTTGTGTCGCAGATTGGGAACGTAGGAATCGGCGAGGTAGGCTTCGACCGGCAAGTCGATATCAACGTCGGCCGACAATTGAGGTGGTAAATTTTGAACTTGGCGAACCGCGTCTTCCAATAATTGGCAATACATTTCGTATCCAATTGCCGCGATATGCCCACTCTGTTGACTTCCCAACAGGTTCCCGGCACCACGAATTTCGAGGTCTCGCATTGAGATCGCGAAGCCTGCCCCCATTTGGCTGAACTCTTCGATCGCCCGCAGTCGCTTGCTTGCCTCGGGCGACAAGTGTTTGTGCTGGGCGACCATCAAATAGCAATGGGCCTGGTGCTTGTAGCGTCCCACGCGGCCTCGCAATTGATGCAAGTCACTGAGCCCATAGCGATCTGCATCATCAATAAAGATGGTGTTGGCATTAGGGATATCGAGTCCACTTTCAACAATCGTCGTGGCGAGTAACACATCGAACCGGTGCTCGATGAAGTCGACCATCACCTGTTCCAACTCACCCTCTTCCATTTGCCCGTGCCCAATTCGCACCTGGGCCTCGGGAACAATCCGCTTGAGCTTGTCAGTCAGCGAATGCATATCGCCGATCCGGTTGTGGACAAAAAAGATCTGACCGCCACGGTTCAGTTCCCGAATCATGGCCCTGCGAATCAATTTTTCGTCCCAACGAACAACATTGGTTTCCACGGCCCGGCGTTCGGCGGGCGGTGTTTCCAAATTGCTGATGTCGCGAACCCCCACCAAGGCCATGTGCAGCGTGCGGGGAATCGGAGTTGCTGACAGCGTGACCACATCCACATTACTATGCAAAGTTTTGAGTCGCTCCTTGACCGCCACACCGAAACGCTGCTCCTCATCAACGACCACCAAGCCAAGATTATTGAATTCAACATCGTTGCTGGCCAAACGATGCGTACCGACGACGATGTCCACCTTGCCACGCCGAAGCCCCTTGAGGGCTTCGCGTTGTTCGGCGGGCGTGCAGAACCGACTTAATTTTGCGATCTCTACCGGAAACTCCGCCATCCGTGTTTTGAAATTGTGAAAGTGCTGCTCTGCCAACACGGTTGTGGGAACGAGGACAGCGACTTGATACCCGCTGGTCACAGCCTTGAACGCGGCCCGCATCGCGACTTCAGTTTTTCCAAAACCAACATCTCCGCAAATCAAGCGGTCCATCGGTTTCGCCATTTCCATATCGACCTTGATCGCCTCGATCGCTTTCGCTTGATCGGGGGTCTCCACGTAGGGGAAGCTAGCATCAAACTGCTGCTGCCAGGCGTTGTCGGAATCAAAGGTGATCCCACGCCGCGCGGTTCGCTCGGCCTGCATTTCCAAAAGCTCGACCGCCATGTCGGTGACCGCTGATTCGGCAGCTTTCCGTTGCCGAGCCCAGGCTTGACCACCAATCTTTGCCAAACGCGGTCTTGTCTTTGTCCCGCCGACATAACGTTGCACCAACCCGATTCTCGAAGCAGGCACATAGATCTTTGTCCCGCCATCGAATTCAATCGTCAGATGCTCAAGATGCTGTCCATTTTTCTCGATATGCTTCAGACCGCGGTACATGCCAATGCCGTGGGATAAATGAACGACCAAGTCGCCCAATTCCAACTGCATTAAATTACCAATCGGCTTTCCCTTCGCTCGCGTCTTACCTCGACGCACCGGACTGCGATGGAATAACTCAGCACCGGTCAGAACAAGGACTTCCGCATCGACCAAGCGGAAGCCACCACTCAATTCAGCAACGACCAAATGCAGCCTTCCCTGACGTGCCGCACTGGTCTCACGTAGCAACTCGGTCAACCGTTCACCATCGGCAGGAGTGTCTCCGACCAAGATGACCTCGTGCTCTGCCGCCACCGAATCAATCCGCGACTTGGTCTCATCCAATGACATCGCGAATGCGTCAGCCGTACTCGTTTTGAGATCGATGACTTGGTCACCTGATCCTTCCGCGAGACCGGTTGCGGTGACGGTGCGAAACCGGCTGAAAGATTGCATTAAGTCGTCGAAGGGCATCAAGTTGGTTGACTCGCCGCTGCGACGAATCAACTCAACCGCACTCTTTTTCGTCTCTGCGGGATCGACGATGACGACCAACGTATCATCCGGCAAATAATCGGTGATCGGACCGAGACCACGGGCGACAGGATCAAGATTCAGTTCGGTGTCTGGATCTCCATCAGGCGAATCCATCCCGACGGCCGCGATTTCGACCGAATCAAGTGACTCGATACTGCGCTGACTACCAGGATCAAATCGGCGAATCGACTCAATTTCATCCCCAAACCACTCAACGCGAATCGGCTCGGGCTGGTCAGTGGAATAAATATCAAGCAGACCACCACGGGTCGCAAACTCACCGGGCAATTGCACTGCCGTTGTCGCGGCAAACCCAGCCTCCGCAAGCCAGCGACGGATTGATTCAGGATCGACTTCCTGGCCAACTCGCAGCTCGCGGGTCGCCGCCTCAAGTTTTTCAGGCGTTGGAACCCGCTGCATCGCGGCTCCGATAAACGCCGTCACAAGCAAAGGCGTGGCCGCTTCGCCCTCTCGGTGGGTCAGTTGCTGAAGCACTCGTAGCCGGTCCGCGTAGTCATCGTCACGAATCGAGGATGCGGAACCCTCACTTGTGGAAAGCGGCAAGGCCAGAGACTCAGAAAGCCCAAACGCAATGGCATCCCCAGCAACGATGTCGGCATCCGCAGCCTGCGGCAGCAGCATCAAGACATGCGGAGTCGAACGCGCGAGCGAAGCAGCGAGCACGGCTCGAACGGCTCCCCAAACGCCCGAGAACGAAAGGGTGCCGTCAGCCGATAAGCGAGTAACGCGCGCACCGATACCGGCGGACTCGTCTAACAGACGAGGCACGTCGGCGAGCTTCCGGACCGTCATGCTGGTTGGCTGTGCCAAAACGAACACCGTATGGCGTTGAGACTTCCAAAACGGTAGCCGCTGAGCGTCCAAAAGGGAACCATAGGCGGACCGCGGTCGAAGATAAAAACTAAAACGCAAAACGAGAGACGGATTCGAGCGCCCCC
>JARGNK010000032.1:0-1478 GCA_029213145.1 Rubripirellula sp. | reverse complement strand
CCATCGCCACCGCCACCTTCCGCTTCGAGCTACTGGGCTAGTGGCTCATCGCCTTGTTGGAGCTTCGATCGCCCCATAAACTCAGCAGTTATCAGACATCCAATATTCACCTGAGGATCGGTAGCGTTCGATGAGCATAGGAATCGGAATTGTCGGCTGTGGAATGATCGCCAATTTTCATGCCCGCGCGATCGCAGATGCGGAAGGTGCTCACTTGGTCGGCTGTGCTGACCGGAAAGCTGAATTCGCGGAGGCGTTTGCTGAAAAGCAAGGCTGCCGAGCCTTCGAATCACTTGAAGCGATGCTGGCCGACCCCGAGATTGATGCGATTACCGTTTGCTCCCCCAGCGGCGCGCACCTCGACCCCGCGGTCGCTGCGGCCGAGGCGGGCAAACACGTAATTGTTGAAAAGCCGCTGGAGGTAACCACCGAACGCTGCGATCAAATCATTCAAGCCTGCGAAAAGTCGGGTGTGCAGTTGGCCGTCACCTTTCAAAGCAGGTTTCACGAGTCAAGCCGCCTCATGAAACAAGCCGTCGAGCAGGGCCGTTTTGGCCGTGTCACGATGGGAGATGCCTACGTGAAGTGGTATCGAAGCCAAGAGTATTACGACAGTGGTGCCTGGCGCGGAACCTGGGCACTTGATGGTGGTGGCGCGTTGATGAACCAAGCGATCCACTCGGTCGATCTACTGCTATGGCTGATGGGCGATGTCGAGGAAATCAGTGCCATGACCGCCACCTTGACCCATGAGCGAATCGAGGTCGAAGACGTTGCCGTCGCAAACCTGAAATTCAAGTCGGGTGCCCTTGGTATCATCGAAGCAACCACCACGTCCTTCCCTGGATCGCTCAAACGAATCGAAATCAGTGGTGACCAAGGGTCCGCCGTTCTGGAAGAGGAAGATCTCAAGGAATGGAACTTTGCGGAGGAGACAGCTGAAGACGCCGACATTCGCAAACGGATGTCGGGACAAACGGAATCCGGTGGCGGTGCCGCAGATCCCTCGGCCATCGACCATCACGGCCACACAATGGTCTTCAGCGATTTCGTCGCTGCGATCAACGAGAAGCGAGCTCCACTGATCGACGGACACCAAGGAAGGCGAAGCGTCGAAGTCATCCAAGCAGTCTACGAGAGCGCAAAGTCTGGACAACGCGTCAAACTCTAACTCGCCAGCAGAAAATCAAACGCCGAACAGCCACGGCACCCTTCATAGCCGATTGCCTTACTCCGGCTCGTTTGGCTACGCCTCAGACGCGGTGTTGAAGGCTCATTCTGCCTGTGGCTCTCGCGGGGGCAAACGATAACAAATTGCCTGTCGGTCGTTGCGAACCAATAAGTAGCGACCGGCAACGGTCGGAATGTTCCAGGTTTTTGATTGCAACGCAGAAAACCGTGACAGTTCCTCATATTCGTACGGAGTGGCACGAGCAAAAACAATCTCTCCTGCTTCCGCCTGCCCAACGATCACATCT
>JARGNK010000267.1 GCA_029213145.1 Rubripirellula sp. | reverse complement strand
TTCAATTTCAGCCAGCGAGCATTCCCCACCGCCAGCGAGCATTCCCCACCGAAGGGATGAATCGTGTGTTTAATCCCAGAACTGTTAAAGGTTTGCTTCCAAATTTCACCTAACAAACGGATGGGGGGTCTGCCAGCAACAACGAGTGCGGGACCATCTAGCCCGAGGTAAGCCATTTCTTCACCCAGAGATGCAGTCGCATTTTTACCCTGTGTGTACCGGCTGGGAGAGCAAAAGACCGCAAGCATATTCTTTTCTTGCAGCAATTTGCCTTTTTGAAGTGCGTTGTGTTTCCGAGCCGTGTTCAACTGCAAGCGTAACAGTTGTTGATTCGGCATGCTGCAACACGACTTGTGATTTCCGGTGTTCTGCGAGTTAATGTTCGCTTTGCCCTTCCGTTGACAACGTTCAATAAGACGCGGCGCCTTTGTAAAAGGCAATTCCGAGAAGAATGTAGAGACTGCGTGCTTCTTTTGCCGCTGGCCGCTGGCCTCTGGCCTCTGGCCGCTGGCCGATCGCCTGAATCCCGTTTCCCTTCAATCGCTCGCAAGTCGTTAAGATTGGGGATCTGTTCAGGAGAGATGAGCGATGCCAGCCTGCAAAAATTTGATCATCTTTGTCGCGATCACCGCGGGAGGCTTCAGATATGGAGACGAGCTCCTCGCCCAGCGTGTCGATTACGGCAACGACATTGCGTTAATACTTTCACGCCATTGTTTTGAGTGTCACGGCCCCGATGCTGATGAACGTCAAGCCGATTTGAGACTCGATTCGCAAGCGAGTGCGACGTCGCCTGCCGAATCTGGATTTACTGCCATCACTCCTGGTGAATCAGGGACGAGCGAGTTGATCAAGCGGGTGAAATCTAATGGTGGTGATCGCATGCCGCCTGCGGAGTCTGGTTCTCGGCTGTCGGCCGGCGAGATCAAACAACTTGAAAGGTGGATTGACGAGGGAGCAACCTGGGAGCGTCATTGGTCGTTCAACAAAATTGTGCGCAGGTCACCACCAATTGTCCGCAATCAGGACTGGGGACGGAACCCGATCGATCGATTCGTATTAGCCAAACTCGAAAGGGAGGGGCTTACCCCGGTCGCCCGCGCGAAACCTTCTGTCCTGGTTCGTCGTGTCTATTACGATTTGCTCGGTTTGCCTCCAACGCCGCATGAGGTGACCCAATTCTTAAACGATCAAGAACCAGGTGCTTGGGAACGTTTGATTGACCGCTTGCTCGCTTCGCCGATGTACGGACAACGGTGGGGGCGGCATTGGTTGGATGTGGCAAGGTACGGTGATTCAAACGGTGGGGATGAAAATCATCTTTACCCATATGCGTGGCGGTATCGCGATTACGTGATCAGTAGTTTCAACGATGATCTTCCCTTTGATCAATTCGTTAACGAGCAAATCGCCGGCGACTTAATCGATGCACAGTCCACTCATGGGCGACGTAGAAATGACCGGCTCACGGCGACTGGGTTTTTGGCGCTCGGAACAAAGATTCTTGCCGAGCGAGATGAAATTAAAAAACAGGCTGACATGGTGGATGAGCAGATCGATACGCTTGGCAAAGCATTTCTAGCCTTTTCGCTGGGTTGCGCGCGATGCCATGATCATAAATTTGATCCGATTCCGACTCGCGACTATTACGCCTTGGCTGGTATTTTTCACAGCACGAAGCTTGAAGACCAAGTGATTCAAACGGATGCCGATCGCCAAGAAAATGCCGCGTATGAAGAGAAGCTTGAGGGACTCTACCAGCTGCGTGTTCGTTTGCGAGCAGATGTAGAAGCTCAAATTGCATCAGCCGCTGACGACATTCCGCAATGGGAAGCTGAACGTTTCTCCGCAGGAAATGTAACCAGTTTGCATGATGGGTATGGCCAAGGCATTGGCATTATTTCGGATCGTGGGCCGCAATCGAGTTTCGCTGAGTACGAAATCGACATTCCTGCGGATGGACCCTATCTGCTGCAAGTCCGATATGCGGCTCGTGACGCGCGGCCAGGGGAAATTCGCCTGAACGGAGCGATTGTCAAAGAAAATGCGATCGCAAATACAACCGGTGGCTGGATGCCTGAGCATCAACAATGGTTTTCGGAGTGCACGGTTGTCCTGAAGGTCGGTGCGAACAAGTTGCGGATTGAATCGGAACCGTTGATGTCACACATCGATAAATTTCGGTTGATTCAAGTCACCAATTTTGCATCGGTCATTGAAAAGCTTGAGCAGCTCGCTCGATTGAATCGAGAAATCATTGAGTTGCAGAATAATCGCCCCAAGCCGAGTTATGTGATGGCGGTGACTGAAGGGACGTCACGTGATGTTCAGATTCACATTCGGGGTAGCCACCTTCAACTGGGGAAGCCGGTCGCCCGTGGTTTCCCAACTTCGCTTTCCTCAACTTGGGATCGACCCAACGAAACAAAACTCCGGTCATCGATAATTCCCCCTGCGGAGAGCGGGCGGTTGCAGTTGGCGTCCTGGATGACCGACGCTGGCGCCGGTGCCGGAGGGCAAACTTCTCGCGTGATCGTTAACCGTCTGTGGCATTGGCACTTTGGCGAGGGGATTGTCCGGACGACGAACGATTTCGGTTTGCAAGGTGCACGACCGACCCATCCTGAGCTGCTTGACTGGATGGCATCGGAGTTGATCCGACATGATTGGTCACTGAAATTCTTGCATCGAATGATTGTCACCTCCGCAACCTATCAGCAGGGCCAATCCGAGCATCCGCGTCACCTTTTCCGTGGCCTGGCTCGCCGGCGACTTGAGGCCGAGGCAATTCGCGACAGTTTGCTGATGCATGGGGGGAGTTTGGTCGTCGATGTCGTTGGCGATCTGCTTGGAGTCAAGTCACAAGATCCTTCCCCGGCGGATTTGCATGCCAACGAAGCCGCTTACCGCGATTTTCCTAGGCGTTCCGTTCATTTACCGATCATTCGCTGCAACACCAATCGTTTCTTGGTGCTTTATGATTTCCCAAACGCAACGACTCCGGTTGGCAGCCGTGACAACACGACCGTGCCAACGCAAGCGCTGCTTCTGATGAATGATCCATTCGTTGTGCAACAGGCTCAGGATTTTGCTCGCAGGATTCTGCGTCAATTTGATCATGAGCAATCTCGCGTGGAAGCCATTTATCAGCAACTCTTTCAGAGATCGGCGACATCAGCGGAAAGAGAAGCCCTGCTCGAATTCCGAAGCGAATTCGGCAAGCTAAGCAGCGGAGGCGACATTGCTGAACAGGCGGTATGGGGTGCCATGATTCACTCGCTTTTTCTTTCCAGTGAGTTCATCCATGTTGATTGATTCCATCTGTAACCGCCGTCATTTACTGAACCGTATATGTCTCGGATTTGGTGGCGTTGCTCTCAACAGCATGCTCCAGGCGGAGGATAGAGTTCATGCGGAAAATCGAGCTAAATTAGACGCGCGGATTCCAGCCAAGGCGAAGCGGGTAATCTTTTTGTTCATGCACGGCGGCCCCTCGCATATCGATCTGTTTGACCCCAAGCCTCAACTGGATCGTGACGATGGTAAAGAACTGCCGTTTGCTGGATCGCGGGTGACTTTTGCAGATCGCGGCAAATTAATGCGGAGTCCTTGGGGATTTCGCCGCTGCGGTCAATCGGGAATTCCGATGAGCGATCTGTGGCAACATCTGCCATCCGTCGCAGACGAACTGTGCATGATTCACTCGGTGTGCGAGACGAACGTCGCTCATGGTGGTGCTTGCATGAAATTACATACGGGCGATGAGTCCCAATTGCGTCCCAGTATGGGCTCATGGGTTAGCTACGGTCTGGGGTCAGCCAATGAAAATCTGCCCACCTTTCTGACGATCTGCCCGACGTCGTTGCATGGAGGTGTGAATAACTTTGGTAGTGCCTTTTTACCGGCTCGGCACTCCGGGGTTCCACTTGGAACACCGGGATACCCGAATGCGGCCGCCAAGGACGCGCGATTTGAATACTTGGAAAATGCGAATCTGAGTTCATCCGAGCAGCGACTTCAACTCAACTTATTACGCCGCCTTCATGACATGCGGCAGGAAGGCGGCGTCAATCGCAGTGAACTGGATGCCCGGCTGCAGTCATTCGAATTGGCATTTCGAATGCAAACATCGGCACCCGAGGCGATGGACATTCGGCAGGAATCGGCAGCGACGCGGGCGCTTTACGGTCTGGATCATCCGGAGACCGCGAATTTTGGTCGTGAATGCCTGCTGGCCCGACGTTTCGCTGAGCGAGATGTTCGGTTTATCCAAGTGAGCCACGCGAATTCTCTTCCCTTCAACAACGAGCAATGGGACCAGCACACACACCTAAAGCGAGGGCACGAGATCAACGTCCGGCAAATCGACAAGCCGATCACCGGCCTTCTGATTGATCTGAAGCAGCGAGGTCTACTGGAAGACACACTCGTGATCTGGGGCGGAGAATTTGGACGCACACCGACGGTCCAGGTTGGCAAGGCAGAGCCTGGACGGGATCATCATCCGGAGGGCTTCACGATGTGGATGGCTGGTGGGGGTGTGAAGTCAGGGATTCGTTACGGTCGAACAGATGAATATGGCTACTACGCGATTGAGAATCGCTTCACGATTCACGACCTCCACGCAACCTTGCTTCATCTGCTAGGGCTAGATCACAAACGTCTGACCTTTCATCATAGTGGTCGTGATTACCGACTGACGGATGTTTATGGACACGTCGCGCACTCGATCCTTGCATGATCGAGCGTTCGAGGGCGGCCCAGGGGATTGAGTGCATCACCCGATTCAACCGCCTGTTTGGTTGATTCAGCCGAGCTGATGGGATTGTGTGCTTGGATTGGCGAACCTTGGATCTCTGCGATTGGATTAGGCAGTCGGATCGAGCCGTCAAGCGGAAAACGGAAGCAACCGATCTGCTAGGAAATTTTGGGAATCATCGAGGCCCAAAGTCGCCAAAATGAACCCTTGGAAGCGCAGATTGGTTAATATTTTCCGTGCGCTAGGGCAAGATGGACGCCAGCGTTCCAGTGGAAGGCACCAGAAAGTAATGCTTGGCGAACTGAGCGCGGGCCGATCGGCACACCTGATTACTCAACCACGTAACGACAATGGAAATTACGAAAGATACCTCAGGCGATCTGCTTGAAATGAGACTTACCGGGGCGTTGGATAATGCGTCCTCGCTCCATTTCCGGGAAGCAATCGATGAAGTTACACGAGATGGTTGGCATCGGATTTTGGTTGACCTCACTAATCTCAGTTACATCAGTTCCGCTGGGATCAATGCATTGCTGTCAGCCAGCAAACGAATCAAGACTTTGAAAGGACAGTTTGGAGCACACAGTCCACCTGCGGCGGTGGCAAAAGTGCTTCGCTTGACGAAGCTTTATGACGTGTTGATTTTTGACCCGGCTGATTTTCGGACGGATGACGTCTCGGCTTCGCTGGTCATAAATGTCGATTCCAAACGGTTTTCGCAAAACAGAGCGATCGACCTGGAACTTTATTCATTGCCGGATTCGGAGCCGATTACCTGCTCTGTGTTTGGTAGGCCAGAAACACTTCATCAACCACAACCGGGAAACGGGAAGCTTCACACCGTTTCGTTCGGTTCCCGTTCATTTGGATTGGGTGTTGGCGCTCTGTCCGCGGATGTGGAGGCTGGCGAAAATGGGCTTGGAGAGATTATGGCAATGGCGGGGGCGATCGCCCAATCGGCGAGCGAAACAGGTTTACTCCCCGACTATTCCGTCGCACGCGGCGAATTTGTACCCTCGGCGGATCTGCTTTATGGGGTCAAGTTAGAGGGAGACTATTCCTCACTCGTGCGATTTCAATCCGCTGATCCGGACGCGACGGTCAAGCTTTCAAATTTGTTGCACGCCTGTTTGGAAGAAATGTCTTACGAAACAGCAGCAGTGGCGATTCTGGCCGATTGTTCTGGATTGCTTGGAGCGCAGATGCGACGTTGGGATAGGTCACCCTCAAATGACGATCCTTTTTCAGTCCCGAGCATTCGAGATTGGATTTCGTATTGTCCGGAGCATTCTCACGAACATAAGCTTGCGTTGGTCGTCGGTATTTTCACCAGGCAATACGACGCTTTACCCGAAAACTTGAAGGCCTTTTTACGTCCGCTGGATGATGACCAAAGTGCTGGCCACTTCCACGCCGCCGTTTTTCCTTACCAGCCTCTTAAGAAGCGGACAATTGATCTGCATGAGTTTATTGGGGGCTTGTTTGATACATCAGAAATCCAAGAAGTGCTCCACCTGCTTCAAGATTCCCGTCCAACCAGAGGTGAAGCGGAATCCGAGTTCAAAAGCGGGGCTTGCTGGTTGGAGCCGCTCGATTTTTCTTTGATGACGGAGGTGTTGTAATGACGCTCGTCATTAGTTCAGTCACGATCGGTTTGATTCTTTCGCTCCTTGCCTTTGGAATCCTGTTGTCGTTTCGAGTCGTTGGCTTTGAAGACCTTACGGTTGATGGATCGTTAGCGTTTGGTGGAGCGGTAACGGCTTCGTTGGTTGTGTCGGGTTGGAATCCAATCGCTTCGACATTA
>JARGNK010000266.1 GCA_029213145.1 Rubripirellula sp. | reverse complement strand
CACCATCCGCATCGTACTGCCCACCATCGTTTGCGATCTTCCAATTGCCGATCGCAGCGAGGTCGTAGGAGACACCTTTCTCAAGAAGCACGCCAGATGCTTGCCAGCCGCCTGCTGCCGAAATTTCAACCTGCGTTCGCCGCTTTCCTGACAGCGGCGCAAATTTCTGGTTCCATTGCCACGCACAGAGGTCCGCACGGTAGCCATTGTCCAAGCAGTCGAGGAACAATTCGTACTCGAACGCGATGTGCCTGGCGGTCGGACCATAAACGGCTTGGAAGGATGCGCCTTCCTGTTGTTTCATGAGAGCCATCGCAAGAGGTTTAAAGCGATCTGCATAGTTGGGGTTGTTTGCCAGCAGATGGCACAACGCCCACCGCCACGCATAATCTTTCCATGTGCCGGGATCGACTCGACCAGGGATGGCGATCTCCAGCAATTTGCGTTTGGGTTCACTGCCCTGCAGGTAGGCGATGACGCGAGGATTCGCGTCGACGGCTAATTTGTCAACTTTCCAGTATTGCCCCATTTCTGCCAGCCCTTCTGCCAACCAAGTTGGCCCGGTTGATCCGAATGCGAGATGACAAAAACCGTGAGTGCATTCGTGTTGAATGACGCCATGGTCATCACAGGAGTAAAGGATTGCGCGACGTCGGTCACCTAACGAAGAATTGAAACAAATTCCGGCGCGATTTTGGATCTTGGCGATCCCGGCAGGTTCGACGAGCAGACCATCTGGCCATACCGATAAATCGCGGACGATAAAGCCCTCCACAATCCCGGTCGGTGACTGGCCAAAGTACTTCGACAGCAGCATGGTCATCGTTTCCAGCTTGTCGAGAATGATCTGAGCTTGACGTTCGGAAATGTCACTCATGAATGCGTAGTGTGGGGAGCGAATCAACCTTGGCTTTAAAGGTTCGTCAGATAGGTGCCGGTATTTGGCAAGCAGTGCATCGTCGATACTGGCGCGAGCGGTGGTTCCGCGAGTGACTTCGATCTCAACTGTTTTCGCGACGATGTCACCGGTATTCAATCGGACGGCGACCAGCTTTTTGACCGTCGAACCTGCTCCCGCGCGATTAATGTCATCGCTTGTGAAACGAACGCTCGTTCCTTTGGCTATCGGAATTGACAAGGTCGATTTTCGTGTGAACCCGTTGTTTGCGGGGATTTTTACGATCAAGCGACCATTCGTGGCTCGATTGAATTGAGCGACAATCTCACACGTCGAGTGTTCTCCAGGTTTGCTGCCCTCCGCAACTACTCTTACGCCATTAGGCTCATCATCCCCAGTGACGAGAGAAACTTGATCGACTTCGCCAGTGGTGCGACCTAGTTTGTTGAGCTTGGCTTCGAAGCGAATATTTTGGCCCGGCTGCAGATCCTCGAAGGAATAGCTGCCGGACACCTTAATCTCGGCCGGAGATCGAAGGAATTGGCCACCTTCCAGTTGCACGCTCTGTTCGTCAACGGCTTGTACCCGAATGGGATAAGCTGTGCCCGCTTCGTCTTTGACCACCAGCAGATCACGGGATACTGATTCGACAGTCCCAGCAATTGAGAGCGTTTCCTCAACAATCAGCTGCGCCGAAGCCACCTTTGCGAAAACCAGAGCGACCATGACAGATCTGGCATAAACAAAATTGAGCGGCAACTGCATCGAGATTGTCTCGTTCGGGGGATGAAACAGCAGAGCCCGGTAGCCTACCACAGCAAGCGATTGAGGGCCCCACCTAAGTTTACTCTGGGGTCGCGCTGACGGTGTCGCATTTGGTCGCCGAGAGAGATTTCGTTGGTTGTCTTCGTGCAATGCCACTTAATCATGCTGTTCCGATGCAACACGGCCGGAGAAACATCGTGCAAAGCGATTGATCAAGCCAGCACTTCAAAGCGATTGCAGCTTGGATTTCGGCGAGTTTCGTGGCACCCCGCCCAGCATTGTTTCGCCGTTTCTGTGAGCCGATAGAAAATGCTTGAGCGTTTGCGTCAACTGAACGTTAAGACGTATTCCCAGGGAAGGGTCTGGTCAGGCTAGGGAGTCGTTCGAACTGCCTGCCGGGGACGTTCTCCATTCTGTTTGGTGTTTCGTAAGTTGTTGGATAATAAGAGGAACTGATTGCGGTTGACCAGCAAGTGGAATGAACCAGTTCACTCAAGCCAGTTCACTCAAGTCAGGGCAGGCTGCAGTTCGTTGGAATCCGCGATTTCTTGAGATGATCAATGAGCCTGCGAGCACCTTTCGATCAATGGTCGGGATTCGTTTCAGGCAATCAATTCTTCGATAGCGGTGCCACCAAATTGACTGAGTTGTTTGAAACGCCCGGCGTGGTAATAGGTCAGGCGATTGTCGTCCAAGCCGAGTAGTTTCAGGAGGGTGACGTGAACATCACGTAGCGGATGAACATTTTCGACCGCTTCTAAGCCGATTTCGTCGGTTGCTCCTACCGTATGCCCTCCTCGGACACCGCCCCCTGCAAACCACATGGTCATTGCTTTGGCGTTGTGGTCACGACCATACGATTTGCCGCCACCGCGCAGTCCGTTGTCTGGCGTTCGGCCAAACTCGCCGCAAAAGAACACAAGCGTATCTTTCAGCATGTCACGTCGCTTCAGGTCTTTTAGCAGTGCGGCGATCGGTTGATCGACTGATCGTATCAGTGATCCGTGCGCCCTTTGTATGTAGTCATGACTGTCCCAGTTCCCCGCATACGCTTGGACAAAGCGGACTCCTTTTTCGACGAGACGCCGGGCGAGCAGGCACTTACGACCAAAGGCATCGGTTTTGTTGCTGCCAATGCCATACATTTCTAGGGTCGACTTGTCTTCGCCTTCAAGATCAAGGATGTCAGGAATTTCGGTTTGCATACGGAACGCAAGCTCGTAGGATTTCATGCGGGCTTCGAGTTCGGTGCGTCCGGTTCGTTGTTGCAGATGGCTGTTGTTTAGCTGAGTCAGCAGGTCCAAGTTGTTTCGCTGGCGTTCTCTGCTGACACCACTCGGTGGGCGGAGATCGAGGATGGGGCTTCCCTGAGGACGGAGGGGAGTTCCCTGAAACGTGGCGGGAAGAAAACCATTCGACCAGTTAGCCGCCCCACCTTGTGGGTAACTTGACCGCGGCAAGACGACAAAGCCTGGTAGGTTTTCATTGATTGTTCCTAAGCCGTAGGTTGTCCATGCACCAATCGCCGGATCTCCACCAAAGCGATTGCCGGTGTTGATGTGGTAACAAGCCGTCGGATGGTTGACAGATTCGGCTTGGGCACCACGATAAAAACAGATGTCATCGACGCGTTTGGATAAGTGGACCCATTCAGTGCAGATGTCGGCGCCGCACTCACCCGCTTTACGGAATTCAAATGGGCTTTTGACGAAGTAGCGTTTGCCCGACGACATCGCACTTTGCTCATCGCCCGAACGACTGAATTCTTGTAGATGGCGTTTTGACAACTCAGGTTTTGGATCGAAGGTGTCAATCTGTGAAGGACCACCCTCCATCATCAAGAAAATGCAACGCTTCGCTTTCGCGGGGAAATGTGGCCTGCCGGTTGGTGTGTCCGTGGGGACGCTCGCAGGTTCGTCTGCATTCAATAGTGAGGTTAAGGCAACGGACCCAAGGCTGGCACCGAGTCCGTACAGCATTTCCCGCCGGGAGTGGATGTCGAGTTTTCTGTATTGATTCATTGGTCGCTTGCTCCACCGCTTAGTCCAAGTAGGCAAATTCGTTTAGGTTAAAGAGCACTAAGCAAACCTGAGCCAATCCCCGCGTGTTTGCATCGACATCGCTCGGTTGCAAATCGGGAATGTAGTGATCGTAGGCTGGCATCATTTCCAGGAAATCGTATGGTTCACCTGTTTTCTCGGCCATTACGGTACGTTTTGTTTCGCTTGGGTAGTGGCGTGGTGGATAAGTTTTGAGAGCCTCTTCTTGCGTTGCCGTGTTCCAATGTGCGAGGCAGGCCTGGATCTCATCGGCCTGAGCTTGACGTCCCAAGGCGATTTGAAACGCACGCTTGAGTACATCCTGCGGTGAACCAGCTTTGTTCAGTAATCTAGCGGCCATCGCAATCGCGCGTTCTTGGGCTTCGTCGGAGTTCATCAGTGTTAGAGCTTGTGGTGCGACGGTGGACGTTTCTCGCAATTCACACGATTTGTCTGGGCCAGGTTGATTGAACGTCTCCATGAACGGGTCACGTAGTCCTCGTGTTTTTTCGGCATACAGCGTGCGTCGATTTCGTTGATGTGGCAAAGCGTCAGGTTCATAAACGGATGCAGTGCCTCCCATGATCTGTCGCGGTTGCATTGCAACTTCCAGATTCAGATCGGGACGGCACGGGATACCGCCAACTTGGCGATTGAGTTCTCCGCTCGCGACTAGCATCGCGTCTCGCAATTCTTCCGCGGTCAATCGGCGTGGCAGTTGGGTTGCGTATAGGTTTTGTTTGGGGTCAAGTTTTCTCAGTCCAACTGGATCGTGATGGCGGGAACTTCTTCGATAAGCCTTTGAAGTCACAATCAGTTCATTCAGCTTCTTCACGGACCAATCATTCTTGATAAACCAATCGGCAAGGAAATCGAGCAAGGCTGGATGGGTGGGAAGGCTGCCTGTTGCGCCAAAATTGTTTGGGTTGCCGGCAAGCCCCTTTCCGAAATGCCATGACCAAACTCGATTGACCATCACGCGGGCGGTTAGGGGATTATTGGGGTCGACGATCCAATTCGCTAACGCAAGTCTGCGTTTGCCCTTGCCGGCGGGAAACTCCTTCACGTTCATGTTGCCGAGATTGACCGCGGCGCTCAGCGGAGCCGGTTTGACCGGTTCGCCCCTGGTGAAGGCATCGCCGCCATTTAGGATTGTGTCTTCCTCGATGTACCCCTTGTCCCAAGCATTCTGCGGCAGCAGCAAGCGGTTGCTGACATTTTTGCGTTCAAGCGTTTTTCCCGTGTGCACCGCAAAAGCAATCGGCTTGGTGCGGTCCAGTTCCCAAGTGTGGCGCCCGATGTTTTTACGCATTCGCGCGAGTGACGCCTCGTCACCCGGCGATAGTCCATTGTCTCCAATCTTTGCGCTGCCCGTTTCCGTGCGCCGCGTTTGGCCGACGGTCGCTTGCAGTTCTGCGAGTTGTTTCTGGTAGGCCGTGATCTTTGCCGTTGTCCATTCGTGTGATGCTTGGAATCCTGTTTGATTTTCTGAATCAAGAAATGGGGTTTTCGGTTCGGAAAATTGCGTTGTCGAAAAGACTGCCATCATGCTGTAATAATCCCGTGTTGGGACGGGATCGAATTTATGATCGTGGCACTTGGCACATTGGAGTGCATGACCCATGAAAACCTGGCCAACAGAATCGGTGACGTCATCAAGCCATTGCTGTCGCGTGATGCGAAACACGCTCATCCCGGTTTGTTCCCAGGGACCCATCCGTAGGAAACCTGTTGCGATGAGGCTTTCCGGAGTTCTCGTTGTGATTTCATCACCGGCAATCTGTTCCCGCACGAATTGATCATATGGTTTGTCGTTATTGAACGCGCGAACGACATAATCGCGATAACGCCATGCGTTGGGGCGTGAGTAGTCGTTTGCGAATCCTGCCGAATCTGCGTACCGAGCGACGTCCAGCCATTGCCGTCCAAAATGTTCTCCGTAGTGGGGAGTCGCCATCAAACGCAGCGATAAATTAGCGACAGCATCTGCTGCATCCAATTTATAGGATTGAACAAAGTTGGATTGTGAGGCGAGGTTTTCGTTCGGTGGCAGTCCGGTCAGGCCAAAGTAGATTCGCCGAAGCAATTCCAATGGTTCGGCATCCGCGGCCGCCGCCAGTTTGGCTGCTGCGAGTTTTCGATCAATGAAGTAGTCGATTGGATGGCGACCACTCGGTACAGATTCCACCTCGATTGGCCGATAGGCCCAAAGATGCTTCGGTTCGTAAAGCCGGTTTGTCCAATTTGCATTCAATCCGCCTGAAGTTGGCGCCGGCATCCCCGCGGCGAATTCGTTTCTGATCGCGGCCATTCGTTCATCCGACGGCCATGGGGCGCCCAGATTGATCCAGTCTCGAATCCACCAAGCCTGCTCCACGGTGATTTTTTCGGCTTCTTTCGGAGGCATTTCGTAGCCTTCCTCCTGCCGCGTCGTGACGCGATACAGGTAACTTTTGCTCGCATCGCCGGGAATTAAAACTTCATCACCGAAAGACTCGCCCCCCTGCAGCATCGCGATTCGATCACGCATGTCGAATTGGCCCCCCAAATCGTCTGGATCAGCGGCATGGCAGGCATGGCATTTTTCAACGAAAAGGGGTTGGACCTTTAGGGCAAACAGCTTTTCGCCCTCGGTGACATCGGCTGCCGCCGTATCTACAGCGATTGCTGGCCTTGAGAACGGTATTCCAGTCAGTAAAAGAAGAATCGCCAAACGTCGAGCAGTCATCGGACGCATCAATCAAGAATCTTCTAGTTCGAGAAATAATCACCAGTCGCTCTAAGAAGTGTACTCTATTGCTCTCTTGTGGCGATTCAGCCAACACGAAATCGAGTTGAATTGTTTTGGTTCCGACTACTGATTCACCGCCTGCTGATTCACCGCCTGCTGATTCACCGCCTGCTGATTCACCGCCTGCTGATTCACC
>JARGNK010000265.1 GCA_029213145.1 Rubripirellula sp. | reverse complement strand
GCTGAAGAGGCACCAGCTGAAGAACCTAGCGTGGATGATCTGTTCGGAACTGAGGCACCAGCTGAAGAGGCACCCGCAGAAGAGCCTTCGGTCGATGACCTCTTTGGCCCTGCTGATAGCGATGATGCCAAGACGAAAGAAACGCCCACGGATGAAGCCGCTGCTGAGATCGACGACATTTTTGGCCAGCATCGTGCGATTGAATCGGAATCTCAGGTTCAGGCGATGCCGGTTTCCACTGCTGCGGGGACAATCGAAGTGGGTGCGACCAACTCTCATCGGGTTGTTTCATTTGAAGATACTCGATCGCGGACCTGGGTCGACAACACCGGGCAATTTAGTACGAATGGTCGTCTGATCGAGATTCAAGCCAACGCTGTTCGTTTGCTCAAAGATAACGGCCGGACTTGCACAGTATCGTATGAACGCCTTTGTCCTGCGGATGCTGCTTACGTTCAATCAATCAAGCGGCAGATTGATATGAATCGATTAGCGTCTAAATGAGTGGGGGTGAACTTGAATTCTGACACGAAGGAATATCGTGCTCGGATTTCGGTGCCATCTGAGAGCTGAATTCGTCACTGCAGTGGGTTTTCGTTAATGGAACCGATTGTCGGTAGTTGTAGATCGGCGTATTCGATGATTTGTCGAATACGTTGATTTAGTCTCCGTCGTCGGTTCCTAGACCTTGTTGTTGGGGCCGCATAGTTGTTGGGGCCGCATAGTTGTTGGGGCCGCATACCAATCGACTGCGAGACCATGAAGGATCTGCATGACGAATTGCTGGGCCGACTCACCGTGCGACGAATGGAGAATGGAACGTAGGCTCCACCATCTCGGTTTAGTTTGAGTTGATTCACTGCACGCCAGGCATCGTGGTTGAGCTAGTTGGCGAGGCTGATGCAGTTGGCGATTCAACAAACACGCAGCGGAGTATTTGTTCCGCTGATTCTTTGTGTCACGGTGCGACGCGTGAGCAGAGAAGAATGGCCTGAACCATCGGATGTCCTAGACGTCTCTCGGTCCGTTTCTGGTTGGAGATTAATCTCCCGGCTTCTGCTGAGCTGTCACGAATTTGCTGGTTTACCTACTCGCGAATGATTGGTGGCGGATCAGTATTCGGGGTGAATTCAGTTTGATTGGGGAGCTTGTGTCTGGCGGGGTGGTTGGCTGGGTAGAGTATTGAGCAGGTCAGAAGGCTAGCCAGCGGCGGTTACCTGACCACTTTCCTCTATCCAAATCTGAATCTGATGAATGCCGTTCGTTTGATGCATTATGATCCGCGTTGGCGGCAGGAGTTCGAGCAGACTCGCAGCAGCATTCTGTCCAGCACGGAGGGATGGGTGACCGGGGTGGAGCATATTGGGAGCACGGCGATTTCGGGATTGATCGCCCGGCCGACCATTGATTTGGTGGCCGGGGTAGATGACTCCGACGGGTTAGATACGGCGGCGACATTGATCGAGGGCTTGAATTTTCGTCGCGAAGAGGGCCCGAATTGGGCTCCTGAAGCCTCGTGGTTGGTCAAGCCTCGGCATCTCACCGCAGACCAGCCCGACCCCACGCACCGGGTTCTCCTGGTGATTCATTCCTCACCCAGCTGGCAGCGGGTGATCCGGCTGCGAGATTGGTTGCGAGCAAATGCGGAGACTGCGATTCGTTTCGAAGAAGCGAAGGTTGCACGCTGGCGAAATGGAGACGGGGACTTGGAAAAATACCGTAGTGACAAAGCACTCTTCTTTTCTCATCTTGAAGATCAAATCGATTCAGGCGGATTGTGAGAGACGGAGATTCTGCGACGCCGTCGCGTTGGTTATCGCGGCATTCCAGTGAGATTGATAGCTCATGGGAATGGCCAATGAGCGGTCGCGAAATCGCTAGGGTGCACTGCCAGAGACAGATTTCTTGGGATTGGTTTGGTGTGAAATGCGAAGGGTGAAGCCGAATATTTCGCCAGAATCGCATTTGGCAGGTAGCGGAGGATACAATTCAACCTGCATTTATCATCCTGATGGGAGAGATTTCCGCATGCCACGGAGCCGACTGGGCCCCCTTGCTCTCGAATCCAAATTGGGAGATCAACCGTCGACGAGCCACGTGTGGCGGGCGATCCATGTCAAGTTGCAGCGACCGGTCGCTGTTAAGGTTTTTGCTTCGCCGTTTGGTGCGACCCCGGAAGCCCGGGAGGAATTTACCGCTGAATGGGAATGCTTAAAGAAGCTCGATCACCCATCAGTGATTCGCTGTTACGGAGGCGGTTTCGAGAAGGTCGATGGCTACTTGGCCTATGAGTTGATCGAGGGCGAAACGTTAGCGAAGCAATTGGATCGACGGTCGGTGCTATCTTGGGAGAGCGTACTCGATCTTGCAGAACCGATTGCTGATGCGCTGGAGTACTTGCATCAGCGGGACATCGTGCATGACGCGGTGGATCCTACCAAGATCATTTTCGCTGGTCTCAGCCCGGTGCTGTTGGATGTTCGTGTCAATCGTTTCGAGACTCCGTTCAAGATCAATCGCCCACGGCATCCGGAGGAGATTGAGTACGTCTCTCCCGAGCAACTCAAGGACCCCTCTTTACGCTCAATTCAGTCGGATTTTTATTCGCTTGGTGCGGTGATGTACCATGCGTTGACCGGGACACCCGCTGAGCCAGGTACGACTCAGTCACCTGCATCGATTGTTTTGGACTGTCCGATCTGGCTTGATAAGGTGGTAATGCAGATGTTGGCGGTCGACCCCAACTCGCGACCCATTAGCGCGTCCGCTGTCAAGTTAGCACTGGCAGAGGCAAGAAAACGCTCGATGTCTCGATCGGGTGCGACTGAGTTTGCAAGCCAAGGTTTTAGTCCACTCAACGTTGATGACCAGAAGGAGCGTGATGAAGCCCGTGTCTTGCTTGGGCATGCGGTGGGATTCGATGATGACGAACCACCGACAGTGAGCGCCTGGCATGATAAGCCGTGGGTATTGGTGAGCGCGTTGTTACTGTTGATCGGTTTCTTTACTTACATTTTGTGGCCGCTTAACGAAGATCAAATGAAGGTGAAGGCGGAGAGATTGTTGGCAGAGGAAACCCGCAATTCCTTGCAGCAAGCAAAGGCCGGATACTTGGAGCCAATGTTGGAAAAATATCCCGATGGTCAGCACGCCAGTTGGGTTCGCGAACAGATTGCTCGTGTCGAGATGATTCAGGCTGAACGTGCTTTGACAGTCAAGTTAAAGCGAAACTTACCTCTCAAGAATGAAGGTGAGCGACTGTACGCCGAAGCAAGTCAGTTTGAGCGGTTTGGTGATGCAGCGACAGCGCTCGACCGGTACCGGAGCATGGTCACTTTACTTGGCGACGATCCGCAGTATCGACCCTTTGTCGATCTTGCGCTTCGTCAGATCGCAGCAATCGAATCCAAAGGGGCGGCAATGGATGAGGCGGCACGGATCATCACGGCAAAGCTGGAAGAAGCCGATCAGTTGAACGCCGCCGGCCAAGTGATTGCCGCACGAAAGATCTGGTATGGTGTGGTCGAACTGTATGGAAACAACGACAACGTTGCACCATTGGTCAGCAAAGCTCAGCAACGTCTGGCCGCCGCCGCTACCGCCAGCCCTGAAATCCAATCGCCGTGACTGAGAATAACGCTGCAGACAACCATGAGAATCCGCCTAGAAGCGAACTCATGAAAGTGATGGACCGTCCATGGGCCATTATTTTGTTGCTGCTGCACGTTGGCTTTTTAGGAATTCCGATTTATTGGAAAACGAATTACAGCGTTGGAACAAGAGTCTGGATTAGTCTTGCGTCGATCGTTTACACCGTCGCGGCCGTGGCGTTTATCTTTTTCACGCTGCGATGGATCTTTCAGGTCTTGGCTTCCTTCTCGGCGTAATTCGTGAGTTTGCAGTGCTGTCTTACCGGTTTCTTGTGGCAGCGCGGGTGACGCACCCGACCGAAGGCATGACCTAATTCAACCTTTCTTTCCAACTCTCGATCTGAGCTCGCACTTGATCGGGAGCAGTTGAACCGTAACTGACAAAGGCCGCTACTGCGTTGGCAGTGCCAAGGCATTCGTAGACGCTTTCGTCGATCTCTTCGGCATGAACTCGCATGACTTCCAATGGCAATTTAGCCAGTGGGACTTTGCGTTCCATTGCTTCGCCGACGATGGCCCCGACCAGGTGATGCGCGCGTCGTTGGGGCATACCTTTGCTAATCATCCATTCCATCAAAGTCGTTGCATCAAGATATCCCTGTTCCAGCCGAGAAGAGATCGAATCGGTTTGAAGTTCGCTTCCCGCGACAATCGGAGCGGCCAGCTCAAGCATCGCGATGACTGTGTCGAATGAATCGAACAGCGGTGGTTTGTCTTCTTGAAGATCGCGATTGTAGGCGAGTGGCAGGTTCTTCACTAAAAGCATGAGCGTTTGCAGGTTGCCCATGACGCGAGCCGATTTTCCACGTGTCAATTCAAGTGTGTCTGGGTTGACTTTCTGCGGCATGATACTGCTGCCGGTGCAAAATGCTTGAGGGATTTTGATGAAGTTGTATTCCACCGTGCTCCACAGAATCCATTCTTCAGCCCAGCTGCTAAGGTGTGTTGCGATCACTGACAGAACAAATGCGGTTTCCAGCATGAAGTCACGGTCGCTGCTGGTATCCAGGCTGTTGGCGGTGACCGAATCAAAGCCAAGTAATGTTGCGGTTTGGTCACGATCGATTGGGAGGGTCGTTCCCGCGACTGCAGCGACTCCCAGGCTGGATTGGTTCGTGCGACGTCGGCAGTCGCTCAGGCGATCTCGGTCGCGGGCGAACTTCTCAACGTAGGCCAGCCAGTAGTGTGGCGCGAGAACAGGCTGTGCTCGCTGTAGATGGGTGTAGGCCGGCAAAATCACGTCAAAATCTGCATCACAGCGACCTACAAAGGCACGCTGCAAGGCTTGCAGTAATTCGTCGACCTGGTCGAGCGCATCGCGGATCCAGAGTCGGACATCGGTGCTGACTTGGTCGTTTCGACTGCGAGCGGTGTGGAGTTTGCGGCCAACATCCCCCAAGCGATCAATTAACGCCTGCTCGACGTGCATGTGGATGTCTTCGAGTTCAATCTGGATCGGTAGTTTTCCCGCCTCGATTTCAGATTCGATTTCTCGCAGAGTGTCCTCAATCTGCGAGAACTCTTCGGCGGTGATCAGGCCGACGCTGGCGAGCATGGTGGCGTGAGCGATGGAGCCGCGAATATCTTGGCAATAAAGCCGCTGATCGAAGCTAATGCTCTCCGCAAATGCTTCCAATCGCTTGTCTGTTTTGGCTTGGAAGACGCCGCTGCGCGAGGGGCTTTTCACAATTTGACTGTCCCGAGGAGTATGAGAATTGAATAATGCACCTCTCCTGTGCATTCCGCTCCGCTATTATCCTCGTCCGTTAGCAGCTGACGACCCCAGCCGCCCAGAAACCCTCCATTCCAGACAATTTGACCTCGGCAGACGCTTGATATCGATGTTTCAGCTCCATTCAATTCCCACGCGTTGGTTCGGTACGGTCGCGCTGGTCTCTCTGTTTCTTTCACCGAGTGCTCGCGGCGTGGAAATCTTGGCGGGGGCAACGCTGGGCGAGCCCTATGGGGTAGCAACGATCGAGATTCCGATCAATCCGCCGGTGGTGGGCGATCCGCTGCCTCCGTTGGAGGTGAGTGAGCAGACCGGGCGAATTCTCTATCCAATCGCGGAGGACTTGCGGACGGATGTGGAGTCGCCGCGGGGCCCCGACCAACGCCGCGGACGCCTTTTGGATCGCGTCCGCACGGTCATTCGTGACCTCACTGATGACGAGGAGGAACCGCAGCAAACGGTCGCACGACGCGTCTCGTTCTTGTTCATTGGTGACCAGCCATTGCGGGTGCAGGTGGGGGGCAGCGATGAACCCCTCGGAACCTACGAGATCGTACCGAGCAATAACCCCCCCATGCATGCCGCGATGCTTGCTACATGGTGGAAGAGTTACTCCGAGGCAGCGAAGCGTCAGATTGATTCGGCCGACTATCCAGCGTCAGTTGAAAATTACTTGCTCGCGATGTTATCAGGTCGCACAAGCCAGTCGCTGCCTGATTGGTTTATCGAGGCACCGCCAGTCGAAGATGACTTGCTGAGTACGCTCAAGTTGATTGGTGGGGCCAAGGGAGTGGTCGAACGTGCGTTTCGGGAATCTGCGATTGGTTGGGCGCAAGATCCTCCTGTCGCATCGCTGCCATTGCCAGAGCCTCCACGCTGGGCACCGTTGTATGAGGCACCGAATCTGCAAGAGGTCGCTGTCGAGCCTTTAGCGACTCGCATACCACCAGAGTTCTTTTATATCCGATACGGATCATTCGAAAACTATCTCTGGTTTCGTGACCTGTCAGATGAATACGGCGGCGATATTTCGCGAATGCTGATGTTGAATGGGTTGGCGAACGAATCGGCAGCGCGAGTTGAGCGGCAACTGAGTATGCGTACGACCCAGCTTTCGCGAATGCTTGGACCAACAGTCATCGAAGATCAAGCATTAGTGGGGAAGGATTTGTTCCTTGGCGACGGTGCGTCGATGGGGGTAATTATTCAAGCCAAGAATGTATTCCTGTTGCGGACTTCATTGAATAACGATCGATCGGGTGTCGCAGCAAAGGATGGTGAAGTTACGCTAAAGCAAATCAACCTGGAT
>JARGNK010000031.1:26889-55157 GCA_029213145.1 Rubripirellula sp. | reverse complement strand
GAAGATCGCCGAGAAGCTGTTCATAAAAGAGAGGATCACGGGTCGAAACGGGATCTGGATTGCTGGATACCCCGCCGCCCCACATCTCATCGACTTGCTCTGGTTTCAACTGTTGCAGCCAACGGTCGATCACGACTTGTTGCAACATTTCGGGGCGTTCCTCCAGCATCCGATGAAATTCAAGTGTCAACTCAGGATCGAACTGTGTTCCGCTTCCCTCGATCAACTCCTGAATTGCTCGTTCTCGACTCATCGCTGGCCGGTAGACCGAGTCAGTCGTCATCGCGTCAAACGCATCTGCGATGGCCAGCATTCGAGAGCCAAGAGGAATCGCATCACGACGCGGCGATTCACCATGGCGTCGGCTTTCGAACCATGTGTTTGCATAACGAATAATGTCGAGCAACTCTGCGTCGTTAGTACATCCCCGCAGTATTTCGCAGCCAAGCGAAGGACAACGATCCATCGTCAATTGTTCGTCGACAGTCAGTTTCCCAGGCTTTCGCAGAATGCGATCAGGAATACCGATCTTCCCCAAATCGTGCAGCAATGCTGCGACCTCCAAACGATCGCGTGTTATCTCGTCCAAACCAAGCCGAACTGCCCAAGTCGAGCAGTACAGCGAAACGCGAAGACAATGTGCGGCCGTCGGGGGATGCTTCATCCGCAGCGAATAGAACAGCGAGGTCGCCATCCCTAAACGGACTAACGCGAGTTGATTTTCAAACCGAGTTTCATATGACGGAAAATGAGACGCCGAAGAGGGCGTTAATTCCTGCAATCCAGCCAATAGTCGGCCGACTTTGGCATCGCCCTCCTCGATCATCCCCACCGAAGCAGCTGCACCATGCGTCGCCAACGGTAACGAGTGGTTTTCCGCTGAGAAATCATTCAGAGCACTTGGATCGGTCATGCGTATTTTGCGGATTACAAGTCAGGAAAAAGAACGCCATCACCGAAAATTACGTCACGAACGCGAGAGCGGCAAAATTGCGATGAAACCAACGGGCATTTAGCTGTCTCAAACAGAATCTTGGCCGTAAATGGCTTCGACCTCAGAGAATCCTTGCTACTTGATGGGTGCGTGCCTACTATAAAATGATCGGCGGAACCCGCGATTTTGTCCGTTGGCGCACGCAGAACGCGTCAGAAGATGATTCTCCGGTCGATGCGAATCGCCATCTCATCGAAATGCTGAACTCGTTTTAGCGATCTGGTGCTTGTTCATTGAGTCTCTCCGAAGTCGACCGACAATTGCTGCAGCGGTGCCTTGCACGGGCTCCGCGTGCTTGGCAGGATTTCACCGATCGCTTCGTCGGTCTGGTTGTCCATGTCGCGAACCACACGGCAAAAGCTCGAGGCATCAGCCTCGATCATTCAACTCGTGATGATTTGGTCGCCGATGTCTTTATGACGCTGCTTATGAATGACCTTGCTGTCCTGCGACGGTTCAGGGGAAATTGCTCGCTTGCCACCTATCTGACGGTGATCGCTCGCCGTGTCATTGTGCGATGCCTCGGTGCCCAAACCCCAATTCCGACCGACATGGCCCGCGAAGCGGCAAGCGTTGAAGATAGGCCCACTCGGATCGAAAACGTGGAAGAAGTCGAGCAATTGCTCACGCGTCTAGATCCGCGGGAAGCAAACATCGTGCGGATGTATCATCTGGAAGGAAAGAGCTACCAGGAAATCAGCACCGCGGTCAGCATGTCTGAACATAGCATCGGACCTGTCCTGAGTCGGGCGCGAGAGAAAATGCGCAACAGGCCAGATCCATCTTAGGCACATCGCGGCCAGTCGTTCCCTTCTGAATTCCCGCCGCGTAGAGGCATCCCCTGCCTGCAATTTGAGTTACTGCGCCATTGTTTACCGGCTAGCATCAACAGGCTGGGCAGACCAACTTCGTCTCTCAGGTAACGACGAGCCGGTTTCCATCGGCCGATTGGACCTCTACATCGACCAAAGTACCTGCCTCCGGCACCGCCCCATATCGAAGCAGTTGAGCTGGTGCATAACGTGCGGTCGTCCCTCGTAGCAATGTGCCGCCGTCATATGCAGTTTCCGCAGACTCGACCAGCAACTGTTCACGCGATCCAACTAATGAGCGGTAATAATTCTCCCGCAGTTCCGTCTCGAGTTGCCCCAGTCTCTGCATTCTTTCGGTACGAAGTTGCTTGGGAATCTGGTCAGCCATTTCAGCTGCTGGCGTCCCCTTCCGCTGGCTAAACGGAAAAGCGTGAATCTTCGAGAAGCCCGCGTCTCGACAAGTCTCAAGGGTCTGCTCAAATTCCGCCTCGGTCTCACCAGGAAAACCAACAATCACATCGGTCGTGATCGCCGGCATCCGCAGGGACTCACGTAGCAATCGACAACGATCCAAAAACATCCTCGTTCCCCACCTCCGCCGCATACGCCGCAAAACTGAATCGCTGCCACTCTGCAAACAAAGATGCAAATGGGGCACGATTCGACCGGCGTGGTCGGACATTACCGCAATTAGCTCCCGCGTCACCTCCGTTGCCTCGATGCTGCTTAATCGAATTCGAAAGTCACCGGGCAGTGCACAGAGATCGCGTATCAGGTGCGCGAGGCGAATCCACTCTTCCTTGGGTTTATTGCGGTTCCAATCCACGCCGTAATGTCCGAGATGAATTCCAGTCAGCACTACTTCACTATGTCCGGCAGCAGCCAGACGTTGAACTTCGTCCAAGATATGCTCGAGTGGCCGACTGGTTAGCTTTGGCCGCACATGCGGAATGATGCAATAGCTGCAACGTAATAAACAACCATCTTGGACTTTCACGTACGCGCGATGGCGTCCTGAAAAACCATCCAAACCGGTGGGCACATCCATGACCCCAAACCGAGTCATCAGATCAGGCAATTCACGTTTGTCGGTGACGACCTCCACCACACCTGGCAGCGTCGCAACTTCAGCCGGTGCGCGCGTCGCGTAGCAACCCATTACGACAATCCGTGCATCCGGATTTTGGCGGTGCATGCGGCGTACAACTTGACGACTCTTGGCATCGCCCTCGTTGGTAACCGTGCAAGTGTTTACCAAGCAGACGTCCGCAGACTCGTCGTCACCGCAGTCACGGTAGCCAACTTTCTGCAACCCCTGTCGGACCAATTCGGTTTCGTACTGGTTGACCTTGCAACCCAGGGTCGCCACACGAAGCTTTGCGTTCATATCGATCGTCGTTTGGCCGCAGCGTAGCGATTATCAGAAAGAGAGGAGGGTTATTATTCGCAAACCGGCTCTATCGTCGCCGACATGCTGCCTTTGCACCGAGCGATCAATTCATCTTTTCCAAAGGAATGAATCTGATCTCGCTTCAATTCTGCATGCTCCAAGGTCGTCGTCAAACAAATTGCGCGGCCCCGGTTATCTACTTCCTTGGCAATCTGAAATCCCGTCTCAATCGGGAGCCGAAACACCTGCTTCATCATCAGCACGACATAATCGTAGCTATGATCCGTATCGTCCCAAAGGATAACGTGGTAGCGAGGCTGTTTCTTAGCCTTGCTTTTTCGCTGCTTTTCAGTCTCGATTTGTGGCTCAGCCACCATGGTTTGCTGATCGGCCATTGCGGATCCAGCTCCTCGCGTCTCGAATCGAATCAGCCGCCTGACAGTTTGTCTGTCAATCTTGCCGGTGATTCACAGTTGTCTGTGATTCACCTGCCCAGCGGTCCGCGTATATTGTAGCGCGAGCGGAACTCGCTCGGCAGTCCCGTTTTCGAAAACACTAGGGCTTTCTCAATATGTCAGATTCCTCCGCACGACTGGACACATTGGCCAATTCGGCCGAACGACACCTCCAGGAACTCACCGAATGGCTGAGGATTCCCAGTATTAGCAGTGACAGCAGCCGCCACGAGCAGGTCGCCGAAGCCGCTGACTGGCTCGTCAAGAAGTTCACTTCCGCAGGCCTGAAGGTGGAGTTGATTCCAACCGAGGGCCACCCGATGGTTCTGGCAGAGACCCCGGAGGTGAAAAATGCCCCCGTTGTTCTCGTTTACGGACACTATGACGTCCAGCCAGTCGAACCACTCGATGAATGGATTAGCCCTCCCTTTGAGCCAACCGTCCGGGACGGAAACCTATATGCGAGAGGCGCTACCGACGACAAAGGCCAAGTCTTGACCCACGTCCACAGCGTCTGCGATTGGCTCTCTTCCGGCCAGCCGCTGCCGCTGCAGATTAAATTCCTGATCGAAGGGGAAGAAGAAGTCGGCAGCGAAAATTTGGAAAGGATGCTACCGCAGATGCGAGATCGACTCGCCTGCGACTGCGTGGTGATCAGCGACAGCGGCCAGTACTCCGATGGGCAACCGGCAATTACATACGGCTTGCGGGGGATCGCGACTTACGAATTGCGTGTGGATGGTCCCAATCAAGATCTGCATAGCGGCTCATTTGGCGGGGCAGTAATGAATCCTGCCATTGGGTTGTGCCATATGCTCTCCTCCATGGTCGACCAAAATGGCCGGATTAAGATCCCGGGCTACTACGACAACGTTCGCGAGTTGGCTCCGAACGAACGCGACCAGTGGAATCAACTGCCGCAAGACGACCAACAATTTGCCAGCGCAATCGGGGTCGATGAGCTGTTTGGGGAACAAGGCTACACCACCGACGAGCGGCGTTGGGCGCGTCCCACCTTTGACATCAACGGGCTGACCTCGGGACACCAAGGCGAAGGTGTCAAGACAATCGTTCCTGCTACCGCATCAGCAAAAATCAGCTTTCGACTGGTTCCAGACCAGGACCCCAATCATCTAACTGAACAATTGAAGGAGCACCTGCAAGCCCACGCCCCTCCCGGAATTCGCTGGTCGATTACTGCGGACCACGGCGCCCCAGGAATGCTCGCCGACACCGAAAGTCGCTTCATGGCTGCGGCGCGAAACGCCATTGAAAAAGCATTCGGCGTTGCTCCAGTACTCATCCGCGAGGGCGGTTCGATTCCGATCGTCACCCGCTTCCAAGATGTACTGAAGTGTGACTGCCTGTTACTAGGCTGGGGACTGTCCGATGACAATGCCCACAGCCCCAATGAGAAGTTCCGTGTCCAAGACTTCCATCGCGGCATTCAAGCTTCAGCAGTTTTATGGGACGAGATCGGCCAACTCTCCTAATCACTTCCCGGACTGACCCTCCTAATCACTTCCCGGACTGACCCTCCTAATCACTTCCCGGACTGCCTGATTCATGCTTGACCGAAAATTCATTATCCAAAACGCAGAGATCGTTCGTGACAACTGCACGCGACGCGGAGTTACATGTGAGATCGACCGCATTATCGAACTCGATGCTGAACGTTTGACGAAACTCCAATTAGCCGAGGACCTGAACCGTCAAGCTAACGAGACGAGTCAGCAAATCCCGAAGAGCAAGGACGATGCGGCGCGAAAGGCTTTGATCGATAAAGGACGAGACCTTCGGCACCAAAAAGATGCCGCGCAAAATGCACATGATCAGCTTGAAGGGGAAATCGCTGAATTAATCTCGGCGATTCCTAATTTGACGCACCCCGATGTTCCCACCGGTGGTGAGGAAGATGCGGTCGAAATTTCCCTCGGAAAAACACCGATACCGAACTTTGATTTCGAACCACGGAACCATGTCGAACTGGGCGAGCAGCATGACCTGTTCGACTTTGAAGCTGGCGCCAGAGTCAGCGGTGCAGGCTTTTACTACCTGAAGAATGCAGCGGTCCGGCTTGACCTCGCGCTGCAGCAGTTTGCCATCAGTTTCTTGGCTGGTCAGGGCTTCACCCCAATCTCAACTCCCGACCTCGCGCTCACACCAATTTTGCAGGGTATCGGGTTTACGCCGCGCGGCCCCGAAACACAGATCTACAGCGTTGAAAACACAGACCTGAACCTCGTTGGCACCGCCGAAATCACATTGGGAGGGATGCTCGCCGGACAAACTATCACGGACGCCGAACTCCCTATGCGACTTTGCGGATTGAGCCATTGCTTCCGCACCGAGGCGGGTGCTGCCGGACGTGCGACGAAGGGACTCTACCGCGTTCACCAGTTCACGAAAGTCGAAATGTTTGCCTTCACAAAACCAGACCAAAGTGACGCTGAACACATCCGCATGAGAGACTTGGAGTGCGAAATATTTGACGCGTTGGAGGTTCCCTATCGCGTTATTGATACCGCGACAGGCGATCTGGGTGGGCCAGCTTATCGAAAATTCGACCTCGAAGCTTGGATGCCGGGTCGTGGTGACGAGGGCCAATGGGGTGAAGTCACCAGCACCAGTAACTGCACCGACTATCAGGCCCGAAGACTCAACGTGCGATTCAAGACAACCGGAAAAAAAGGCACCCAATTCGCCCACACGCTCAATGGAACCGCCGTCGCCACAGGTCGCGCCATGATCGCGATTCTCGAAAACCATCAACAATCTGATGGCCGCATCGCTGTACCAAAAGTGCTGCAACCATGGGTCGGTTGTGACATGATCGGCTAATCGATCGTAATGCGTCGTGTTCTCGCTAAGCACCCAAAACGAGGGTGTTTTCCACCTCTTTTTTTGGGGATGGGCTCAGCATGCCTATCGAAAACACCCATTCACGCCATCGGGGAACATAGAAGCAAATAACGGGTCTTCGCGATTTTCCATACACGGTCCTGATGAACCCGGCCTGACAATTACCGTCCAACAAGGTCTAAAGGAACAACCCTCCACGGCGTCGACAGGTAATCTCAACGCACCCTTTTCCAGATCAAGGCCGACTCTCACAACCGTTTTTCAACGGATAACCCGAACAGTCCCCGCGGCCGAGACACAAAAAAACAGCAAGTTTCTCCTCGTTAAACGGCGAGCGGAAACCTGTCCGCTGATCGCATGTCGCCGTTTTGAAAGAGCGACGCAGAGGTTCTGACCAGTGAACGCAGCAGTCAAGAACGACCTCTTCCGACGCATTTTCCTGTTCAGGCCGGTCGTCTGCAAGGAAAAGCCCCCCTCTCAAAGTTAGCAAAACCTGCACTAAACCAAGGGAATTGCCTCAATCAAGGAGGATTCATCAGACTCCCAGGGAACGCAGAGAGGTAAATCCCTTCGTGAATACAGCGTTATTCGAGCGGCGGGGATTTTGACCCGTGGATATCCGTAACCTAGATAACGGTGGAATTCTTTACTTCACCACCTCTTCGAGCCGAACGCCACGCGAATGTCTGACTCAGCCTCCATTCTGCTCGTCGACGACGACCGTCACCTTGCCGAATCGATGGCAGAGTGGTTGCGAGAAATGTCGCACCACGTTGAGACGGCCGAAAATGTGACCACTGCCCAGAATTGCTTGGCAAACCATGCATTTGATCTGGTAATCACTGATTTGCGATTAGGAAGCGAAGACGGCTTTGACCTCATCGCACACACCCGAAAGCGACATCCAGACACCGCCGTCTTGGTTGTCACGGGGTACGGCACGCCAGAGACAGCCGTACAAGCGGTTCGTGCTGGTGCCTTCGATCTGCTGACCAAGCCGCTAATCGACGAGGAGCTAACACTCGCCATTAGCCGAGCGGTTGCTCAAAAAGAGATTTCGCGTGAAAACGAAAGCCTCCGCCAACAGTTGGATCGACGCAGCGGTCTAGAAAACATTCTCAGCCATGACTATCGAATGCTGAAAATCTTCGATGTCATTGACAGTATTGCAGATGCCAAAGCTTCCGTCCTTATCACTGGTGAAAACGGCACCGGCAAGAGCATGATTGCTCGAGCCATTCACGCGAGAAGCGGACGTCGCAATGGACCATTCGTGGAAGTGGCGTGCGGGGCACTGCCAGATACACTGCTCGAAAGCGAGCTCTTTGGGCATGTCTCGGGAGCGTTTACCGGCGCGAATCAAGACAAAGCTGGGAAGTTTCAATTGGCTGATGGTGGCACGATCTTCCTGGACGAAATTGGGACGGCGACTGCCGCCATGCAGGTGAAACTGCTGCGTGTTCTGCAAGAGTTCCAATTCGAAGCACTCGGTGGCACGACCACGCAATCGGTCGATACGCGTGTCATCCTGGCCACAAACGAGGATCTGGCTAAAGCGGTTCACGAAGGTACGTTCCGACAAGACCTTTACTATCGCGTCAATGTTGTAAATATCGTCTTACCGTCACTCCGCGAACGAGCCAGCGACATCCCACTGTTAGCCGATCACTTCATACGAGAATCGGCTGAAACATGCGGACGTGATGTCGAAGGATTCAATGCTGACGCGATCAAGGTCATGCAAGCGTACGGTTGGCCGGGCAATGTCCGACAGCTCGAAAACGTGGTTGAGCGTGCCGTGTTGCTGTCTCGAAATAGCGTGCTAACCGTCGATGATTTGCCACCTGAGTTGACCGGCCGTGAAACGGATCAGTTCCAGGGACCTGCTGCAGCGACACCCTCAACTGGCGTCAATCTTGGCGATATCAGCGGAAAAACTTTACGAGAGGCCTTAGCTGGACCAGAACGTCAGATCATTTTGCAAGCATTGCGAGTGAACAACTGGAATCGAGCGGCAACCGCCGAGGGATTGGATATCAATCGCACCACGCTCTATAAGAAAATGAAGCGACTCGGGTTGGATGACCCCCGCCTTCAATACGCCTGATTCTTTTCTCTAATCGTTCAGCACTCTCTGACCGATAAATTCGAACATGGGCTAGATGTCCGCCTGCGCGTTCGAAAAGGTAGAGAGCATTGTCAGAGTCAGCCGCCTCGATCTCGAGCATTCCTCCAGATGAACAGACACCGCTCGTTCGCTGGGTGAACGATTGGGGTGGTGCCGTCGTGGATGGAATTGTCGCCATCGGCGACATGGCGATCTTTACCTGGCACATGCTTCGCTGGATGGTCTCGCGATTACCAAGCCGCGGTACAGTCTTAATCAACTTTTACCAAGTTGGCGCGCTAAGTTTGCCGGTGGTCGCTTTGACGGGAACCTTCATCGGAATGGTCCTCGCCGTGCAGAGCTACGCACAGTTTCACGCCATCGGACTGGACAGTCGTCTCGGGGCTGTAATTAATGGCACGCTCGTCAAAGAACTCGGTCCAGTCCTGGCCGCCACCATGCTGGCCGGTCGTGTGGGTGGCGCGATGGCCGCCGTGCTTGGCACGATGCGGGTGACAGAACAAATCGATGCGCTCACCGCCATGGGCGCTGATCCAATTCATTACCTGGTCGTCCCCCGATTCCTAGCCTGCATCCTGCTGATCCCCGCACTGACGATCATGGCAGATTTTATGGGAATCGTTGGGGGTTACTTTTATAGCGTCGTGATTCTCGGGATTGATCACGCTGCCTACTTGAATCATTCGCGAGAAGGGGTCACCGGGTTCGATCTGTTCAGTGGGATTTTCAAAAGTTTCTTCTTTGGCGGCATTATCGCCATCGTCAGTTGTTACCGCGGTTTCCATTGCGAACCGGGTGCCGATGGTGTCGGCAAAGCAGCGACCACCGCATTCGTCTATTCCTTCGTTCTCATTCTGGCCATCGATCTGTTTCTGACCATCGTGTTGAATTCCATCTACTACACACTCTATCCCAATGGGACTTCATTCCTGTGAGTTTGGCAGGCGAAACCATCGAAGATGATGCCGAGATCAGTGACTTAGATCAACCACTGATTGAGGCTCGCAATGTATCTGTACAGTTCGATTCGCAAAACATACTTTCGAACATCAACGTCACGATTCAAAGAGGGCAAACTGTCGCCGTGATCGGTGAAAGCGGCTGTGGCAAGACCGTCTTCATGAAAACGTTAATTGGCTTGATCTGCCCCACCGCTGGCCACATATTGCTCGACGGATTCGATCTAAACGCCATGGATCAAGAACAGATCACACTCGCCCGACGTCGATTTGGATTTGTGTTCCAAAATGCAGCGTTGTTCGACAGCATGTCGATTTTTGACAATGTCGCCTTTCCACTGCGGCAAATCAAAAAGATTTCGGATCAAGAAATCTCCGAGCGAGTTTTCCAACACCTGGCAGAAGTTGGTTTACCAAAAAACGTAACCCGCAAGCGTCCCGCTGAACTGTCCGGCGGGATGCGAAAACGAGTTGGTTTGGCCAGAGCCCTAATCCTGAATCCCGAAGTACTCGTCTACGACGAACCAACAACCGGCCTCGATCCCATCATGAGCGATGTCATCAATGAACTGATCCTGGAAACTCGCAGACGCTATCCGGTTACGAGTGTGGTCGTAACTCATGACATGCGAACAGCTCGCAAAGTAGCGGATCGTGTTTTGATGTTTTATCCACGTACTCGCTTGCTGGACGAAGAAACCCAAATACTTTTTGACGGCTCACCCAGTGATCTTGAAAATTCAGAGGATCGCCGAGTGCGGCAATTTGTTCGTGGCGAGGCAGGGGAACGCCTCAACGAACTCGCCCAACAGGCAGACTTTTAACTGACTCCGTCGCTCGGTGTGACAATACTAGATTGAACTCTCATGGATGAAAACAAACTTCGATTCGGCGTCGGTGTCTTGGTGATTTCTGCCATCGGCATCGGAATCATTCTGACATTCTTATTTGGCGCTTTCCCGAGTGTCCTGCAACGCGACTATTCGCTCTCGATTGTGTTTCCATCGGCTGAAGGCATCGGGGCCAATACGCCTGTCCTCCGGGATGGAGTCAGGATCGGACGAGTCGACAGCATTACGTTGCGCGACGAAGGGGGCGTACTGGTAACGCTGGCAATGAATGCAGCTCAAACCGTTACCCACCATTACTTGCCACAAATCACCTCGGGCAATTTTGTCACCGGGGATGCAAAACTGGAGTTCATTCGAGCTGATCAAGCCGAGTTGGATTCGGTGTTTGGCGAAAATACCGAAATCATCGGCTCGCCCTACACCGATGGTGAATTCCTCAAGTATGGCAGCAAGGCCGAAAGTTTTTTCGAGATGGAGAAAGACCTACTCGAGACGTTCGAAGCAATTCGATCAGCCGGTGAATCGATCACGGTGGCAGGTGAAAGTGTCAATCAACTCGCAAGCCAAGTTCGCGAAACCTTCGGTGGAAATGATTCCAGATTTCAAGCGGTTGCCGATCAAGCGATTTCGGCCCTGCAAGAGTTTGAAGGCACGATGGGAGAAATTCGTTCGATCGTCGGCGATCCAAAACTGCAAGCCAACCTACGACGCTCCCTTGAACAGTTCCCTAGCTTGATCGATGACGCAAAATTGACGCTCGACTCAACCAAGCAAACCATGCAGACCTTCGAGAACGCGGGCAACCAATTTGTAAGGGTGGGGATAGTTGCCGAAGAAGCGGTCGGCAATCTAAAAGAAATCACCGATCCACTGGCTGCCCAAAGTGATCAGTTTACTGATCAACTCTTACGGACATTGACCCGTCTGGAAGGAACCCTCAACGAGGTAGAAACCTTCAGCCAATCACTTAATCGGGGCGACGGAACGGTCCAACGACTCTTGCGGGATGATGAACTGTATTGGCAGATCCGGCGAACCGTCGACAACATCGAACAAGCCAGCGCGCGAGTGCGACCGATTCTCGACGATGTCCGAATCTTCTCGGACAAAATTGCCAGAGACCCGCGCGAACTCGGAATTCGCGGTGCGATCGGTCGGCGGCCGAGCGGCGCGGGGATCAAATAACACTGCACCAACGAGATCAACGCACAAGCAGACCACCAGGGCAGGGAGGAAAGAACACGGCGAAGCCCATGACCGTTCAATCGCCCAGAGCACCAGTGACAAACGGGCGCGTCCCAGATCGACAGACCTTTGCTGAATCACCGGTCGATGCATCGCGGGCGGGACGACGCACTTCGAGACCTCAACTAACTCACTTCGACGCCCGGACCTTGCCGCGGGCGCGTCGTGTCGCCAATTCCTTGACCTGCATTTCCTCTGGCGTCTTGCCGGGCATGTCCTGAGCCGCATCCAATTCGGCGCGGGCCTCATCTCCATCGAGCAAGTCAACGGGGATCGCACGGCTGGTCAGGATGTTTACAACATCATTCTCGACTTGCGCGAAACCACCATCCACGAAGTACCTCTCTGGGCCGGCAGCGGTCTGCAAACGCAGCGTTCCGTAACCAAGCCGACCAATGAGAGGAGCACGCCCCTTGAGCACACCCAATTCACCGTCGAACATGGGCAGCGAAACATGGTCTGCTTCACGGTCCAATTCGGTTCTTTCGGGTGTAACGACAACGCAACGAAGTGACATGGCTATTTATCCTGCATCTTCTTGGCTTGCTCTTCTGCTTGCTCAACAGCACCCACGTACATGAACGCTTGCTCTGGCAGGTGATCCCACTTGCCGTCACAGATTTCTTCGAAGCTGCGAATCGTTTCAGCAAGCGGCGTGATCTCACCGGGCTTACCAGTGAAGACTTCTGCGACCAAGAAAGGCTGGCTCATGAAGCGTTCGATACGGCGAGCACGATGAACGACCATCTTGTCTTCTTCGCTCAGTTCGTCGACACCCAGAATCGCAATGATGTCTTGCAATTCGCGGTAACGCTGCAAAATCGTTTGTACGCGACGAGCAATTTCGTAGTGGCGATCGCCAACATACTGCGGATCCAAGATACGCGAGTTCGACGCCAGCGGATCAATCGCAGGATAGATCCCTTTCTCAGAAATCGATCGTTCCAAGTAGATGAAAGCATCAAGCTGGCCAAACGCAGTCGCAGGAGCGGGGTCAGTCGGGTCATCAGCAGGCACGTAAACGGCCTGCACTGAGGTGATCGCACCCTTCTTGGTGGAGGTAATTCGCTCCTGCAAGGCGCCCATTTCGGTCGCCAATGTTGGCTGATAACCCACCGCCGATGGCATCCGGCCCAGCAGAGCCGACACTTCCGAGCCAGCCTGTGAGAACCGGAAGATATTGTCAACAAACAGCAGCGTGTCCGCACCCGTTGAATCGCGGAAGTATTCAGCCATCGTAAGAGCTGAAAGTGCTACGCGAAGACGCGACCCAGGTGGTTCGTTCATTTGACCGAACACCATGCATGTTTGCTCGATGACCTTGCGACCAGTGTCACCGATCTCGGTTTCTTGCATTTCCAACCATAAGTCAGTTCCCTCACGCGTTCGCTCACCAACCCCCGCGAAAACGGAATAGCCGCCGTGGCTGCTGGCGATTCGAGCGATCAACTCGGTTAGGATCACGGTCTTGCCCAGTCCGGCTCCACCAAACAGTCCAGCTTTACCACCACGAACAAACGGGGTGAGAAGGTCAACCACCTTGATCCCTGTCTCAAACACCTCAGTGTTCGTCGACAGTTCGTTGACAGGTGGAGCGAAGCGGTGAATCGGCATGTGATCGTCGGCTTCGACCGGACCTCGTTGATCAATCGCATCGCCAAGGACATTGAAAACTCGTCCGAGGGTCGCCGTTCCGACGGGAACCGTAACCGGCTTACCAGTGTCGACCACTTCCAAGCCTCGCATCATCCCCTCTGTGCTACCGAGGGCGATCGCTCGCACTCGGCCACCGCCAAGGTGCTGCTGAATCTCCCCGGTCAGCTTAATGGTGACGCCCTTGTGTTCCGAGTCGATCGTGACCGCATTATAGATTGGCGGCATGTGACCTTCGGGAAACTCAATATCGAACGTCGACCCAATGACTTGAGTGACGCGGCCAACATTATTTTCGGTAGCGGTGGACATGACGATCGTCGTTACTAGGTAGTGGTGGAGTGTGCAGGTGAACGGTGACAGCAGATCGAAAACTAAGATTCGAGAGCTTCGACACCGCCGATGATTTCCATAATCTCGCCCGTAATCTGACTCTGACGGGCTCGGTTGTAAGTCATTGAAAGTTGTTTGATCATTTCTCCGGCGCTCTCAGTCGCACCTTTCATCGCAATCATCCGAGCAACTTGCTCGCTGACCGCAGAATCGAGAAAACACTTAAACAACTTTGTTTTGAAACTGGTTGGAACAACCTCTTCCAAAATACTTTCGGCGGATGGCAGGAACTCGTATTCGCCGCTTCCCTCGCCACCCAGATCCTGGCTCGAATTGTCGCCATCAAGAGATCCCAGCGGCAGCAGCGTTTCGATAGTCGCAATCTGCTTCGAGGTACTAATAAAACGGGTGTAGACCACGTCCAAACGGTCCATCTGGCCCGTAATGTACTGTTCCAGATAACCCGAGGCGATCTTCTCAACCTCGTCGTAGGCTGGCTGGTCCTCGAATTGAGTGTATTGCCGATCGGCTTCGATACCGCGGAATTTCAAACCGCCGATACCTCGCTTACCGCTAACGTCGACAGCGACATCACCAATCGAACGATTCAACTCTTCGATCTGTGGGAGCGTGGCTCGCAAAACACTTGAGTTGTATCCACCACACAACCCGCGATTACTGCTCAAAACCAGAATGCGGGCCGACTTGGGGTTATCGCGTTGTTCCAGCAGTGGGTGCTGAACTTCGGTTCCGGCGGCCGCCAAGCTGTTAACGATTTGGCTCAACCGATCGGTGTAAGCCGAAACGGCATGCGCGCGGTCCATCGCTTTCTTGTAGCGTGCCGTCGCAATCAATTCCATCGTCCGCGTGATTTTGCGGATGTTACGAATTGACTTTCGTCGTTTATCGAGGGCTCGTGCGTTGGCCATGGGTGTGCGTTACTCTCGAGGATTCTGCTGTATCGAACGAAAACGATTAGCTGTCGCTCTCGACAGGCTTGTAACCGCTTTTGAAGTCCGCAATGCAGGCTTCCACTTTCTCCACGACCTCATCGGTCAGGTCTTTCGTTTCATCCAGCAAAGTGATCAAGTCGCCGTGCTTGTCGTGAGCGAACTGCAAGAAGTCGGCTTCCCACTGCTGAACAGCTTTAACCGGAACATCATCGATCAAGCCTTTTGTTCCGGCGTACAAGCTCAGAACTTGGTCCGTAACGCTCTTTGGTTGGTACTGAGGTTGCTTGAGCAGTTCGACCATCCGATATCCGCGATCCAACTGTGCCTGCGTAGCAGCATCAAGATCGGTTCCGAGTTGGGCAAACGCTTCTAAAGCTCGGAACGCGGCCAAATCCAATCGCAGACCACCGGCAACCTTTTTCATCGCTTTGACCTGGGCGGCACCACCCACGCGACTCACCGAGATACCAGCGTTCATTGCTGGTCGGATACCAGCGAAAAAGAGGTCGGGCTGCAAGTAGATCTGTCCGTCAGTGATCGAAATCACATTGGTCGGAATGTAAGCTGAAACCTCGCCCTCGAGCGTTTCGATAATTGGCAGGCTAGTGATCGAGCCACCACCCAATGCATCCGACAACTTCGCGGACCGCTCCAACAAACGACTGTGGCAGTAGAACACGTCCCCGGGATAGGCCTCGCGTCCTGGCGGACGTCGCATCAACAAACTCATTTGACGGTAGGCCGTCGCTTGCTTGCTCAAGTCATCATAAACGACCAAGGCATGTCCGCCGTTGAACATGAAATGCTCAGCCATCGCGGTGCCGGCGTAGGGAGCGACATACTGCATCGTCGCAGGCGATGAAGCACCAGCAACGATCACTGTGGTGTATTCCATCGCACCATTGCGTTCGAGTGCATCAATTACACCAGCAACGGAGGAATCTTTCTGACCGATCGCAACGTAAAAACATTTTACGTCTTTGCCCTTCTGGTTGATGATCGCGTCGATTGCAATCGCGGTCTTGCCAGTCTTGCGGTCACCAATAATCAGTTCACGCTGACCACGACCAATCGGCGTCATCGCATCGATCGCTTTGATCCCTGTTTGCATCGGTTCGCTTACCGGTTGGCGTTCCGCCACGCCAGTTGCGATGATTTCGACAGGACGCGTCACATCTGTTTGCACAGGCCCTTTGCCGTCGAGCGGGTTGCCCAACGGATCGAGCACGCGACCGACCACCGCGTCACCGGCGGGGACAGACAGCAGCGTGCCGAGCGACGTAACTTCGTCGCCTTCCTCAATCGTCAGGTAGTCGCCGAGGATAATAACCCCGACCGAGTTTTCCTCGAGGTTAAACGCCAAGCCGATGGCACCGTTGGGGAATTCGACCATCTCTCCGGCCATGACGCCGGACAGGCCGTAGACGCGGGCGATTCCGTCACCAACTTCCAACACGGTCCCGACTTCGCGAACGTCGATCTTGCTATCGAACTGTTCGATCTCTTGCTGCAAGACCGAAGCGATTTCGTCACTGCTAAATTTCATGAATCTATATTCGATGGTGAGAGTCGATCTCTTGATCGACGCGGTTGATGGTAATCCCAACCAGGCAAATGCCTGGCTCGTTTAACAAAACCTATTCCGATGTAAATTGATTGAACTGATGCAGGATCCGGCTGGAGAACCCATCGCGGGTCCTGCGAGCCATTTTATCCAAGCGGTTCGCCACACTACTGTCAAAGACCCGGTCACCGACTCGGATCACCATGCCACCGATCAAGTCGGGATCAACCGATTCTCGAAGGCGTACTTGTTTGCTCATCAACGACCCGAGTTGGTCACTGATTTTCGATCGCAAAGCATCATCCAACGGCACCGCGGTGCGTATCGAGGCAACGACCCGGCCGAGCATTTCGTCATGGAGTTCGTCCGCCGCATCACGCACCGCGAACAAATAACCAAGACGCCCGCGACCCGCCATCACCTTCATGAACTTTACGAGTATCGGATTGACATCCTCTGCGAAGAGCCGATCGATAATTCGCACCTTCTCTGCTTCATCGATGCGAGGTGAAGCGAACGCTGCTTTTAACTCGGGCGAACGGTTCAAGAAATCATCAACGATCCGATCAAGTTGCTCGATCACCTCATCGACGACACCCGTTGCCTGGGCTGCGCCCAGCAACGCTCGTGCATAGGTCTTGCCCAACTGTTCGGCTCCGGTGTCGAGCACCGTATCATGTGTTTCGGCTTCGGCCATAACTGTTGCGCTCTAGTTGTTGCTTGGCAATCGATCCAGTGCCTGACGGATCAAATCGGCGTGATCTTCCGGTTTCAATTCGCGGCCGACCACCTGCTTGGCGACGCTAATCGCCATATCCGAGGTCTCACCAGCTAATTCCGACAATGCGACTTTCTTCGCTGTTTCGATGTCGGCCACGGCGCGTTCTCGCTGACGCTCCGCCTCCGCCTTCGCTTCTTCGACGATCCGCTGCTTATTGGATTCGGCATCCGTCCTCGCCTCCGCCAACATCGCTTGAACCTGAGTAGCCGCATCGTCCAGCTTCGCCTGGTAGTCAGACAGCAACGCTTTTGCATCCTGGTTCGCTTTCTCAGCCGACTCCAGGTCGCTGTGGATCTTGTCCTCACGAGCTTGCAACCCACCCAGAATCACCGGCCAGACAAACTTGGCGAGAACCAAAAACACAAAACCGAAGATCGCCAGATTGATGACAGCCGAACCCACGTCAAACGAGAGCAGGGGGGGAACATCAGCATGCTCTTCCCCATGACCACCAGCGGAGTGATCGCCACCAGACGCATGTTCTTCACCGCCTGCGTGTTCCTCACCGTCTGCGTGTTCCTCACCGTCTGCGTGTTCTTCAACAGCCTGCTCTTCGACCGACCCGCCCTGCTGGGCAAGGCAAGCCACCGGAGCAGCGAACACAAACAAAGCCATGACGACCAACACGCCAATGCGGCCGAATGAAAGCAACATCAGTTTGCCTCTGCAAAACAAAATCAGCTCGAAGAAATGCGTTAAAAACGGCTGTTCACCAAACTACCGCGGATCCCTTTGCGGAGACGCAATAGCCCAGAACCCAAACCCGTCCTACAGAATCAACATCAGGATTAATGCGATGACCGAAACACCTTCGACCAAAGCGGCAGCAATCAGCATGTTGGTGGCAATCGTTCCGCTGGCTTCAGGCTGGCGGGCCATCGCATCGACCGCTGAACTGCCGATTCGTCCGATACCGAAGCCGGCGCCCAGGATAATAAGCCCCATGCCGATACCAACACCGAGCTTTCCAAACCCGCCGTAGGTTGCTTCCTGAAGAGCAATCTCTTCCGCGGTCTGAGCCAGTAACATCGCAAATTCAAACATTTCGGTTCGCTCCTGTAAACTTTCTCTTGTATTGTGCCTTATCCGCCAAGGGAATCAGGCATCCAGGGTTAAAGGTAAAATTAGTAACTAAGCGGGTGAAGACATCGGTGTAATACGAGACGGATCAATCAACTTGTCCATGTCCATTTGGTGCTCGTCATCCAATTCCAACTCTTCCGGGTGGTCATGATCATGATGATGGGCAACCATCGAGATAAATAAAACCGTCAAGAAGGTGAAGATGAACGCCTGCAAGAAGCAGATAAACAACTCCAACAGCGTCAGCAAGATCCCCAGAAGAATCACCGCAACACTGACCCCGTAAGCCAAATTCGTCGACGATTCGCGGGCCATGAAGACCAAACCAACGAAAGCGGCAATCACCAAGTGCCCGGACATCATGGTCCCAAACAAACGCATGGCCAAGACCGTGCACTTAATAAACAGCCCCATCCATTCCAGAACGTAAAGCGGTATGCCAATCAGCAACATCTTCGGGTCGCCCCAACCCAGCGGATTGAAGTGCGCCATGAAGGTCTTGAAGCCGGTCTCGCGGATCCCGACATAAACGATCCCAATGAAACTACATAAGGCCAGCATCACGTTCAGTGACAGATTCCCAGTCGCCGACCCGCCCCAGTGAGACAAATGGGTATCTCCGGTGAGCACCTGCGAAATGTATCCTATTGGGATCAATCCAATCACATTTGCAAAGAGCACGAAGAAGAATACTGTCCAGACGTAGTAAATATATTTGTCAGTCAGGCCGCCCAAGTTGGGCCTAACCACCTCGTCTCGCACAAAGGTGCACATGGTTTCGAACAATTGCGAAAAACGACCACGTGTTTTGTAGGCATCCAAGCCCTCACCCTGCGGCTTGACTCGCTTCGCAACATAGAAGAAGACAAGGAGCACCAGCACCGCGGTGACGACAGTCATCGACAGGTGATTAGTGAGATAAAACTGATACATGCCGCCTGAAATACCCAGGGCCGGCACATCGAGATCAGGACCACCGACGTGGAACTCCCATGGATTCGGATGCAAAGCATGCGGAACTGCATGAGAAACGGGATCGGCGGCGGCAAGCAACAGGTTCATGTCTGATTATTGTTCAAATGTTCTGTTGTTCTGTTGTTCTGTTGTTCTGGCGTACATCCGTCTTCAGGGGAGGATTGACCGTTGTCAACCTGCCCAGAATTAGTTGCATTGGAGGAATCCGCGTTGGCCTGACAACGGCTCAATACGAACACCTCGATAAAGGTCAGCAACACGTACCAGCCGATGATCATTCCGGCAACGACTTCGGCTGATGACGCCAAGTGATAACGGCATGTTAAAAAGAGTGCAACGGTCCCTAACAAACGAATGATGATTCCGACCAACAACACCTGGCAAAAGTCGCTCGAATGCTGTGTCATCCGAAGGCCGGGAGCGAGGGAAATCCAAGCCACTACCCAACTCCCGACGGCGATGAATGCCGCATCCGCCGGAGACCATCGGAAGATCGCTGGCCAGCCAAATCGAACCGCCATTAACAAACCAAACGAAGCGATACAGGCAGCCGCCGTCCAACGCATAGACTCGTGATGCGCCTGCCGAACCGAGCAGCAAGCATGTCGCTCACCGATGCCGAAATCGCTCATGGCTTGCCCCCCGTCCCTCGCTGAACCTCCGACACGAATCGAAACATTCCGTAGGCGAACCCAATCAACGTGCCGAAGGCCGTTGCGTAGTACTTCTGATTGCCACGGGCTTTGTCCACCGCGAAACCGACTCCAGCAAATACCAAGGTGTAGGCAGCTAACTCCATCCCGAGAGCCGCGTACCGAAAGCCAGATGACCGGCCCAAACGCCCGCTTCCAGCGACTCCAACTTCACTTCGCTCGACTTTCCGTTTCCGCGCGCCCGAAGACCGATCCCCATCCGGCGGCAAGGCTCGTTTGGATCGCTGCGGTTCATTCAATGGAAACCCCAGTCGCTGACAGGAGACCCGGAAAAGTAAAACTAGGCAAACAGGATTGTGACATCTGCCCCACCCGAAAGAAGAGGCAGCGACCGATCGCCGCACCCATTTTTTTAAAAAAAATCGAATGGCGAACTCGAACGACGCTTTCTAGCTCCACACTGAAGCGAGACAGGCCTGTTAAGAGCTAGTCTGCCTAAGAATCAACCCAACGACGACCCAACCTGGCAACCAACCACGACGAGAGTGGCCGGACAACCCCTCCGAACCGGCGCTGCATCGCCCCACACTGCGGTCACAATCGACACGCAACCGCCAGCCACCCCCAAAACGCCCAACATCGGTTGCAATCGGGGCTTAAAAAACAGCGGTTAGGCCGGCCGGGCGGGCCTGCGAAGAAAACGGCTTTTTGCCGGTTTTCACGACGTTTTGATAACATTTCACCCAGCATTCCAGGAAAACGCCAACGCAGCGACTAGAACTTTCTGCGAGCCCTTGTCATAATGATTCAGGTGACGATTGTGCCGTTAGTGCGATTTGTGCAGGTAGATGGGTACGCGATTCGAAGAGCGAGTTTTGGCCCGAAAAACGCCGGAACTGAGCTAGCCGAAGAAAACCGCCTCCGACCGATTGCAACTACTTGGTACCCCCGCCTGGTCACAGCCTGCCAACGCTGAGCCACCGCGGTATCGACCACTGCTCGGATGCGCAGGAGACAACAAGACGTGGATGAGCGGATACATCGTAGTATGACCCGCTGACAAGAGTAGACAACAATGGTGCGGCGATTGCCTGCTTCGGCATGAGTTCGCTCCGGATTTTGGGAGGTGCAGGTGATTACGACCGCAGACTTGAAGGCTCAGACGCGTCGAGATTTGGCAGATTTGGCAAAAACCTATGGAGTTCCAGGCTGGCACGGGATGAAGAAGGCCGAGCTGGTGGAGGAAATCAAAAAGGTCCAGCGTCGCTTGCGACGCAAATCCAACTCCTCGGGGACGAAAGCCAAATCGGCGAAGTCATCCCCCACCGCCAAGTCAAGCCTTAGCAACCCAAAAGAAAAGGCTGGCTCGGTAAGCTCAAAAGCCCGAACCACCACCCGCTCAACTGCTAAATCGTCCAAAGCTAAGTCATCCAAGAGCACCGCACGATCTGCAACATCCAAGCCGCTACCAAAACTGCCGGAGCCAAAAGTATCGGCCAAAACGGCTCGAATCCGGGCTCAGATTCGCAAACGACGCGAAACCATGGCACGCAACAAGGATCTCTCGACAGGGATGCTGGTTGGCGGAGCAGCGGTAAATCGAGGAGCGAAACGGACTCGCGGGCAGGATCAACATCAAGATCGGGTCATTTTGCTAGTCAGGGATGCCTTCTGGCTCCAAGCGAGCTGGGAAATTACGCGTGCCAGTGTTGAACGTGCCCAATCAGCAATGGCCGAGCGATGGCACACGGCTGTTCCGACACTGCGAATCCTAACAGTAGCAGATGTCAGCAATAATAACGCTGAAAGCGTCGAGCGAGACATCACGATTCACGGTGGCGTCGACAATTGGTACATCGACGTCGATGACCCGCCATCACGATATCGCGTGCTGGTCGGATACTTGGCCGACAATGGTGAGTTTTACACGCTTTGCCGCAGTAATATCGTCGAAACCCCACGCCCAGGTGAATGCGAACGCTTGGATGAGCACTGGCGGGATATCGCCGAGGACTACGAGAGAATTTATTCACTCAGCGGTGGTTACGACACCGACGGCGGTGACCTGAGAGAAATCTTTGAAGAACGACTGCATCGCCCGATGCCGTTGCGACGCGAACAGGGGCAGACGGTTGCTGACCCGACCTTGCTGCGTCAGGGAAAACTCCCATTCAAAGTCGACGCCGAGCTAATCATTTTCGGGAAGACTTCGTCGTCTGCGTCAGTCATGGTGGCGGGGCGTCCCGTTAAACTCCAAGAAGACGGCTCGTTCACGGTTCGCATGGAGTTGCCCGATAAGCGACAAGTCCTGCCGGTAACGGCAGAGAGCCGTGACGGACTGCGACAGCGGACCACCGTTGTCGCCGTTGAGCGCAACACCAAAGTCATGGAACCCGTTGAACTCGACGACCGACTCTAGGTTTGCGTTACTTCGCCACCAACAACCTCGCGATTTGAGCTGAACCTGCGCGCCGACGCTACCGCCAACCACGGAACTGCTATGAAAACCTATGCTGTCCTTGGATTGCTGCTTTCTTCACTTTGCTTCGGCCAAGCCAGGGCTGAAGAATTAAAGCAGTCGCTGAACATCCTGCTCATTACAAGCGGTTGCTGTCATGACTATGACTTCCAAACCAAAGCGATGCAGCTGGCAATGGAGAAACGTGGAGTCCAAGCAAAATGGACAGTCGTCAACGAAGGTGGCACCGGCACAGAGGCTGAGATTGATTTTTACAGTGATCCAGAATGGGCCAAAGGGTTCGATGTTGTCATCCACAATGAGTGCTTCGCCAACACGATGTCGCCCGAGTACATCCGCAGCATCACACGTCCGCACTATGAAGGCACCAACGCGGTTGTGATCCATTGCGCAATGCATACCTATCGCGGCGCAGAAATCGATGACTGGCGTCAGCTACTTGGGGTCACAAGCCGACGCCACGAGCACAAAAGTCACTACAAAATCGATGTCGTTGCCAAAGATCACCCGATCATGACGGGTTACCCCGACGGTCACAAAAGTGCGATTGATGAATTGTACGTCATTGAAAAGCTGTGGCCAAAAACCACCGTACTCGCGACCAGTGAAAGTGAAAAAACGGGGAAAGCCCACGCGGTCTTTTGGACCAATCAATATGGCAAAGCCCGCGTCTTTGGCACTACCTATGGCCATTCCAACGAGACGTTTCAAGACGAAGTTTTTCTGAACACACTGACACGCGGATCGCTGTGGGCGGCAGGCAAGCTGAAGTAGCTTCCCGTGCAACCGACACTGCCGATGCAAGACGGGCGAATCATCGACCGTAGAACCGCTAGGCTGGTGGGTTCGCGATTTCTCTTCACTGAAGCAATACCTCGGTAATACGCTACCGTACACAGGCGTAGCGAATTGCGTCACAACGCGAGCACACCAACTCCGATACCAGCAAGTCAGCGGGCGACCATCATCTCGGCTAAGATTTGCGATCCACCACTTCCGCATCGATGGTGTATCCACCCTCTCGCGACTGACGATGTAGTGGTTCTTCAAACATCGACTCTTGATACATCGACTCTTGGTAGGACGCTGGTTGACCAGACGCCATTTGCACGCTGAATCGCTTCACGTAACGGTCTACCACCCACCGACCGATCAAGGCTCTGCCCGGAGGAGTTAGCAAGGTGAAACCTAACGCGTCAGTCAACAATCCGGGCGTCAACAGCAACGCAGCAGCAAAGACAATCATCAACCCATCACGAATCTCGCGATTGGGCACCCTGCCTTCCGCTAACGCACTGCGAAAGCGAAACCAAGCCATCACTCCCTGATGGCGAGCCAAAATGGAGCCGATCACTCCGGTAACAATGACCACCGCAAAGGCCGTCCAAGCACTCGTTGCGTCCGCCAATTGAAGCAACAAAGCGAGCTCAATTAACGGAACAAAAATGAAGGCAGCCAGCAAGCGAATCAACATCGGAAATTGGCTTTCGAAAGACAGGAATTGAAACGGACGCGAACAAGTTTGATTCGTCGTATCCGGGCCATCTTGGCAGCATTATCGACATTGCTTTTAGGAAGGATGCAGTTTCTATGCCAACAGCCGAAAAAACGCCCTCCCCCCAAACGAGCCCACGGTTCCCAGACGGACCCAAACCGAGCTCGAGTAATTCCAGGGCAAAACGGCGTAATCCAGGGTGAACTGGAACGGCAAATGAATCAAAATACGCGTGAAGTATGCCGTCGGATGCTGCCAGTCAAATTGGGCCGCCAGTAAAATTGGAAAAACGTCGAACCCGGCCGGTGCCCTCACACGCCATTCTGTTCCTCCCGGATATGCCATGACACGATTCCTGTGCCTCACAATCACCCTCTGGATGGCTTCTACGATGCCTGCCATCGAACCCGATTCACAACCCACAGTGACGCCTAAGGTCCGCGCTTTGTTAATCACGGGCGGATGCTGCCACGATTACCAGAACCAAAAACAGATCATCAGCGAAGGCTTATCCAAGAGTATCGGAAACATCGACTGGACAATCCTTCAATATGGGAGTGGGCGAGATATCAAAGCGGACATTTATCAACGGGGAGATTGGATCAAGGGATTCGACATCGTCATCCACAATGAATGCTTCGGTGGTGTCGAAGATGGACCATTCGTAACCGGCATCGTCAACGCTCATACCGAATCAAAAACTCCAGCGATCATGATTCATTGTTCGATGCACTCCTATCGCAACGCACCGACTGCGGATGCATGGCGATCATTCTTGGGTGTCACCAGTCGGCGGCATGAAAAATCGAAACACTCTCTGCATGTCGTACCCACCGATGCAGGAAACGCACATCCAATCGTACGATCCATTGGAAACGCTTGGGACACACCCAACGGGGAGCTTTACGTTATCGAGAAAGTTTGGCCGTCTGCCAAAGTCCTGGCGAGTGTCCACAGTGACGAAACAGGAAATCAAGAACCAGTGATTTGGCTCAACGAGATCAAGGGCACCCGCGTATTCGGAATCTCACTTGGCCACCACAATGAAACGATGCTTGACAAGACGTGGCAAGCGGTCGTTGCAGCAGGCTTTAATTGGGCGATGAATCAATAGCTTTTCAGAAGGGCTAGATTTTCGAACGGACGCCAATCAACGAAGGCCAACGAACGGAGACTTCGTGCACCACGAAACACTCTTCACCGGACGTCACGAACGACTCAACGGCCATCTCTGGACCGGTGCCGGGCAACCGCGAAGGATCGCCTTAGTGGTGCATGGCCTTGGTGATTACGCAGCGAGATTTGAACCCTTAGCCCGCGCACTAGTACAGCAGCGGTTTGCCGTACTAGGGTTTGATTTGCCAGGCCACGGTAAGTCACCAGGGGAGCGTGGGCGTGCCGATTCATTCGATGGTCTATTGAAAGATATCGAAGCTGCTCGTGCAAAACTGACAGAGCTTTATCCAGGCTTGCCGCAGTTCATCGTGGGACACAGCATGGGCGGCAATCTTGGATTGAGCTACGCACTTCGCCAATCACTACAGCACGCCAACAATCTTCCCGCTGGCCTGATTCTTTGTGCGCCGATGCTATTGCCACCAACACCTCCACCGCGGCCCCATATTTTCGCAGCATGGCTCACCGGGCATTTGTTCCCCTGGATTCGCATCACTCGAGCAGTCGATCCCGCCGCGCTCACCAGTGACGAAAAAGAGAGCGAAGTGATTCGGACAGATCCGTTAAGACACTCGAAGATCACGATCTACCTGGCAACCCAACTTCTTTCACAGGGGCGGTGGGCGCTCGATCACGCAAGACAACTGAAGATCCCGACTTTGATTCTGCTAGGGGACGAAGACCCGCTGATTGATCGTAGTGCCTGCGAACACCTTGCAATCCGGATGGGCAACCGTGCCACACTCTTGACCTGCCAAGGTATGCGGCATGATCTGTTTCATGATCGGGAGACCCCTGAAGTTCTCGCGAAAATCAACGAATGGACGCAAACGAAGGGATCTACAACTTTGGAATGAAACAAACGAAAAGCGATTACAAACACCAAAACTCAACGCTAGCCCCCGGCGTGTGCAGTCCGTTACCGAGAAAGCACTCCCGCTACGACAAGTGCCCGATCACGCTGACTGATACCATGGGAGACCACGCATCCCCAAGAATGCCCCGGTCTTCCGGACACCAAAGGCGGTCTTCCGGACACCAAAGGCGGTCTTCCGGATACCAAAGGCGGATCGACAACAAAGGTAGACGAATGCCAAGCGAGACACCTTGGACGCGAACGAGGCTTCGCCGTCCATCTGTTGCTACACTGGACATCATGATGAAACTTAGCCAATCGAAATCACTGATTAAACTCCTCGCCGCAGCGGCTTTCTTCGTTTCGACGTTGACCACCTACAGTGACGACTCCATCCAACCGCAGAGAGTCCATCCTGCCATCCGTTTTATCTCACCCGGAGAAGCCGAACTGACCTGGGAATCCGACCTCCCTGGCAGCGCGACGGTGGCTTATCGAACCGCTACGGAATCTGCCGAACAGACAGTCAAGCCAGACTCCGCTGGCGGCACATTCCACCAAGTCGTCCTGGCGAACTTACAACCCAACCAAGTCTATCAGTACCGAATTACCATCAATGGAGATGGTCCACCCTGGACCAGCGAGGTCTTTGAATTCGATAACGCCATGAACTACACCCCACCGATGCTGGAGAAAGGAGTCGACGAAACGTCATCTGAATCCAATGCGTTGATGGACAGTCTTCATCATCTGGGTGGCTATGCAGTCGTGGGGGAGAGTCTGAGCGAACCCTGGGCGACTTGGCTGGTCCAGCACACCTCAATGACCATCATCGCCGCCTGCGACGATCACGAACAAATGACGCAACGACGCCACCACTGGTATCAGCAAGGGCATTATGGGATTCGCTTCACGGCACAGCTAACCGCAGAAATCCCGTCTGAGATTGCGAATGTGGCTTTCGTCAAACCAGATGATCTGCAACGGGCCAAAGAATTGCTGTCGCCAACAGGAACGCTGGTCTGTGTTGGCAAACCGCCCGCCACTTCGACGCTGAACTGGAAGCCAATCAACGATCAGTTATTTGTTGCACACCCCATGAGCGATGTGACACTAACGCGTTGGGACCATCAGTACGGCAGTGTTTCCAATCAGTCCTTTTCGGGTGAAACGCTCGATGGTGTTGATGATGCGGGACAACTGGAAATCCGATGGCTCGGCCGACCGGGTGCTGATTTTGGTATCGATCGCAATCCTCGCATGCCTGCTCCCCTAGCCGTCGGTGGCCGATTGTTTCATCAGGGCATGAACCGCATGATCGCGTTAGACGCGTTTAATGGTGCCGTACTGTGGTCACTTGAAATGCCTGGCCTACGTCGAGTCAACATTCCGCGTGACTGTGCCAACTGGTGCGCTGACGATGCATTTGTTTATGCGGCGGCAGCCGACCGACTTTGGGTAATCGATGCGGCAACCGGCGAATTAAAACGCACACTGACCTTGCCGGAACCCGATGACAGCAACGCCAAGAAAGATTTCGACTGGGGCTACGTCGCCAACACCAACGACACGATCCTGGGGACTGCGGTCACCCGCGGCAGCCAATACGAAGAATTCTGGGCAAAACCAGCCTGGTATGACGGAAAGGACGACCAGGCAACTTCCAAAGTATGCGGACAATCACTCGTTGCTTATGACAAACAATATGGGAATGTCCGCTGGAAGCGAGACGTCGATGCCGTCATCCACGCGACGATCACCATCGCCAATGACCGGGTGATTTTTGTTGAAATCACGGATCCAGAACTGCGAAAACTTCCGTCCGGAAAGCTGACCAACCAGCAGATTGCGGATAAGGCTACGGTGGTCTGCCTGGACTTGAAAACGGGCCGCGAATTGTGGACCCAAAAAGCTCCCGCAACCTCTTCTTCCCAAGTGGTTGCATTCGGCTTGGCGGATGAAAATCAATTCCTGCTGGAATCCTCGAGCGATGCGAAGTTCCATTTCACCTCCTTTGACCTCGCCAGTGGCGAACGTCGCTGGTCGCAATCAGCAAAGTGGCCCGAAGACCACCACGGGGCTCACATGCAACACGCGGTACTCATGAACGACAAGATATTTGTGCAGCCTCAAATACTTGATTCGAAGACTGGCAACATTATCAAGACGAACACGCTTGGAAAACGACGTGGTTGTGCCACGCCGGTTGGGACCGGCAACACCATTATTTACCGGGGTGGCGGTGGCCCCTTATCGTTTTGGTCTCTCGAGCGAGATGGACGCTCAGAATTTACTCGACTGAGACCGAGCTGTTGGCTGAGCACCATCCCCGCCCAAGGCATGCTCTTCTCGCCGGAAGCAGGAGGCGGATGTTCATGCGGTGGATGGATGGAATGCTCAATCGGCTTTGCGCCCAAAAAGGGGTCAAACCATGAATCAAAATAGAAATGCTGTCTGGCCGAAAAAAAACGATCAATCACAACGAGAGACGCGTTTTTCAACAAGAGATAATGGGCCCACTCACATGGGCCAGGAATCTCGGCACGCGGGTCACGAACCTCGGCACACGGG